>CP052876.1:1547724-1857268 GCA_020881835.1 Kineosporiaceae bacterium SCSIO 59966
GGTGGCCTTCGTCGTGGGGTACGCCGTCATCGCGTGGTTCATGCGGTTCATCTCCACCCGCAGCTTCCAGCCGTTCGTCGTCTACCGGGTGCTGCTCGGCCTCGGGGTGTACGGCCTGCTCGCCGCCGGGGTGCTCTCCCCGCTGTGACCAGCCCGTAGCCTGGACCGGTGCCTACCGTCCTGCTCGTCCGTCACGGCCGGACCACCGCGAACGCCGACGGGACCCTCGCCGGCCGCACACCCGGGATCGGCCTCGACGACACCGGCCGGGACCAGGCTCGGGCGTTGGCCGACCGGATGGCGACCCTGCCGCTGCGAGAGGTGCTGAGCAGCCCGCTGGAGCGGTGCGTGCGCACCGCGGAGAGCATCGTGGCCACCGGCGGCACCCGGGCGGTGCCACGCCCCGACCTGCGGGTCGACGAGCGGCTCGCCGAGTGCGACTACGGCGAGTGGACCGGGCGCTCACTGCGGGAGCTGGCGAAGGACCCCATGTGGCCCGTCGTCCAGGCCCACCCCAGCGCCGCCGTGTTCCCCGGCGGGGAGTCGATGCGAGCGATGCAGCACCGGGCCGTCGACGCCGTCCGGGAGGCGGACGCAAGGGTCGAGGCCGAGTACGGCCCGGACGCGGTCTGGGTGGCGGTCTCGCACGGGGACGTGATCAAGGCGGTCCTCGCCGACGCCCTCGGAGCCCATCTCGACGCCTTCCAGCGGGTCGCCGTCGACCCGTGCTCGGTCTCCGCCGTGCGCTACACCCCGCTGCGGCCGTTCGTGCTGCGGCTCAACGACACCGGTGACCTGGGCAGCCTCGTCCCGCCCCGCCGTCGCCGGCGCCGCAGCCGCCGCGAGTCGGAGGCCGCTGTCGGTGGCGGCGCGGGGGCGACCGTCCGTCGGTAGGGTCGACGTATGGCGCGCCAGCTCTTCGAGTACGACCGGCCTCAGCGGTTCGTCGCCGGCACCGTCGGCCAGCCTGGTCAGCGCGCGTTCTACCTCCAGGCCAGCGACGGGGCGGCCACCACGACCGTCGCCCTGGAGAAGCAGCAGGTAGCCGCCCTGGCCGAGCGCGTGGACGAGCTCCTCGACGAGGTGCTCCGGCGCAGCGGCGGCAGCGCCCCCGTCCCGGCCCTGGCCCCCACCCAGGCCGAGGACCTCGAGCCGCTCGAGATGCCGGTGGAGGAGGCCTTCCGGGTCGGCACGATGAGCCTGGCCTGGGACGCCGACCGTGACCTCGTCGTCATCGAGTGCTTCGAGGTCGGCGACGACCCCGAGGTGGTCGAGCTCGAGGAGCTCACCGGCCTGGAGGACCCGCAGGCCTCCACGGCGGGGGACGACGGCCCGAGCCTGCTGCGCGTCACCCTCACCGGCGCTGCGGCCCGGGCCTTCGCCCGCCGGGCCCTGGCTCTCGTCGCTGCCGGGCGCCCGCCCTGCCCGTTCTGCGGCAACCCCCTCGACCCCGACGGGCACGTCTGCCCCCGGGCCAACGGGTACCGGCGCTGACCCGAGCGGACGACGCGGCGGACCTCGAGCTGCTGGCCGACGGCACGCTCGAGGTGGCCGGCCGCATCGTCGAGGCCTCCAACGCCACGCTCCTGGCGACCGTCCGCCGTGGCGAGCGGTCGGCGGCCTGCGTCTACAAGCCCGTGGCCGGGGAGCGGCCGCTGTGGGACTTCCCCGACGGGACGCTCGCCGCCCGGGAGGTCGCCGCCTACGAGGTCTCCGCTGCGGCCGGGTTCGACGTGGTCCCCCCGACGGTCCTGCGCGACGGACCTCTCGGGCCGGGCAGCGTCCAGCTGTGGGTGGACCACCCCGCCGACCGTGCGCCCGGCGCCGGACTCGTCGACGTCGTGGCCCCCGCCGACGTCCGGGCCGGCTGGATCCCGGTGCTGCAGGCCTACGACGCGGACGGCGACCCCGTCGTCCTCGTGCACGCGGACGACCCCCGGCTCGCCGTGGTCGCCGTCTTCGACGCCGTCGTCAACAACGCCGACCGCAAGGCGGGGCACGTCCTCGTCGACGACGCCGGCCGGGTGCGCGGCGTCGACCACGGCCTCACCTTCCATGTCGAGGACAAGCTGCGCACCGTGCTGTGGGGCTGGGCGGGACGCCCGCTGCCGGACGACGCCCGGGCGCGGCTGGAACGCCTTCGGACCGCGCTCGCGGACGGCGCCCTCGCCGGGCGCCTCGCGGCGCTGCTCGACCGGGACGAGCTCGTGGCCCTGACTCGCCGCACCGCGGACCTGCTCCACGCGGGGACCCTGCCACGGCCCGGCGCCGGCCGACCGCTCATCCCCTGGCCCCCCTTCTAACCCCTCGGTGATCATGCAATCCCGCCACCCGCGCCCTTGGTGATCATGCAATCCCGCCACCCCCTGGCCACCGTCCGGCTCGCAGAGTGCTGGGTTGCTGGCACGACACGCCGGCCAAGCTGTGCCGAGCGCAGCATTCTGTGGTGGAGGCGCCCGACCCCGACCACACCCGCTGGACGACCCGGGCCTCAGCAGCCGGCAGTAGCCTTGCCCGTCGTGACCGCCTGGCCCGTCCCGCCCGTGCCGACCCTGCCCGGTGTGGGCCTGGCGGCGATGCTGCACGACACGGCGACCGGGACGCTGCGGCCGAGCGCTGCCGGCCCCGACGCCCGCCTCTACGTCTGCGGGATCACTCCCTACGACGCCACCCACATGGGGCACGCCGCCACCTACCTCGCGTTCGACCTGCTCGTGCGCACGTGGCGGGACGCCGGCCTGACCGTCCGGTACGTGCAGAACGTCACCGACGTCGACGACCCGCTGCTGGAGCGCGCCGTCGCCACCGGTGAGGACTGGCGGGAGCTCGCCCGCCGCGAGACCGCGCTGTACGCCGAGGACATGGCGGCGCTGGGCGTGGTCCCGCCGGACGTCTACCTCGGAGCGGTCGAGACCATCCCGTGGGTGGTGGACGCCGTCACCCGGCTCATCGACCAGGGTGCGGCCTACCGGGTCGCAGGGCAGGGCGCCGGGCCGGACGGCGACGTCTACTTCGACGTGTCGGCCGACCCGCACTTCGGGTCGGTCGCCCACCTCGACCGGGAGCAGATGCTCGCGCTGTTCGGCGAGCGCGGAGGGGACCCGGACCGGCCGGGGAAGCGGGACCCGCTGGACCCGCTGCTGTGGCGGGTGGCCCGCGACGGTGAGCCCTACTGGGACGGCGGTCCGCTCGGGCACGGCCGCCCCGGCTGGCACATCGAGTGCGTCGCGATCGCCCTGCACCACCTCGGATCGCCCTTCGACGTGCAGGGCGGTGGTTCGGACCTGGCCTTCCCGCACCACGAGATGGGCGCCTCCCACGGGCACGTGCTGACCGGCCGGACGCCGTACGCCCGCACCTACGCCCACGCCGGGATGGTCGGCTACGACGGCGAGAAGATGAGCAAGTCCCGCGGGAACCTCGTCCTGGTCTCCCGGTTGCGCGCGGACGGCGTGCCGCCGGACGCCATCCGCCTGGCCGTGCTCGCCCACCACTACCGCAGCGACTGGGAGTGGACCGACGCCGACCTCGTCGCCGCCCGGGAGCGGCTCGAGCGCTGGCAGGCGGCGGTCGCCCAGACCGCCGGGCCGGACGCCGGGCCCGTGCTCGCCGGGGTCCGTGACCGGCTGGCCGACGACCTCGACGCCCCGGGGGCCGTCGCGGTCGTCGACGAGTGGGTGGCAGCACAGCTCGGGGCCGCAGGCAGCGGGACAGACCCCGCCGCACCCGGTCTCGTCGCCGACACCGTCCAGGCGCTGCTCGGCGTCCGGCTGCGGGGTCCTTCCTGAGGTACTGCGCGCGCTCCCCGCGGAGGCGGCCGGGCGCCGCCCGGCGACGTGGCGGTCAGCCGCGCGGGCCGTCCCCACGGCGGCGCAGGTAGCGCTCGAACTCGCGCGCGATCGCCTCACCGGTGGCCTCGGGCAGCTCGGCGGTGTCCTTGGCCTGCTCGAGCTGTCGGACGTACTCGGCGATCTCGGCGTCCTCGCCGGCGAGCTCGTCCACCCCCGTCTGCCAGGCGCGGGCCTCCTCCGGCAGGTCCCCCAGCGGCACCGGGACGGCGAGCAGCTCCTCGATCCGGGTCAGCAGCGCCAGCACCGCCTTGGGGGAGGGGCTGTGCCCCACGTAGTGCGGTACCGCCGCCCACAGCGACAGGGTCGGCACCCCCCGTCGTCCCGCGGCGTCCTGGAGCACGCCGAGGATCCCGGTCGGACCCTCGTACCGGGACGGCTCGAGCGCGAGCCGGTGCAGGAGCTCCTCGTCGTCCGCCGTGGACGTCACCGGGATCGGCCGGGTGTGCGGCACGTCCGCCAGCAGCGCGCCGAGGGTGACGAGCATCCCGGCCCCGGCCCGCTGGAGGTGGCCGAGCACCTCGTCGGTCCAGGTCATCCAGCGCATCGACGGCTCCGGTCCACGGACGAGCAGGACGTCGTGGTGCGCACCGGGGGGCCGGGCCCGGCTGATCCGCGTCGTGGGCCACGTGATCCGGCGCCGGCCGTCGTCGCCGAGCGCCACCACGGGGCGGTTCACCTGGAAGTCGTGGTACGGCTCGGGGTCGAGCGCGGCCACCGGTTCGGCCTGCCACACCTCGGCAAGGTGGGCCAGGGCGGAGCTGGCCGCCTCGCCGGCGTCGTTCCACCCCTCGAACGCCGCGAGCACCACCGGGGCCGTGCCGCTGGGCCCGGCGGCGCCGGTGGCGGCCTGGTCCGCACCGGGGTGCTGGTCGTCCTCGGGGTGCTGCCCGTCCTCGGGGTGCTGCTCGACCACGAGTCTCCCTTCGCCCGGGGGTCTGGACGGCGCCCGGGTCTCGACGCGCCCGCGGTCCCGGGCCGGCGTCCAGACTACGGGCGAGAACCGACAACCGGTGGACCCCCACCTACACTTCCTGCCTGATGAGCAGCCGCTCCGACCTCCTGCGCTCCGCCATGGCCGAACGCGTCCTCGTCGCCGACGGCGCGATGGGCACGATGATCCAGGCGGCCGAGCCGACCCTCGCCGACTTCGAGGGCCACGAGGGCTGCAACGAGGTGCTCAACGTCACCCGCCCGGACCTGGTCCGGGCCGTGCACGACGCCTACCTGGAGGTCGGGGTCGACTGCATCGAGACGAACACGTTCGGGGCCAACCTCGGCAACCTCAGCGAGTACGGCATCGCCCACCGGATCGGCGAGCTCGCCGAGGCCGGCGCCCGCGTCGCCCGGCAGGCCGCCGACGCCTGGTCGACCTCCGATCGGCCACGGTGGGTGATCGGCTCGATGGGGCCGGGCACCCGGCTGCCGAGCCTGGGCCACGTCACCTACCGCGCCTTGCGGGACGCCTACGCCGAGCAGGTCCGCGGTCTGGTCGCCGGCGGGGTCGACGCGCTGCTGGTCGAGACCTGCCAGGACCTGCTGCAGGCCAAGGCGGCGGTCCTCGGTGCTCGCCGGGCCCTCGCCGAGGCGGGGGAGGAGCTGCCGGTCTTCGTCCAGGTGACGGTGGAGACCACCGGCACGATGCTGCTCGGCACCGAGACCGCGGCGGCGCTGACCGCGCTGGAGGCGCTCGGCGTGGACGCGATCGGGCTGAACTGCGCGACCGGGCCGGCCGAGATGGGCGAGCACCTGCGGCACCTGTCCCGGCACGCCCGGGTACCGGTCACCGCGATGCCGAACGCCGGCCTGCCCGAGCTGGGCGCCGACGGCGCGACGTACCCGCTCACCCCCGAGCAGCTGGCGGACGCCCACGACGCGTTCACCGCCGACCTCGGCCTCCAGCTCGTCGGTGGCTGCTGCGGGACCACCCCCGAGCACCTGCGGGCCGTCGTCGAACGGGTCGGAGGGCGTCCGGTGACCCCCCGGACGCCGCACCCGGAGCCCGGGGTCTCCTCCCTGTACCAGCACGTCCCGTTCCGTCAGGACGTGTCGTACCTGTCGATCGGGGAGCGCACGAACGCCAACGGCAGCAAGGCCTTCCGCGAGGCGATGGTCGCCGGGCGCTGGGACGAGTGCGTCGAGATCGCCCGCGAGCAGGTCCGGGACGGTGCCCACCTGCTCGACGTGTGCGTCGACTACGTCGGCCGGGACGGCGTCGCCGACGTCCGCGAGGTCGTCGGCCGGCTCGCCACCGGCTCCACCCTGCCGCTGGTCATCGACTCCACCGAGCCGGACGTCGTCGAGGCGGGCCTGGAGCTGCTCGGCGGCCGGGCGGTGGTGAACTCGGTGAACTACGAGGACGGCGACGGGCCCGGCAGCCGGTTCGCCCGGGTGATGCCGGTCGTCGCCGAGCACGGGGCAGCCGTCGTCGCCCTGACCATCGACGAGCAGGGGCAGGCGCGCACCGCCGAGCACAAGGTCGCCGTGGCCACCCGGCTGCTCGAGGAGCTCACCGGGCGGTGGGGGATGCGGGTGGAGGACGTCTTCGTCGACTGCCTGACCTTCCCGGTCGCGACCGGCCAGGAGGAGACCCGCCGCGACGCGCTCGAGACCCTCGAGGCGATCCGGGAGGTCACCCGCCGGTTCCCCGGCGTCCAGACCGTCCTCGGGGTCTCCAACGTCTCGTTCGGACTCAACCCGGCCGCCCGGCAGGTGCTGAACTCGGTGTTCCTGCACGAGGCGGTGGAGGCCGGGCTGTCCGCCGCGATCGTGCACGCCGCCCGCATCCTGCCGGTGGCGCGGATCCCGGAGGAGCAGCTCCGCGTGGCCGGGGACCTCGTGCACGACCGTCGCCGGCCGGGCTACGACCCGCTGGCCAGGTTCCTCGAGCTGTTCGAGGGTGTGGACGCCGCGACGCTGCGCGCCGACCGGGCCGCCGAGCTCGCCGGCCTGCCGCTGGACGAACGGCTGCGCCGCCGGATCGTCGACGGGGAGCGGACCGGTCTGGAGGCCGACCTCGACGCGGCGCTCGCGGCGGGTACCGGGCCGCTCGACGTCGTCAACGACTACCTGCTCGCCGGGATGCGTGAGGTCGGCGACCTGTTCGGCCGTGGGGAGATGCAGCTGCCGTTCGTGCTGCAGTCCGCGGAGGTGATGAAGGCCGCCGTGGCGCACCTGGAGCCCGCCATCGAGGCGGACCTGGCCGGCAGCGGCCCCCGGCGCGGCAAGGGGACCATCGTGCTCGCGACGGTCAAGGGCGACGTCCACGACATCGGCAAGAACCTCGTCGACATCATCCTGTCCAACAACGGCTACGACGTCGTCAACCTCGGCATCAAGCAGCCGATCGGCGAGATCCTGCGGGCGGCCCAGGAGCACGACGCGGACGCCATCGGGATGAGCGGGCTGCTGGTGAAGTCGACCGTGGTCATGCGGGAGAACCTCGAGGAGATCACCGCCCGGGGCCTGGCCGACCGGTGGCCGGTGCTGCTCGGGGGCGCGGCGCTGACCCGGGCCTACGTCGAGCACGACCTCGCCGGGATCTTCCCCGGTGAGGTGCGCTACGCCCGCGACGCGTTCGAGGGCCTGCGCCTCATGGACGCCGTCGCCAAGGCCAGGCAGGACCCGGACAGCACGCCGTCCGACCACCTGCCGCCGCTGCGGGCCCGCCGGGTCCGGCCGGTCCCGGCGCCGGCCTCCGGTGACGGCGTAGACGGCGCGGACGGCGCGGACGGCGCCGGCCGCAGGCGCTCGGACGTCGCCCGGGACGTCGACGTCCCGCGTCCGCCGTTCTGGGGGGACAGGGTCGTGCGGGGGGTCCCGCTGGCCGACTACGCCGCCTACCTCGACGAGCGCGCCACCTTCCTCGGCCAGTGGGGCCTGCGCGGGAGCAGGGGAGGGTCGGGGCCCAGCTACGAGGAGCTCGTCGAGACCGAGGGCCGCCCCCGGCTGCGCGCCTGGCTCGACCGGGTGCAGACCGAGGGGCTGATGGAGCCGGCCGTGGTCTACGGGTACTACCCGTGCTGGTCCGAGGGGGACGATCTCGTCATCGCGCACCACGACGGCTCGGACGGCGAGCCGGGCACCGAGCGCGCCCGGCTCACGTTCCCTCGGCAGCGCCGGGACCGCCGACTGTGCCTGGCCGACTACTTCCGCGACCGCGCCGAGGTCGACCGGGCCGGGCAGCCGGACGTCGTCGCCCTCCAGCTCGTCACCGTCGGCTCCCGGGTCGCCGAGGCCACCGCCGACCTGTTCGCCCGGAACGCCTACCGGGACTACCTCGAGCTGCACGGCCTGTCCGTCCAGCTCACCGAGGCCCTCGCCGAGTACTGGCACGCCCGGGTCCGCGACGAGCTGGGGCTCGGCGGACGGGACGCCCGGGACCTGCCCGGCGTGCTGCGCCAGGAGTACCGCGGCGCGCGGTACTCCTTCGGGTACCCGGCCTGCCCGGACCTGGAGCAGCGCCGCCTGCTCGTCGACCTCCTGCGACCCGAGCGGGTCGGCGTCGTCCTGTCCGAGGAGCTGCAGCTGCACCCCGAGCAGTCCACCGACGCGCTCGTCGTGCACCACCCGGAGGCCGTGTGGTTCTCGACGTGAGCACGGTGCTCCCGGCGGCCGTGCTGTGGGACATGGACGGCACCCTGGTCGACACCGAGCCGTACTGGATGGAGGCCGAGTACGCCCTCGTCGCCGAGCACGGCGGGTCCTGGGACGACGACCATGCTCACGCCCTCGTCGGCAACCCGCTCCGGGTGTCCGCCGAGTACATCCGCCGGCACGGTGGTGTCGACCTGCCGGTCGACGAGGTGGTCGAGCGGCTGCTGGCGCACGTCGTCGTCCGGGTCGGGGAGCGCCCCCCGTGGCGCCCCGGCGCCCTCGAGCTGCTCGCCGACCTCGGCCGGGTCGGGGTGCCGTGCGCGCTGGTCACCATGTCCTGGACGTCGCTCGCCGAGGCTGTCGTCTCCGCGCTGCCGGCCGGCACCTTCGCCGCCGTCGTCACCGGCGACGAGGTCACCTACGGCAAGCCGCACCCGGAGCCGTACCTCACCGCCGCGGCCCGGCTCGGCGTCGACCCGGCGGAGTGCGTCGCCGTGGAGGACTCCCCGACCGGACTGCTCAGCGCGGAGGCGGCGGGGGCGGTGGCGGTCGGCGTGCCCCACCTCGTCCCGCTGCCCACTCGACCGGGCCGGATCCTGCTGTCCTCGCTGGCCGGGGTCACCGCCGCGGACCTGGGTCGCCTGGTGTCCGCACGGACGACGCGGCGCTACCGGAGTGTGTCCGAACCGTGACCTCGCGGGGCGGTCAAGGTGTTCAGTCGCCCCCCTTCGCCGGTCTAGGGTCCAATGGCCCGGTCGGACGACCGGTGACGTACCTGCCGGCGTCGACCTCGTCGTCGCCGCGGACCCGATGGAGTGAGACATGCGACGGAGCAGCCTGCGACGGCCGCTCGCCGTCATCGGTGCGGCCGCCCTGGCCGCGTCCCTGGCGGCGTGCGCCGAGAGCGAGCGCGACGACACCGGAAGCGACGGGGGCACCGCCGGCGAGGAGACCGCCAGCGGCGGCACCTTCGTCTTCGCGGCGTCCAGCGACCCGGTGATGCTGGACCCGGCCTTCGCCAGCGACGGCGAGACGTTCCGGGTGGCGCGGAACATCTTCGAGGGTCTGGTCGGCACCGAACCCGGCACCGCCGACCCCGCGCCGCTGCTCGCCGAGAGCTGGGAGACCAGCGAGGACGGCCTGAGCACCACGTTCCAGCTGCGTGAGGGTGTCACCTTCCACGACGGCACCGACTTCAACGCCGAGGCCGTCTGCGCCAACTTCGAGCGCTGGCACAACTGGACCGGCATCCTGCAGTCCCAGAACCTGTCGTACTACTACCAGTCGCTGTTCAAGGGCTTCGCCGAGAGCGACAACCCCGACCTCGTCGGCGGCATCTACGAGAGCTGCGAGGTGGGCTCGGACACCGAGGTCACCGTCAACCTCAACGAGCCGTTCGCCGGCTTCATCCCGGCGCTGTCGCTGCCGGCGTTCTCCATGCAGAGCCCCACCGCGATGCAGGAGTACGACGCGGACAACGTCTCGGGCACCGAGGACGACCCCCGGTTCTCCGCCTACGCGACCGAGCACCCGACCGGCACCGGCCCGTTCCAGTTCGAGAGCTGGGAGCGGGGCCAGCAGGTCACGCTGACCCGCTACGACGACTACTGGGGCGAGACGGCGAAGATCGACACCGCCATCATCCGCACCATCCCGGACGGCAACGCCCGGCTGCAGGCGCTGCGCAACGGTGACATCGACGGCTACGACCTCGTGGCCCCCGGTGACATCGAGGGCCTGGAGGCCGACGGGTTCACCGTGATGTCCCGCGACCCGTTCACGATCCTGTACCTGGGCTTCAACCAGGCCGTGCCGGAGCTCGCCGACATCCGCGTCCGTCAGGCCATCGCCCACGCCATCGACAAGGAGGCCGTCGTCTCCCAGTCGCTGCCCGAGGGCACCGAGATCGCGACCCAGTTCATCCCGCCCACCGTGGACGGCTGGAACCCCGACGTCCCGACCTACCCGTACGACCCCGAGCGGGCCCAGGAGCTGCTCGCCGAGGCCGGCGTGGAGGACCTGACGCTGCAGTTCAACTACCCGACCGACGTCTCCCGGCCGTACATGCCGACGCCGGAGGACACGTACACCGCCATCGCCTCCCAGCTGGAGGCCGCCGGTATCACGGTGGAGCCCGTCGCCGACCGCTGGAGCCCGGACTACCTCGACAAGATCCAGGGCTCGGCCGACCACGGCATCCACCTGCTCGGCTGGACCGGTGACTACAACGACACCGACAACTTCCTCGGCGTGTTCTTCGGCCAGCCGAGCAACGAGTGGGGCTTCGACAACCCCGAGCTGTTCGCCGCGCTGACCGAGGCCCGTGGGGTCGCCAGCCGCGACGAGCAGACCCCGCTGTACGAGGAGATCAACGCTCAGGTGATGGAGTTCCTCCCTGGTGTGCCGATTGCGCACCCGGCGCCGTCCCTGGCGTTCGCGCCGGAGGTCGAGGGCTACCAGCCCAGCCCCGTCAACGACGAGGTCTGGAACCTCATCACGATCAACGAGTAGCGGAGCCGACGACGGTGGCCCGGCGGGTGGTTCTGCCGCCGGGCCACCGCAGTCCCCGGTCCTGCTCGTCCGTCCTCAGGTGAGGCCCCGTTGCTGAGATTCGTCCTGCGCCGGCTGCTGCTGCTCGTGCCGGTGCTGCTCGGCCTCGTCGTCCTGCTGTTCCTCTGGCTGCGGGCCCTGCCCGGCGACCCTGCCCGGGCAATGCTCGGCCAGCGGGCGACGCCGGAGAGCATCGCCCAGGTGAACGCCCAGTACGGCTTCGACCGTCCGCTGCTCGAGCAGTTCGTCCGCTACACCGGGCAGCTCCTCCAGGGCAACTTCGGCTCCTCCACCCGGACCGGCGAGCCGGTGCTGGAGAGCTTCCTGCTGCGCTTCCCGGCGACGGTCGAGCTCGCCGTCGCCGCCCTGATCTTCGCCGTGCTGCTCGGCATCCCGCTCGGCTACTACGCCGCCCGCCACGCCGGCGGTCTCATCGACACCTTGGCCGTCTCCGGATCGCTGCTCGGCGTGTCCATCCCGGTGTTCTTCCTCGCCTACCTGCTCAAGCTGGTGTTCGCCGTCGGCGTGCCGCCGGTCGAGTTCCTCGGCGTGCTGCCCACCAGCGGCCGCCAGGACGTCCGGATCGACGCCACCCACATCACGAACTTCTACGTCCTCGACGGGTTGCTGACCAGAGAGTGGGACGCGGCGCTCGACGCGCTCGTCCACCTCGTCCTGCCCGGGATCGCACTCGGCACCATCCCGCTGGCGATCATCGTCCGGATCACCCGCGCCTCGGTGCTCGAGGTGCTCCACGAGGACTACGTGCGGACCGCGGAGGCGAAGGGCCTGACCCGCTCGCTCATCCGGCGCCGGCACGTGCTGCGCAACGCCCTGCTGCCGGTCGTCACCACCATCGGCCTGCAGGCCGGTCTGCTGTTCTCCGGAGCCGTGCTCACCGAGTCCGTGTTCGCCATCAACGGGATCGGGTCGTACCTCTTCCTGGCGATCGGCCAGCTCGACTACGCGGTGCTGCAGGGGTACATCCTGTTCATCGCCGTCGGGTACGCCCTCATCAACCTGCTCGTCGACCTCAGCTACGGCCTCATCGACCCCCGGGTGCGTGTGTCATGACGTCGATCCCCCCGGCCCAGACCGGTCCGTCCGAGCTCGGGCGTGGCGGTGCCCTCGGCGAGGTGCTCGGAGCGGTCAAGCACGACGACGAGCGCGGGGTCAGCCTGTGGCGGGGCGCCTTCCGGCGGCTGCGGCGCAACCCGTCGGCCATCATCGGCGCGTCGATCATGCTCGGGTTCGTCGTCATCGCGCTGGCGGCCCCGCTCATCGCCGGGTACGAGCCCGGACGGCCGCTGCCGAACAGCGGGATCACCCCGTCCTCGGTTCCCGGTCCGTCGCCGGAGCACCCCCTGGGCCTCGACTCCACCGGCGCCGACCTGCTGACCCAGATGGTGTACGGCGCCCGCCAGTCGCTCATCATCGGGGTGGTCTCCACCTCCATCGGCCTCACCGTCGGCGCGGTCCTGGGCATCCTGGCCGGAGGCGTCGGTGGAGCGGTCGACCTGGTCGTCATGCGGGTCGTCGACATCATGCTGTCGATCCCCAGCCTGCTTCTCGCGGTGAGCATCGCCGCCGTGCTCGGCCAGAGCCGGACGTCGGTGATGATCGCCATCGGGGTGGCCCAGGTCCCGATCTTCGCCCGGCTGCTGCGGGGGTCGCTGCTCCAGCAGCGCTCGGCCGACTACGTGCTCGCGGCGTTCTCCGTGGGGCTGCGCCGGCGCAGCGTGGTGATGAGCCACATGCTGCCGAACTCCCTCGGCCCCGTGATCGTGCAGGCGACCCTCATGCTGGCGACCGCCATCATCGAGGTCGCCGCGCTGTCCTACCTCGGACTCGGCGACCCGAACCCGAGCGTGGCCGAGTGGGGCCGGATGCTCGTCAAGGCCCAGCCCCGGCTGGAGTCCGACCCGCACCTCGCCCTGCTGCCCGGTATCGCGATCGCCGTCACCGCCTTCGGCTTCACGCTGTTCGGCGAGGCGCTGCGTGAGGCCCTCGACCCGAAGTTCCGGCGGTGACCTGATGTCCACCCAGACCACCCAGACCCGACCCGGCCTGCGCGGCAGCGACGCGCTGCTGGAGATCGAGGACCTCACCGTCACCTTCGGCGGCAGGGGCCGCTCGACGTTCCGGGCCGTCGACGGTGTCTCGTTCTCGGTCCGCCCCGGCGAGGTCGTCGGTCTCGTCGGCGAGTCCGGCAGCGGCAAGTCGGTGACCTCGCTGGCGGTCATGGGCCTGCTGCCACGGCGCGGCGTCGACGTCGGCGGCCAGGTCCTCTTCGAGGGCCGCGACGTGCTGCGGGCCTCGCCGAGAGAGCTCGCCGACCTGCGCGGCCGGGACATGGCGATGGTGTTCCAGGACCCGATGACCTCGCTCAACCCGGTCGTGCCGATCGGGACGCAGGTCACCGAGGTCCTCCTGCGGCACACCGACCTCGACCGCTCCGGCGCCCGGGAGGAGGCCGAGCAGCTGCTGCGCCGGGTCGGCATCCCCGACCCCGTCCGCCGGCTGGGGGAGTACCCGCACCAGCTCTCCGGGGGGATGCGCCAGCGCGCGCTCATCGCGATCGCGCTCGCCTGCAAGCCCAAGCTGCTCATCGCCGACGAGCCGACGACGGCGCTGGACGTCACGATCCAGGCGCAGGTGCTCGAGCTGCTGCGCCAGCTCGTGACGGAGACCGGCACCGCCATGATCATGATCACCCACGATCTCGGGGTGGTCGCCGGGCTGTGCGACCAGATCAACGTCATGTACGCGGGGCGCATCGTGGAGTCCGCCGAGCGCCGCGAGCTGTTCGCCTCGCCGCGGCACCGGTACACCGCGGGTCTGCTGGCCTCGATCCCGCGCATGGACGGCGCCCGGGGCGAGCCGCTGCGGCCGATCCCGGGATCACCCAACGACACCGTGCCGTGGTCCCAGGCGTGCGCGTTCGCACCGCGCTGCGAGGCCGCGGACGACGACTGCGTGCGCCCCGACCTGCCGCTCGACACCGACGAGGTCCACCCGGGGCACGTGGCCCGGTGCGTGCACCCGGTCCCGGTCGACGGTACCGAGCCCACCGTGCCGAGCCCCCAGGAGCACCCATGAGCACGACCACCGGCGCGCAGCCGGCCGCGACCGGGACGGGCGCCGGCTCGGACGACGTCCTGCTGCGGGTGCGGGACCTCGAGGTGCACTTCCCGATCCGCAAGGGCGTCGTGCTCGAGCGGACCGTCGGGGCGGTGCGGGCCGTGGACGGCGTCAGCCTCGACGTCCGCCGCGGTGAGACGTTCGGGCTCGTCGGCGAGTCCGGCTGCGGGAAGTCCACCCTCGGCCGGGCCGTGCTCCGGCTCGAGGAGCCCACCGCCGGCTCGGTGACGTTCGACGGCGTCGAGCTTCGGGACCTCAAGCCCGAGCAGATGCGGCGGATGCGGCGCCGGATGCAGATGGTGTTCCAGGACCCGATGGCCAGCCTGGACCCGCGGCAGAGCGTGCAGAGCATCCTCACCGAGCCGATGCGCCTGCACGGTGAGGGCAGTCGGCGTGACCACGAGGCGCGGGTACGCGAGCTGCTCGAGCTCGTCGGGCTCTCCCGCAACGCGGGCGCGAAGTTCCCGCACGAGTTCTCCGGCGGCCAGCGCCAGCGCATCGGCATCGCCCGGGCGATCGTGCTCAACCCGGAGCTCGTCGTCGCGGACGAGCCGGTCAGCGCCCTGGACGTCTCCGTGCAGGCGCAGGTCATCAACCTGCTGGAGGAGCTGCAGGACCGGCTCGGCCTGACCTACGTCGTCATCGCCCACGACCTGGCCGTGGTCCGGCACATCTCGGACCGGATCGGGGTGATGTACCTCGGGGTGCTCGTCGAGCAGGCCTCCAGCGACGACCTGTACACCGAGCCCCTGCACCCGTACACGCTGTCGCTGATGTCGGCGATCCCGGTGCCCGACCCCGAGGTCGAGGACCGGCGCGAGCGGATCCTGCTCACCGGTGACCTGCCGAGTCCGGCGAACCCGCCGTCCGGCTGCCGGTTCCACACCCGGTGCCCGTTCCGCCAGCCGACCCGCTGCCACGACGAGGTGCCCGCGCTGCGGGAGGTCCGGCCCGGGCACGCGGTCGCCTGCCACTGGGCCGAGGACATCCGGGCCGGGCGCATCCGGGCGGCCGAGTCGTCGCACGACCCGACCGCCCCGGGTGACGTCGTGGACCAGCGGGCGCCGGGCGCCGTCGACCACCCCTGACCCTGCGGCTACTCGGTGGCGATCGCCCGCAGCACGTCGAGCCGGACGGCGCGCACCGCGGGCAGCACGGCCGCGAGGACGCCGATCGCCCCACCCAGGACGAGCACCCCGCCGATCGTGGGCCAGGGCACCGCGAGCACCTCCAGGCCCTCGTCGGCCAGTGAACGCTGCAGGGACACCCCGAGGACGAGACCGAGGACGGCGCCCAGGACGGCACCGAGCAGGGCGGTGAGCACCGACTCGACGGTGACCATCCCGGCCAGCTGCCGCCGCTGCATGCCGACGGCCCGGAGCAACCCGATCTCGCGGGTGCGCTCGATCACGGACAGCGCGAGGGTGTTGACGATCCCCAGCACGGCGATCACCACCGACAGCGCGAGCAGCACGTAGATGAGCAGGAGCAGCTGCTCGGTGGCCTCGGCCTGCGCGGAGACGAACTCCTCGCGGTTCTGGACGGACACCACGACGTACGGGGCGACCACGTCGGTGACGGCGGCGGCGACCTCGGCGACGTCGCGGCCCGGCTCGGTGTTGACGTAGCCGAACAGCTCCGAGCGGTCTGCGGGCGGGACGGCCCGGTCGGCCAGGTCCCGAGGCAGCAGCACCGGGACCCCCACGGCCTGGTTGTCCTCGATCACGGCGCCGACGGTCAGCGGCTGCTCCCCGAGCGTCCCGACCTGCGCCGTGAGGGTGTCCCCGACGCCGACGTCGCGGTCCTCGGCGAAGGACGCGGACACCACGACCCGACCTTCCTGCAGGGCGGACAGCGTCCCGGCCACGGGCCGCACGCGCACGCTGTCGGCGAGGGGACCGGGGTCGGTGCCGGCGGCCAGGGTGCGCTCTCCGTCGACCGTCAGCGGGACGGCGGACAGCACGGCGACCGACTCGACGCCGTCGACGGCAGCGACCGCCTCGGTCAGCGCCGGCGGGAAGCCGGTGAACCCGCTGTTGAGGACGAGGTCGGCGGCGACCGCCTCCTCGACGATCGCCCGGGTCGAGGCGGTCGCCGACGCCGACAGCACGGTGATCCCGGTGACGAGGGTGATCCCGACCATGAGGGCACTGGCGGTGGTGGCGGTGCGCCGCGGGTTTCGCAGGGCGTTCCCGCGGGCCAGCCGGCCGACGGGGCCGCCGGTGACCGTGAACGGCACCGCGAGGACCCGCAGCACCGGCCGCGCGACGAGGGGCGCCGCTGTCGCGGTACCGAGGAACAGCAGCAGCGAGGCGACCGCGACCGTGACGCCGTCGCCGGACCCGGCGAGGGAGCGCCACAGCAGCCCCCCGCCGGCCACCAGGAGCGCCGCCCCCGCCAGGCCCCGGAGGCGCAGGCTCCGCTCGGGCAGGGCGACGTCGTCCCGCATCGCCGCCACGGGTGGGATCCGGGACGCTCGGACGGCGGGCGGCAACGCGGCGAGCACGGTCACCACCGTGCCGACCCCGACAGCAGCCACCACCGTGCGGGGCGCGACGACGAGCCCGCCGGCCAGGGACAGCCCGAACCGGCCCAGCACCGCCTGGAGACCGGCGGCCAGTCCGATCCCGGCGCCGAGACCCAGCACACCGCCGACCGCGCCGACGACGAGGGCCTCGACGGCCACCATCGTCACGACCTGCCGGGCCCCGGCCCCCACGGCGCGCAGCAGGGCCAGCTCACGGGTCCGCTGGGCGACGAGCATCGAGAACGTGTTGGCGATGAGGAACGCCCCGACGACGAGGCTGATCCCGGCGAACACGAGCAGGAACGTCGTGATGAACCCGAGCGCCTCGCGGACCGACTCGGTGTCCTCCTCACGCTGCTGGGCCCCCGTCACCGCCTCCGTGCCGGGGGGCAGCACGGCGGCCACCCGGTCCCGCAGGGCGACGGCGTCGGTACCCGGCTCGGCCCGTACCGAGAACGACGCGACGACGCCGTCGGGGGCGAGCAGGTCCCGTGCGCTGCCCGGTTCCAGGAACACCAGCGTGCTCCCGGGCACGGCGCTGAACCGCACCTCGGCGACCACGGTGACCGGCCGCACCTGGCCGCCCACGACGAGGGTGCTGCTGTCGCCGAGCCGCAGCCCGGAGGCGCCCAGGGTCTCCTCCTCGACGGCGATCTCGCCGGGGACGTCCGGCGCTGAGCCGGACACCAGCTCCAGCGCCGGGATGCCGTCGTTCCAGGCGAGGCCGAGGGTCGGGGCACCGCCGAGGCGGACGGCGGTGCCGTCCGCGCCCACGAGGACGGCCGCCCCGGCCAGGTCCGGCTCGGCCTGCCGGACGCCGTCGACCTCCTCGATGTCGGAGGCGAGGTCCAGCGGCAGCCGGCCGGTGACCTGGCCGCCGCCGGACGCGTCCGCGGGCTGCTCGGCTCGGACCACGACGTCGGTGCCCTGCGAGGACTGGTCGAGGAGGCCGGTGAAGGTCCGGTCCATCGTGTCGGTCAGCACGAACGTGCCGGCGACGAACGCCACGCCCAGCAGCACCGCCAACGCGGTCAGCAGGAAGCGGACGAGGTGGCCGCGGACCGAGCGGACCGCGACCCGGATCATCCGTCCCCGCCGGCGTCCGGCTCGGTGAGGCCGAGGAGCCGCTCGAGGACGGCCTCGGCGGTGGGCCGGCGCAGCTCGCCGACGACCCGGCCGTCGGCGAGGAACACGACCCGGTCGGCGTAGGCGGCCGCGGTCGGCTCGTGGGTGACCATGACGACGGTCTGCCCGAAGTCGTCGACGGACCGGCGCAGGAAACCGAGCACGTCCGCGCTGGCGCGTGAGTCGAGGTTGCCGGTCGGCTCGTCGGCGAACACGATCGCCGGCCGGCTCACCAGGGCCCGCGCGCAGGCAACCCGCTGCTGCTGGCCGCCGGACAGCTCCGTCGGCCGGTGGGTGAGCCGGTCCCGCAGACCGATGGTGTCGACGACCGTGTCGAACCACGCGCGGTCCACGGTGCGCCCGGCGATGTCGAGCGGCAGCGTGATGTTCTCCGCGGCGGTCAGGGTCGGCACGAGGTTGTAGGACTGGAAGACGAAGCCGATCCGGTCGCGCCGCAGCCGGGTCAGCGCAGCGTCCCGCAGCCGGGCCACCTCGACCCCGTCGACGACCACGCTGCCGGAGGTCGGACGGTCGAGGGCTGCCAGGCAGTGCATCAACGTCGACTTGCCCGAGCCGGACGGGCCCATGACCGCGGTCAGCTCACCGCGATGGAGGTCCAGGCTGACCCCGTCCAGGGCGCGGACCTGCGCCGGACCCTCCCCGTACACCTTGACGAGGTCGCGGGTGGCGGCGACCACCGTCGTCCCCGGCCGGTCGGCCGTGGCGGCGTGCCGGCCCACGTCAGGTCTCGTCCCGGCCGGGGGCAGGCACCCTGCCCGCCTCGGCCCCGCCGGCCCGGGCCACGGCGTCCGCCGGCGGCAAGGGCGGGGTCCCGCCGAACGCCGGGCACAGGGCCTGGTGGTGGCACCAGTCGCACAGCCGGCTCGGGGACGCCCGCCAGTCCCCGGTCCCCGCGGCGGTGCGGATCGCCTCCCACAGGGCACGGACCTTGCGCTCGGTGGCGCGCAGCTCGTGCTCCTGCGGGGAGTACCGGACGACCTCCCCGCTGCCCAGGTACACGAGCTGGAGCACCTGCGGGACGACGCCCCGGGTCCGCCACAGCACGAGGGCGTAGAACTTCATCTGGAACAGCGCCTTGGCGACGAACAGCTCCGAGGGGGCCCGCCCGGTCTTGTAGTCCACCACCCGGACCTCCCCGGTGGGGGCGACGTCGACCCGGTCCACGTAGCCGCGCAGGACGAGGCCGCCCTCCAGCTCGGTGCTCACGTACAGCTCCCGCTCGGCCGGCTCGAGCCTCGTCGGGTCCTCCAGGGCGAAGTACCGTTCGACGAGCTCACCGGCCTCGGCGAGCCAGGTGGCGAGCTCCTCGCCGCCGGTGAACATGGCCTCCAGCTCGGGGTCGCCGGCCCGCAGCTGCTGCCACTGCGGCTCCACGAGCGCCCGCGCGGCGCCCACGGTCCGTTCGGCAGCGGGCAGGTCGAACAGCCGCTCGAGCACCGAGTGCACGACGGTGCCGCGGACGGCCGCCGGACTGGGTGGCTCGGGCAGCCGGTCCACCACCCGGAACCGGTAGAGCAACGGGCACTGCATGAAGTCCGCCGCCCGGGACGGCGACAGCGAGGTCGGCGCCTCGCCGGCGGTGGGGGAGGTGACTGGCATGGACGACAGGCTAGGTCGCGCCGCCGACATGCGGTCACGAGACGCACCGGGGGGCAGGCGCCCGTAGGGTTGAGCGGTGAGCGCGGCAGGGCGGTTGACGCCGGAGGGTCTGCGGATCGGCACCCTGGCCGGGGTGCCGGTGCTCGTCGCCCGGTCCTGGCTGGTCATCGCCGCCGTCGTCACCTACCTGTTCGCCCCGACCGTCGCCGCCAGCGCACCGGGGCTGGGGGCGTGGTCCTACCTCGTCGCCTTCGGCTACGCCGTCCTCCTGCTGCTGTCGGTCCTCCTGCACGAGCTCGCCCACGCGGTCGCGGCCCGGTCCTTCGGGATGCCCGCCACCCACATCGTGATCAACCTGTGGGGCGGTCACACGCAGTTCGAGACGGACGCCGTCCGGCCGGGCCGCTCGTTCGTCATCGCCGTCGTCGGGCCCCTGGCGAACGCCGTCCTCGCCCTGCTCGCCGCGCCGCTGCTGCTCGCCGACCTGCCCGACGTCGCCCGCCTGCTGGTGTGGGCGTTCGTCCTCACCAACGGCGTCGTCGCCGTCTTCAACCTCGTGCCGGGGCTTCCGCTCGACGGCGGCCGGCTGCTCGAGGCCCTGGTCTGGAAGCTCACCTCGGACCGCACCACCGGGACGGTCGTCGCCGCCTGGGGCGGCCGACTGGTCGCCGCGGCCGTCATCGGGTGGGGGCTGCTGCCGCTGCTCAGCGGACGGATCGACCTCGTCCGAGTGGTCTGGGCGGTGCTCATCGGCGGGCTGCTGTGGTCCGGGGCCGGGCACGTGCTGCGCGGCGCGAGCATCCGCCGGCGTGCCCCCGAGGCCACCGTCCACCGGCTCGCGCGCCCGGCGGTGCCGCTGCCCGCGTCCGTGAGCGTGGCCGAGGCGCTCACCGCGGCGGGGGTCTCCCACCCCGCCGACCTGGGGCGCACCACCGTCCTCCTGCTCGACGAGACCGGTAAGCCGGTCGGTGTCCTGGACCCGGGCGCCGCCTCCCAGGTCCCGGCCGAGCGCCGCGGCGCCGCGCCGGCGTCCGCGGCCGCCCGCGCCTTCGCCGACGACGTCGTGCTCGACGTCCGGCTCGGCGGGGAGGAGCTGCTGCGGCTGCTGGGTACCCTGCGCGGTGAGGAGTGGCCGGTCCGCGACGAGGAGGGCCACTGGGTCGGCGTGCTGCGCGGCGGGGACGTCGTCGCCGCCCTCGTCGGCACCCGCCCGGCACGCCGCCGGCGCTGATCCTGGTTTGCCGCAGGCACCTTCTGGCGTCGGCGGCCACGGCCCCGGTGCCGCCTAGACTCGGCCTCCATGCCGACCGGAGCCGACGTCCGCCGCGGCCCGCTGCGCGCGGGGGAGCGGGTCCAGCTCACCGACCCCAAGGGACGTCTGCACACCATCACCCTGACCCCCGGCAGGGACTTCCACACCCACCGCGGGTCGTTCGCCCACGACGACCTCATCGGACGGCCCGAGGGCTGGGTGGTCACCGCCACGAACGGCACCGAGTACCTCGTGCTGCGTCCGCTGCTGTCGGACTACGTGCTGTCGATGCCCCGCGGCGCCGCCGTGGTCTACCCTAAGGACGCCGGCCAGGTCGTGCAGATGGGCGACGTGTTCCCCGGCGCCCGGGTGGTCGAGGCCGGCGTCGGGTCCGGTGCGCTGTCGATGTCGCTGCTGCGTGCCGTCGGGGACGAGGGGCACCTGCACTCCTTCGAGCGGCGCGCCGACTTCGCCGACATCGCCCGCGGCAACGTCGAGGCGTTCTTCGGGGGACCGCACCCGGCCTGGCAGGTCACGGTCGGGGACCTCGCCGAGGAGCTGCCGGCCGCCGAGGAGCCCGGCAGCGTCGACCGGGTCGTCCTGGACATGCTCGCCCCCTGGGACTGCCTGGACGCCGCGGCCGGCGCGCTGGCCCCCGGCGGCGTCCTCATCACCTACGTCGCCACCGTGACCCAGCTGTCCCGGCTGGCCGAGGACGTCCGCGCCGACGGTCGGTACACCGAGCCGGCCGCGTGGGAGTCGATGGTCCGCGGCTGGCACCTGGAGGGGCTGGCCGTACGGCCCGACCACCGGATGGTCGGGCACACCGGGTTCCTGCTCACCACCCGGCGGCTCGCCGAGGGGGTGCGGCCCCCGCAGCGGCGGCGGCGCCCCGCCAAGGCCGCGGTCGGGACGGACGGCGGGCTGCTCGCCGGGCAGTGGACCCCCGAGGACGTCGGGGAGCGGCCGGTCAGCGACAAGAAGCTCCGCCGGGTGCGGCGGGCGGTCACCCCGACGCCGCCCGGCGAGTCCAGCGCCCCACGGCAGGAGCCGGAGAGTTAGGCTCGAGCATGGCTCGAGAGCACGACGTCCCCAGGGAGAACAGCTCGGTGCTCGGCCGCCGGGTCGAGGCGCTCCAGGACGAGGTCGACGCCCTGCGTCGCCGTCTCGCCGAGAGCCCGGCGCGGGTGCGCGAGCTCGAGGACCGGCTGCGCGCCGTCCAGGCGGAGGCCCAGCAGCTCGCCGTCCGCAACGAGCGGCTCAGCCGGACGCTGACCGAGGCCCGCGACCAGATCGTCACCCTCAAGGAGGAGGTCGACCGGCTCGCCCAGCCCCCGAGCGGCTACGCCACCTTCCTCGCGGCGCACGACGACGGCACCGTCGACGTCGTGCAGTCCGGCCGCAAGATGCGGGTCGCGGTGAGCCCGGCCGTCGACGTCGAGTCGCTCGGCACCGGCCAGGAGGTGATGCTCAACGAGGCGCTCAACGTCGTCCGGGCGGCCGCCTTCGAGCGCACCGGCGAGATCGTCACCCTCAAGGAGGTGCTCGACGACGGCCGGGCCCTCGTCGTCGCCCACGCCGACGAGGAGCGGGTCGTGCGGCTGGCCGCGCCGCTGCTCGAGCAGCGGTTGCGGGTCGGTGACGCGCTCACAGTGGACGCCCGCGCCGGGTACGCCTACGAGAAGGTGCCCAAGGCCGAGGTCGAGGAGCTCGTGCTCGAGGAGGTCCCCGACATCGAGTACACCGACATCGGCGGTCTGGGCAGCCAGATCGAGCAGATCCGGGACGCCGTCGAGCTGCCGTTCGCCCACCCGGAGCTGTACCGCGAGCACGGCCTCAAGGCACCCAAGGGCGTGCTGCTGTACGGCCCGCCCGGCTGCGGCAAGACGCTCATCGCCAAGGCCGTCGCGCACTCGCTGGCCAAGCAGGCCGCCGACCGGCTGGGGCTGAAGGAGGCGAAGAGCTACTTCCTCAACATCAAGGGTCCCGAGCTGCTCAACAAGTACGTCGGGGAGACCGAGCGGCACATCCGGCTGATCTTCGCCCGGGCCCGGGAGAAGGCCTCCGAGGGCACCCCGGTCGTCGTGTTCTTCGACGAGATGGAGTCGCTGTTCCGCACCCGCGGGTCCGGGGTGTCCTCCGACGTCGAGACGACGATCGTCCCGCAGCTGCTCGCCGAGATCGACGGCGTGGAGCGGCTGGAGAACGTCATCGTCATCGGCGCCTCCAACCGGGAGGACATGATCGACCCGGCGATCCTGCGTCCCGGCCGGCTCGACGTGAAGATCAAGATCCAGCGGCCGGACGCCGAGAGCGCCCGTGAGATCTTCAGCAAGTACCTGACCCCCGAGCTGCCCTTGCACCCCGACGACCTCGCCGAGCACGGCGGCTCGGTGCAGGCCACCGTTGACGCCATGATCCAGGCCACCGTGGAGCGGATGTACGCCGAGAGCGAGGAGAACCAGTTCCTCGAGGTCACCTATGCCAACGGCGACAAGGAGATCCTGTTCTTCAAGGACTTCAACTCCGGGGCGATGATCCAGAACATCGTCGACCGGGCGAAGAAGCAGGCGATCAAGCAGTTCCTCGCCACCGGGCAGAAGGGCCTGTCGGTGGACCACCTGCTGACCGCGTGCGTCGAGGAGTTCAAGGAGAACGAGGACCTGCCGAACACCACCAACCCCGACGACTGGGCCCGGATCTCCGGCAAGAAGGGCGAGCGGATCGTCTACATCCGCACGATCATCCAGGGCAAGGACGGCACGAAGGGCCCCGGGCGGTCCATCGAGTCGGTCAACGGCACCGGCCAGTACCTCTAGCCGCCGGCACCGAGGCCTGTTCGCCGACGCCTACGGCCTCACGCCGGGCGAGCGGCTGGCTCGCGACCTCATGGTCTGAGCGAGCGCCCGCCAGCCCAGCATCAGCACCCCGAGCGTGACGACCGCCACGACGACGAAGGGCGCTGCCGTGCCGTCGCCGCCCGCGCGCCGCAGCAGCAGGCCGGCGCCCACGGTGACCAGCCAGACGGGGACGCCGGTCCGCAGCACGGCGTCCGGCGCCCGCCACGCCCGCGCCACGAGCCAGCCCAGGGCGGCCGCCACCAGGAACGGCCAGGCGACCTGCGCCGTCCCGGCGAGGTCCAGGCCTTCGGCGTGGGTGCGGCGTCCGGCGACGACGAAACCGACCACCGCGAGGACGTCGAGAGCGGCGGCGGGACGGGGACGCACCCGAGCCACCATAGGGCGGCACCCGTAGGGTCGCCGCATGACCGTGCGACGGGTGATGGGTATCGAGACCGAGTACGGCGTGTCCAGCCCGGGCCGGCCCGAGGCCAACCCGATGGTCCTGTCCAGCCAGGTCGTCCACGCCTACGCCGAGCCGCTCGGCGTCCGGGCCGGCCGGGCCCGGTGGGACTACGAGGACGAGGCCCCGCTGCGGGACGCTCGCGGCTGGGAGCTGACCCGCGGCCAGGCCGACCCCACCCAGCTCACCGACGCCCCCCGGTTCGCCGACCAGGCCCGCCGCGCCGGCCTCGGCGAGCTGGTCGACGAGGTCGAGGACCCGGCGCTGGCCAACGTCGTCCTGACGAACGGCGCCCGGCTCTACGTCGACCACGCCCACCCCGAGTACTCCAGCCCGGAGGTCGTCGGCCCCCGGGACGCCGTCCGCTGGGACAAGGCGGGGGAACGGGTGATGCTGGCGGCGGTCCGCCGGATCGCCGCGACACCGGGGCTCGGGCCGGTCAACCTCTACAAGAACAACACCGACAACAAGGGCGCCTCCTACGGCACCCACGAGAACTACCTCATGAACCGGGCGACACCGTTCCCCGACATCGTCCGCGGCCTGATCCCGTTCTTCGTCAGCCGTCAGGTCGTCACCGGCGCCGGCCGGGTCGGGATCGGTCAGGACGGCGCGCGCGAGGGGTTCCAGATCAGCCAGCGGGCCGACTTCTTCGAGGTCGAGGTGGGCCTGGAGACGACGCTGAAACGCCCCCTGGTCAACACCCGGGACGAGCCGCACGCCCACGCCGACCGGTACCGCCGGCTGCACGTGATCATCGGGGACGCCAACCTCAGCGAGATCTCCACCTACCTCAAGGTCGGGACGACGGCGCTCGTCCTCGACCTCATCGAGGCCCGGGCGCTGCCCGACCTCACCGTCGAGACGCCGGTCGCCGCGCTGCACGCGGTGAGTCACGACCCGACCCTGCGCGAGCTGGTGACCCTGCACGACGGCACCCGGCTGACCGCCGTCCAGCTGCAGTGGCGGTACCTGGAGGCGGCGCGCGCCTGGGTCGACCGCCAGGGGGGGACCGACCCGGAGACGGTCGACGTCCTCGAGCGCTGGGAGAGCGTGCTGACCCGGCTGGAGCGGGACCCGATGGACCTCGCCGGTGAGCTGGACTGGGTGGCCAAGCTCCGGCTGCTGCAGGGCTTCCGGGACCGGGAGGGGCTGGACTGGGGCTCCTCCCGGCTGCAGCTCATCGACCTGCAGTACACCGACGTCCGGCCGGAGAAGGGGCTGTACCACCGGCTGGTCGCCCGGGGCGCGATGCAGCGGCTGCTCACGGACGAGGAGGTGGACGCCGCCGTCAGCGAGCCGCCGGAGGACACCCGCGCCTGGTTCCGCGGACAGTGCCTGGCCCGGTTCGGGGCGGACGTCGCGGCGGCGAGCTGGGACTCGGTCATCTTCGACCTGCCCGGCCGCGGTCCCCTGCAGCGGGTCCCGATGCTCGAGCCGACCCGCGGCACCCGGGAGCACGTCGGCGCGCTGTTCGAGCGCGTCGGCTCGGCGAGCGAGCTCGTCGAGGCGCTGCGCGGTGCACCGGCGGGTGGGCCGTCGTCCTCACCGGAAGATGCCTAGGATCGGAGCCGGGCGGGGGATCCGACCCCCGGCGACGGAGGAGGCTGGCGATGGCGGGTCAGGAGCACAAGCGACCGACACGGCGAGACGACAGCGAGCCCGACGACGCCCCCGGCCCGGCCGCTCCCGCGGCCCAGACCCGGGACGACGACATCGACGCGCTGCTCGACGAGATCGACGACACCCTGGAGACCAACTCCGAGGAGTTCGTCCGCACGTTCGTGCAGAAGGGCGGGCAGTGAGCCGGGCCGCGGCGTCGTCGGTGCCCGTCGCTAGGGTCACGGCGTGACCACCGACGCGCACACCGGACGACTGCCGTCCGCGTTCACCACGCCCGGCTCGTCGTCGTTCTCGGAGTTCCTCTCGACGCACGCCCCGGACCTGCTGCCGGGCCGGCGCAGCCTGCCGCCCGGCGCCGCACCGGACAGCCCTCACGGCACGACGATCGTCGCGCTGACGTTCCCGGGCGGGGTCGTCATGGCCGGCGACCGGCGGGCGACGATGGGCAACTACATCGCGAACCGGGAGATCGAGAAGGTGTTCCCCGCGGACACGTACTCGTGCGTCGGGATCGCGGGGACCGCCGGGATCGCGGTGGAGATGGTCCGGCTGTTCCAGGTCGAGCTCGAGCACTACGAGAAGATCGAGGGGGCCCTGCTCAGCCTCGACGGCAAGGCGAACCGGCTGGCGGCGATGATCCGCGGCAACCTCGGGCTGGCCATGCAGGGGATGGCCGTCGTCCCGTTGTTCGCCGGCTACGACCTGGACCGCCAGGTCGGCCGGATCTTCAGCTACGACGTCACCGGCGGGCGCTACGAGGAGCGCGACCACCACAGCGTCGGCTCCGGCTCGGTGTTCGCCCGGGGCGCGCTGAAGAAGCTGTGGCGGCCCGGGCTGGACGCCGCCGACGCCGTCCGGGTCGCCGTCGGCGCCCTCTACGACGCCGCGGACGACGACTCGGCGACCGGTGGCCCTGACCTCGAGCGCCGGATCTGGCCCGTCGTCGCCACGGTCACCGCGGAGGGCTACCAGCGCCTGGACGACGACCGGCTCGCCGGGGTGGTCCGCCAGGTGATCGCCGAGCGCCGGGACGGACGCTCCGGTGGGGAGCCGAGCGCCGGGGCCGGGGGTGCCGACCGATGAGCATGCCGTTCTACGTCTCGCCCGAGCAGCTCATGAAGGACCGGGCGGACTACGCCCGCAAGGGCATCGCCCGCGGCCGGTCCGTCGTCGTCGTCCAGTACGACGGCGGCATCGCCTTCGTCGCCGAGAACCCCTCCCGGGCGCTGCACAAGATCAGCGAGATCTACGACCGGATCGCCTTCGCCGCCGTCGGCAAGTACAACGAGTTCGAGAACCTGCGGGTCGCCGGCGTCCGCTACGCCGACCTGCGCGGCTACTCCTACGACCGCATCGACGTCACCGCCCGGGGCCTGGCCAACGCCTACGCCCAGACCCTCGGCACGGTGTTCACCACCGAGTCCAAGCCGCTGGAGGTGGAGATCGTCGTCGCTGAGGTCGGCGACTCGAGCGACACCGACCAGATCTACCGGCTCACCTACGACGGGTCGGTCGCCGACGAGCGGGGGGTCGTCGTCATGGGCGGCCAGGCCGAGCAGGTCGCACCCGCCGCCCGGGAGCGGTGGCGCCCGGGCATGACGCTCGCCGACGCGCTGCAGACCGCCGTCGCGGCTCTCGCCGCCGACCCCGGCGGCGGCGCGCCCCGGGAGCTCCCGGAGTCCCAGCTGGAGGTCGCCGTCCTGGACCGGCGCCGCCCGCGCCGCGCCTTCCGGCGGATCTCCGGCCGGCTGCTCACCGAGCTGCTCTCACCCGACACGAGCACGACCGACGTCCCGGTCACCGATCCCGTCAGGCCAGGGCTGCACGACACGCTGACTGGCGACCCCGGCGGCGGGTCCGGCACCCCGGACGGCGGGCACCCGGGACTACCCGACGACGAACCCCGCTAGACGCACCGGGGCACCGGGCCTCCGCCGGCGCCGGGGCGACGTAGTGTGAGGTCATGGAGCGGCGGATCTTCGGCCTGGAGACGGAGTTCGGGGTCACCTGTGCCGCCAACGGGCAGCGGCGGCTGTCCGCCGACGAGGTGGCCCGGTACCTCTTCCGCAAGGTCGTGTCCTGGGGCCGGTCCAGCAACGTGTTCCTGCGCAACGGGGCCCGCCTCTACCTCGACGTCGGCTCGCACCCGGAGTACGCCACCCCCGAGTGCGACGACGTCCGCCAGCTCGTCGTCCACGACCGGGCCGGAGAGCGCATCCTCGAGGGCCTCATGGTCGACGCCGAACGGCGACTGTCCGACGAGGGGATCGACGGGGAGGTCTTCCTCTTCAAGAACAACACTGACAGCGCCGGCAACTCCTACGGCTGCCACGAGAACTACCTGATCGCCCGGCACGGGGAGTTCAGCCGGCTGTCCGACGTCCTCATCCCGTTCCTGGTCACCCGCCAGCTCCTCGTCGGCGCCGGCAAGGTGCTGCAGACCCCGCGCGGAGCCGTGTACACGCTGTCCCAGCGGGCCGACCACATCTGGGAGGGCGTCTCCAGCGCCACCACGAGGTCGCGACCGATCATCAACACCCGGGACGAGCCGCACGCCGACGCCGAGCGGTACCGCCGCCTGCACGTCATCGTCGGGGACTCCAACATGTCCGAGACGACGACGCTGCTCAAGGTCGGCGCGGCCCACCTCGTGCTGCAGATGGTCGAGGCGGGCGTCGGCATCCGGGACCTGTCGCTGGAGAACCCGATCCGCGCCATCCGGGAGATCAGCTACGACCCCACCGGGCGTCGTCCGCTGCGGCTGGCCAACGGCCGGGAGGCCTCCGCGCTGGAGATCCAGGAGGAGTACCTCGAGCGGGCCAAGGCGTTCGTCGACTCCACCGGGGCGCCGTCCGAGACGACCAAGCGGGTGCTCGACCTGTGGGAGCGGGGTCTGCGGGCGGTTCGCGAGGGCGACCTGTCCCTGGTCGAGCGGGAGCTCGACTGGGTCATCAAGCGCCGGCTGCTCGAGCGGTACATGGGCCGCCACAACCTGCCGCTGTCGAGTCCCCGGATCGCCCGGCTGGACCTGGCCTACCACGACATCTCCCGCCGGCGCGGCCTGTACAACCTGCTGGCCGCCAAGGGCATGGTCGAGCGGGTGACCAGCGACATCGAGGTCTTCGAGGCCACCGCCGTGCCGCCGCAGACCACCCGGGCCCGGCTACGCGGTGACTTCGTCCGGCACGCCCAGGAGCGGCGGCGCGACTTCACCGTCGACTGGGTACACCTCAAGCTCAACGACCAGGCGCAGCGGACCGTGCTGTGCAAGGACCCGTTCCGTTCGGTGGACGAGCGCGTGGACCGGCTGATCGCCGGGATGTGACCCCTGCGCCGGCAGGCCCAGGGCCCGAGTTAGGGTGCCGTGTCCGGACCGGTGCTCTCGCTGCCGGCAGACCCCGATCCCGAAGGCTCCTCGTGCGTCGACTCCTGGTTCTGCTCCTGCTGCCCGTGCTGCTGCTGGCCGGCTGCGCCGGCGGTGACGACTCCGCCACCCCGGACGGGACGGGCGCCGCCGCCCTCGCGGACGTCACCGTGACGGGGGAGGAGGGCGAGAAGCCGTCGGTGGAGTTCGAGGCGCCGCTGACCCTGGAGGACGCCGCGGCGACCGTGGTGACCGAGGGGGACGGCGCCGCCGTGGAGGAGGGCCAGCAGGTCCGCGCGCACCTCGTCACCTACGACGGGGCCACCGGGCAGGAGCTCGAGAGCAGCTGGGAGCAGGAGTCCCCGGTCGGCTTCCCGATGGACAGCACCCAGATCAACCCGGCGCTGTACGAGGGCATCCTCGGCGCGGCCGTCGGCAGCCGGCTGCTCATCGGTGTTCCGCCGCAGGCCGAGGGCACCAGCACCGCCCTCGTCGTCCTCGACGTCCTCGACGCTCGCGTCGTCCCGACCCGCGCCCAGGGGGAGCCGGTCACCCCGCCCGAGGGCCTGCCGACGGTGACCCTGGCCGACGACGGGGCGCCGACGATCACCATCCCGGACGCCGAGCCGCCGACGGACCTCGTCATCCAGCAGCTGATCACCGGGGAGGGGCCGCTCGTCGAGCAGGGTCAGCGCATCACCGTGCAGTACACGGGTGTGACGTGGCCCGGCGGCGAGGTGTTCGACTCCACCTGGGAGAACGGCCGGACCGCCCAGTTCGCCATCGGGGTCGGCCAGGTCATCCCCGGCTGGGACACCGGGCTGGTGGGTCAGCCGGTCGGCAGCCAGGTCCTGCTCGTCATCCCGCCGGATCAGGGCTACGGCCCGGAGGGCCAGCCCGACGCGGGCATCGAGGGCACCGACACGCTCGTCTTCGTCGTCGACATCCTCGACGCGTACTGACCCTCAAGCGAACCGCTGTTCGTGATCATGCAATCCCGCCACCCTGCCCTCACCCACCCCCACTCGCAGAATGCTGGGTTGGCGGCACGACACGCCGACAAACCCGTGCCAGGGGCAGCATTCTGTGGGTTCGGGGTGGCGGGATTGCATGATCACGGGGAGGGCGCGGGGGTGGCGGGATTGCATGATCACGGGGAGGGTGCGGGGGTGGCGGGATTGCATGATCACCGAGTGAGGTGGGCGGCGTGGCGGCCGGCGGCTGCGGCGCTGAGGAAGGCCGGCTCGTCCTCGTCCAGCCCGCGGCCCATCGTCGACAGGCTCACCCCGGTCGCCGGCCGGACGGCGTCCAGCGCCGCGCGCAGCCCTTCGGTGCCGACCTCGACCAGTCGGTGTCGACCGCGCGGCACGCCGAGCGCGGCGGCCTGCTCCCGGACCGTGGCACCAAGGGGTCCGTCCAGCGCCGGGACGACGACGTCCGCCGGGGCGAGGGCGACCCTGCCGTAGGCGGTCAGCGAGTGGTGGGACACCCCGTGGTGCCGCCCCCGCGGGTCGGCCCCGGAGACCCGCAGGGACGCCACCGGGCGGCCACCGAGCACGGCGGCGGCGTTGACCGCCTCCCCGGCGGCGACCCCGGAGAAGCCCCACCGGGTGCCGCTGCCGAGGTTGCCGGGGCCCTGAGCCACGACGACCACGTCGGCGCCGAGCACGTGCCGGGCGGCCAGCAGACCGGTGTGCACGGTGACCGCCTCGAGGTCCCCGCCGAACGCCTGGCCGACGGTCACGCAGCCGCTCAGCCAGCCGGCGTCCCGCAGCCCCGCCACGGTGCGGGAGAACCACGCCGGCAGCGCTGCGCCGTCCGTCATGACGTAGGCCACCCGCAGCCCCGGGTCGACGTCCCGGACGCCGGCCAGCACCGCTGGCAGCGCCGAGTGCAGGTCGGCGACGACGACCGGGGCGCCGGCCAGGTCGTCCGCCGCCGCCATCAGCGCGTGGTGCTCCGACTCCTGCTCGTCGACGCCGAGCACCATCGCCTGCAACGGGGTGTAGCGCGCCTTGACGAGGTGCCCCGGCCCGTCCGGCGGGTCGGCGGGCAGCCGGTCGGGCACCGCGACGACGAGCGCGAACCCGCCGGTGCCCAGTCCTCGGGCCTGGGCGGAGGTGTTGAGCAGCACCCGGTCCCCGGGCTGCGGCGTGCCCACCAGCGCGGGGTAGGCGAGCGCCCGGGTGACAGCGGCCTCGACGAGGACGTCGAGCTCGACGGCTCCGTGCCACCGGCGCACCACACCGACGACGCGGCCGTCCCGCCAGCGCACCGCACCCACCGGGGCAGCCGGTTCGCCGGAGCCGGCGCCGGAGCCGTCGCCGGCGCCAGCGGCCGTGCCCGCGTGAGAGTCGGACTCGGAGCCCGGTGCACTGTCCACGGCCGGGCACGCTACCTCCGGTACCGTGCCCCACGATGACCGCACAGCGCACCGAGCGCCTGCTCAACCTGGTGATCGCCCTGCTGGCGACGCGACGCTGGCTGACCAAGGACCAGATCCGGGCCGCCGTCCCGCAGTACGCCGACTGCGCGAGTGACGAGGCGTTCGAGCGGATGTTCGAGCGCGACAAGGAGGACCTGCGCGAGCTCGGCGTCCCGCTCGTCACCGGCTCGGACGACGCCTGGTTCGACGACGAGCAGGGGTACCGGATCGACCGGGAGGCGTACGCACTGCCGGAGATCCGGGTGACCCCGCAGGAGCTGGCCGTGCTCGGCCTGGCCTCACGGGTGTGGCAGCAGGCCAGTCTGGCGGGGCCCGCGGCCCGCGCGCTGACGAAGCTGCGCGCGCTGGGCGTCGAGGCGGACGAGTCCTCCATCGTCGGGCTGGAACCGCGGGTGCGCACCAACGAGCCCGCGTTCGCCCCGTTGTACGCCGCCACCCGCGACCGGGTGCCGGTCCGGTTCACCTACCGCACCGGCCGGACCGGAGAGGTCGCCACCCGGACCGTCGAGCCGTGGCAGATCACCTCCTGGCAGGGGCACTGGTACCTCGTCGGTCACGACCGGGACCGGGACGACGTCCGGGTGTTCCGGCTGTCCCGGGTCGAGGGACCGGTCGCCCGGGTCGGGACGCCGGGCAGCGTCCAGGTTCCCGAGGACGTCGACACCCGGGCCCTGGTGTCCGGTGCCGTGGCCGAGCAGCCCGTCCGCACGGCGCGGATCGCCCTCGCCGCCGGCGCCGGGCAGTCGCTGCGGCTGCGGGCCGGCCGGCGCGACGACGACGCCGCCCAGATCGAGGTGGAGTTCACCGACGCCGACGAGCTCGTCGAGGAGGTGCTGTGGGCCGGCGCCGGGGCGGTCGTGCTCGCCCCGGACGACGTCCGCGAGGCGGTGGTCTCCCGGCTGCGGGGCGCCGCCGCCGCGCACGGCAGCACGCAGCCGGCCGCCCACGGCGGCGACCTGCCGGGTGGGTCCCGGTGACCGGCTCGAGCGGCGCGACCGATCGGCTGTCCCGGCTGCTGGCGATGGTGCCCTACCTGCTGCAGCGTCAGGGGGTGCCGTTGGCGGACGCCGCCCGGCACTTCGGCATCAGCGAGGATGATCTCGTCGAGGACCTCGAGCTGCTGTTCGTCTGCGGGACCCCGGGGCACCTGCCCGACGACCTCATCGAGGCCGAGTGGGACTCCGGGCGGGTCTACCTCGGCAACGCCGACGCGATCAGCCGGCCGCTGCGTCTCGGGATCGACGAGGCCGTCGCCCTCCTCGTCGGACTGCGCACGCTGGCGGACGTCCCGGGGGCCGGTGACCGGGAGGCGCTCGAGGGGGCTCTGGCCAAGCTGTCGGCCGCCGCCGGCGAGGTGGTCCCGGTGGCCGGGGCGGTGCGGGTACGCCTGGACGCCGGGGCGGCCGAGGAGGTCCTGGCGACGGTGCGCGCCGCCGTGCGCGAGCGGCGCCGGCTGCACCTGCGGTACCTCGTGCCGGCTCGCGACGAGGCCACCGAACGGGACGTCGACCCGATGCGCGTGGTCTCCCTGGACGGGCACTGGTACCTGGAGGGCTGGTGCCACCGCGCCGAGGGCGTCCGGCTGTTCCGGCTCGACCGGGTCCAGCAGGCCCGGCTCCTCGACGCCGACGGGACCCCGCCACCGCAGGCCCGGGCCCGCGACCTGTCCGAGGCGATCTTCGTCCCCGCACCGGACGACCTGCTCGTCACCGTGGAGCTGGAGCCCGCGGCGCGCTGGGTCGCCGACCAGCACCCGGTCGAGGACGTCGAGGAGCTCGCCGGGGGGCGGCTTCGGGTCCGGCTGCGCACCGCGGACCCGGCCTGGCTGCGCCGGCTCGTCCTGCGGCTCGGTGGCAACGCCCGGGTGGTGTCGCCCCCGGAGCTGGTGGACGCCGTCCGGCAGGCGGCCGAGCGGGCGCTGGCCGCCTACGGGTGAACCGCCTCACCGGGTGACGCGGGCCCGGTGGCTCAAGCGGCAGCGCGGGATGCCGATGCAGGACGGTGACCGTCGCTGCGGCGGTCCCGGACCGGGAGGTGCCCCGTGACGACGATCAAGGCGTCGTGCCCGACCTGCGGTGACGTCGACCTGCGCCCCCGGCAGGTGCGGCTCGTGGTGTGCAGCGTGCCGGAGCGGTCCAGCTACGCGTTCTCCTGCCCCCGGTGCTCGGCCGAGGTCCGGCGTCCGGCGGACGGCGAGGTCGTGCGGCTGCTGCGCGCCAGCGGGGTCGTCGCCGAGCGCTGGGACATCCCCGCAGAGGCGCTGGAGGAGCGCACCGGCCCGGCCCTGGGCTACGACGACCTGCTCGACTTCGTGCTGTGGCTGGAGCGCGCGGACCTGCCTGCCGCCGCCGCCCAGTTCGCCTCCCGGCCCGCCTCGCGGCCCACCGACCGGCAGCGCTGAGGCGCCGCCGAGCGCCGCCCGGTAGGGTCGTGGCCGTGCCGTGGTTCCTCCTGTGGACGCTCCTCGTCGTCGCCGGCCTGGCGCTGATCGGCTGGCTCGTCTGGCGAGTCGTGCGCTCCGGGGTCGCGCTGGCGCGCGAGCTCGCGGAGGCCTCCGAGCGGGTCGCCGCGCTGTCCGCTCAGGTCGAGCGGCTCCAGGAGGCCACCCGGCGGGAGCCTGAGCTCGCGGTCTTCGACGACCCCGCCCGCCTGCGCCGCGAACGGGACAGGCGCGACCGGGAGCGTCGCCGGGCCCGGGCCCGCGCCGCCCGCCGGCGCGCCCTGTCGGGCTGACCGGCCGCCCCCCGGCGCCTCGGGCCTACACTGGCCGCAACCGCGCCTGGAGGGTCGCCCATCATGTTGCGAAACTTTGCTGACAACCCCCTGCTGCTGCTCGTCCTCATCCTGATCATCATCCTGGTGTTCGGGGCGAAGCGGCTGCCGGACGCCGCCCGCAGCCTCGGCCGCTCGATGCGCATCTTCAAGAGCGAGGTCAAGGAGATGCGCGAGGACGACGACGACGACACCAGACGTCGGGCACCGCTCGAGGGCCGTGTCGTCGACGACCCCGCACGGCGCTCCACCGTCGACCCGACCGGTGAGCGGACCGGCAGCGTGCACCGCCCAGGAGCCGGCCCGGACGAGCCGCACCGCGGCTGACGCAGCGCCGGCGCCCCCGCACTCTGTCCGCACCGTGGCCGTCACCGCCTCCCGCCGCCGCAACCCCGAGGGGCGCATGCCGCTGCGGGACCACCTCGTCGAGCTGCGCCAGCGCGTCGTCCGTGCCGGGATCGCGGTCGTCCTCGCCACGGCGGTGGGATGGTTCCTCTACGACCCGCTCGTCAGCGAGCTCACCGAGCCGATCCAGCGGATCTCCGCCGCCGAGGGCCGGCTCGCACAGATCAACTTCTCCCAGGTCGCGTCGTCCTTCGACCTCAAGGTCAAGGTGTCGATCTGGCTCGCCGTGATCATCGCCAGCCCGGTGTGGATCTACCAGCTGTGGGCGTTCATCACCCCGGCGCTGACCCGTTCGGAACGCCGCTACGCCCTCGGGTTCATCGCCGCCGCGGTCCCGCTGTTCCTCACCGGGATCTGGCTGGCCTGGCAGTTCGTGCCGAACGCGGTGCGCTTCCTCACCAGCTTCACCCCCGAGGGCGGGTCGAACATCGTGGACGCCCAGTACTACCTGGGGTTCGTCATGCGGCTCCTGCTGGCGTTCGGGATCGCCTTTCTGCTGCCGGTGGTGCTCGTCGGCCTGAACTTCGCCGGGCTGCTGCGCGGCCGGAGCATCCTGCGGGCGTGGCGGTGGGTCGTCGTCGTCGCGATGACGTTCGCCGCGATGGCGACCCCCACCCCCGAAGTGACGACGATGTTCATGCTGGCGCTGCCGATGCTCCTGCTGTTCGCCGTGGCCATCGGCATCGCCATGGTCAACGACCGCCGCCGGGACCGCCGTGCAGGTGGCGACGGCGACCTGCCGGACGACGTCCCGAGCCCGCCGTGAGCCGGGCGAGCGAAGCCCGACTCACGGCACACGCAGCACGGCCACGGGGTCCCGGAACGCGGCCACGCATGCCGGGACGATCGCAGCCAGGACAGCCGCACCGACCGTCAGTACCGCGATGGCGAGAGGAAACTGCCAGCCTGGCCAGCCGCCGGTCTGCCACCTGACAACGGCAGCCCCGGCCAGAGAGCCGAGCGAGGCGCCGATCGCGGCTGGAATGGTGATCTGGACTAGGACGAGGGCGACGAGCTGCGGCCTGGTGGCACCGAGCGCACGACGCCGGCCGAAGTCACGTCGTCGGGCCGTGACGCCGGCGTAGACGGTGGCGGAACTGAGGAGCAGCCCTACGGCGAGCGCTTGGACAACCACGACGCGACCGAACGATCCCACTTCTCCTTGTACCGCCGCACGCGCACGAGCGAGGTGCTCCGAGACCTCTACGGCGATCGCGGAGGCGTCGTCTGGTGCGGTCAACGACCTGGCGGCATCGGCGACGTTGCTCACGTCCGCCGGGTCCCCAGCTTCGATCACGATGCTGGACAGCGGCCCCACGTAGTCGGGGTCAACGAGCACAACCCCGTCCCCGAGGTCACCGACGACGCCGGAGGCCTCAAAGATGCCGACCACAGGGTAGGTCTGACCGTCGGACGTTCGCAGCGCTCCGGTCGCCGCGTCGAGACCTAGCGACTGCTGGCTGACAGGACTGACAAGGGCCCCCCGGGGTTGAGCGTCCTGGGGTGACCGTAGCGCCGGCGAGGACCCGTACACGGGACGGGCAGGCACCGGTGGACCGTTCGGGACGGTAACGGTGTGCGCATCGATGGTGCGCCCGATTCCGAGCGCCCAGCGCACGCCACTCAGCGCAGCGATGCGGTCGACCGCTGCCGTGGAGATGTTCGCCGATCCCGTGCGGTCGACGACCGTGATGGTCCGGGTCCCGCCTTCATCGATCCGAGCCAGCACCGCCCGCTCGGCACTGATCGACTGACCTGTGGTCCCGAGGGTCAGCAGACACACCGCTAGGGAGATCACCGCTAGCAACACGCTGAGACCAGGTTGACTGCGGGCAACCCGGACGCCCTCGATCAGCACCGCGGCCCGATGCCGCAGGGACGAGGCGCCTGCGAGCTCCTCGTCGGTGGCCCGGCTAACCGAGGTGGAGGCGGCCATCGCTGCGGTCGAGCACTCGTGGGTCGTGGGTTGCGATCACCACTGCGGCACCTCGGTCAGCCGCATGTCGCAGGCTGCCCAGCACCGCGTTGCTAGATGTCTCGTCAAGGTTGCCGGTGGGTTCATCGGCCAGAACGACGCGCGGCTCGTGGATGAGGGCCCGGCACAGGGCGACGCGTTGGGCCTGCCCACCGCTGAGCTGTCCCGGTCGCCGACTGGGGTCGACGTCGACGCCCAGGTCGATGAGCATCTGCCGGGCTCGCACCAGTGAGGGCTTGCGAGACAGACCGTTGTAGACGGTGGACTCCACGACGTTGTCCTGGACTGAGCGGGTGCTGTCCAGGGCTGCATCCTGGAAGACGAAGCCGAACTTCCGGCCGCGCAGCCGGGAGCGGGCCGTGTCGCTGAGCTCGTCGATTCGACGGCCGCCCAGCAGGATCTGGCCTCGCTGAGGTCTCAGCATCAGACCGATCACGTAGAGGAGGGTGGACTTTCCGCGGCCCGAAGGACCTGTCACCGCGGTGATCGCACCAGCCGGTGCCGTGAAATCCAGGTCTTCGAACACTGATGGACTGCTCGCATAGGCGAATGTGCAGGACCGAACCTCGATCACGACTGAGCCTGAGGAACCTGGATCCGGTCGCCGGCGTCGATGCCGCTCACCACCGCCAACCCCTGCGCAGCCGCTCGTACGGTCACATCCCTCTCGACGCCGTCAGACATGATCACATATGTCGTCCCATCGGCTCGGGTCCTGATCGCGCCGACCGGCACCTGCGGCCCTTCCACCCGAGGCACGGTGATCGCCTCGGCCGGCCACCGGCTCTCTCCCGCTACGGGCACCAACGAGCACGTCTGGGCGCAGACCGGGCCGCCGTCCGAGCCCGCCAGCTCAACGGCGCGAATGTTGGGGTCGCTGTCATCGGTCGCTCCAGCGGTTGCGGTCCACCTCTGTCCTGGCCCATCGACGGCGATGGTCACGGAGGGAGTCAGCGTCAGCAGCTGATCCTCGGTGACCTCGGCCCGGAAGACCGGGGCCGCCGCCAGCACCTCGTACAGCGGGTCACCGGGCGCAACCCGATCGCCTACGTCGACTGTGGGGCGGACCCTTACCGGAAGCTCAGGGACAAACACGAGCTCTGTCGCCAGGACGCTACCGCTCGGCCGTGGGTTGCCGTTGTCGCGCTGCCAGGCTTGGACTGCCGACTGGGTGGTAGCGCCAAAGGTCCCTGTCGCTTCGTCGGGGAAGTGCCCTTGCCGCTTGAGAAACAGCTGGAGCTGTTCGACGTCCGGTCCGCGCGTTCCAGGAACGAGGTCCCGGAACATCGGGACCTCGCCTTGAGCAAGCCGAACAGCCGCGAGGTCGACAGTCAAGGGTGCTTCACCTTCGCCTACGCTGTCGCCGGCGCCAGCGCTCACGGTGGTGACGACCCCACCTGCCGGTGACGTCACCGAGAACCTCGTCGGCCACGACGCGACCGCGGTGACCGGGAAGGACTCCTCAACGGCTCCGGTCGCGACCGTGTACTCCAAGGCGGCCGGGGGACGAAGAGGGTCCCGGGGAGGGTCGAGCGCGGTCCGCGCGGACCACCACCCCGCGGCAAACACCGTTGTCGCCACGACGAGCACCAGGAGCGTCCGTGCCGCTGTACGAACGGCCGGTCCCCATCCTGGCCGCCGGCGTCGAGCGTCTGGTGCGGACGTAGCCGTCGGCGGCCTTGACTGCTCAGCCGCCTCTGCGCCGACGTCTGCTCGGGCGTCCAGCGTCATCAGCTGCCCGACTCGGCGAGGACCTCGAGGACGTCCTTGGCCGGACACTGCTGCTGCGCCTCGGTCAGCTCGGGCCCGGACACCTTGTCGTACGGAGTCCATGGTCGAACTCCTGCCGGAGGTGCCACCTGCTGCTGGACCCACGCGTCGGACGTCGGTACCTCAGGGACCGGGTAGCCGTTCTGCTTCAGGCAGTCCACAACAGCTACCTGCGCCGGATACGCCGCGGCCCACTCCTGTGCCGTGAAGGGGGCGGGAGCCGGTGGCGGCCCGTACGTCTTGTCGCAGGCGGCCTGCGCAGCGATGAAGGCCTCCTGGCTGCCGGAGCTCGGCGCAGCCGGATCTGCCTCGTAGCCGAGCTGCCCCGGGGTCAGTCGCATCCGGTACCCGGCTTCGTTCAGGCAGTCCACCATGTTGGCGAAGTAGGCGGTGATTCCCTGTAACTCCTGTGCCCGGCTCGACTCACCCTGCGCCGCTGCGGACGTGCTCTCCTGCGTTGATGTGGCCGAGCCGGGGTCTCCAGGGGCTCCCGAGACGCTTGGCGAGGGGCCGCGACCCGAGCCGGTGGCGCCATCATCCGCCGTGCATCCGGTCACCAGCAGCGTCACCGACAGGGAGAGCGCGAGAGTGCGCGCCATGACATTGCGCCTGCTCCCGCTGCGTTTCATCGCGAACATCGAGGAACAGTACCTGCCTCAGCTGCCGCTGGTGCAGTAGGACGTTGCTGAGTAGGCCACACCTGTGATGATGACGCGCCAAGCACCCCCTCCACTGACGCCCTTCTCAGTCACGGTGTGGGACGCGCTGCTGTAGACCGTACGACCCGTCGCCTTGCCGGGCCCGAACGTCGTCACGTACTGCGTCCCGGTCCCGCTGGCCCACGGGGTTTGGCTAATCGAGCAGTAACGCGTGCCACCGGTCTCCCATGCCGCCGCGGGTAGTGCGGCAGAAGCAACGAAACCACCGGCAAGTACCACAGCCCCAATCGCTCGTACGAGTCGACTCTTCATCCGGCCCACCCCTCCACACTGAATGCAGGTGCATCCCAGTGACGCCCCACGTCTCAAGAAGCCTAGGCTCGTGCCGGCTCAGGTGGCAACGTGTAGCGCATTGACGGTCGGTCGCGCCGGGAGGCGGAGACGTCCTCGTCACATGTGACATCGCAGTGCGTCCAACGTTGCGTCCTAGATCGCGGGCGGCGAACAACAGTAGTGCCGCGCACGCCTCACACACGCCGTTTCCCCTGGTGTGAACATGGGTCCATGGGGCTCACCGCTCTGGGCAGTTGGAGGTCGATGGGACCGCAGGAGAGCATGACCAGACGAGGGCCGCGCGTACAGAGTGGAAACCGTAGGCGCGGCGCCGGGTGCTGGCCCCCGCGGCGGTGCCTTAGCCTGGCGGGCATGGCCTCACCCGCTGAGCGCTACGCAGCGGCCCGGCGGCGGCAGGCGCAGCAGCGCACCGAGCTGGCCGCCTTCCGTCGCAGTCTGGGCTTCGAGCTCGACGACTTCCAGGTCGAGGCCTGCGAGGCGCTCGAGGCCGGTCACGGCGTCCTCGTCGCCGCACCGACCGGCGCCGGCAAGACCGTCGTCGGGGAGTTCGCCGTCCACCTCGCGCTGACCGGCGGCCGCAAGGCCTTCTACACCACGCCGATCAAGGCGCTGAGCAACCAGAAGTACCACGACCTGGTGGCCCGGTACGGCGCCGACCGGGTCGGGCTGCTCACCGGCGACACCACCGTCAACGGGGAGGCGCCAGTCGTCGTCATGACGACCGAGGTGCTGCGCAACATGCTGTACTCCGGCTCACCGACCCTGGCCGGGCTCGGCTACGTCGTCATGGACGAGGTGCACTACCTGGCCGACCGGTTCCGCGGACCGGTGTGGGAGGAGGTCATCCTGCACCTGCCGGACGACGTCCTGCTGGTCTCGCTGTCGGCGACCGTGAGCAACGCCGAGGAGCTCGGCGACTGGCTGGACACCGTCCGCGGGGACACCCGGGTGGTCGTCACCGAGCACCGGCCGGTGCCGCTGTGGCAGCACGTCATGGTCGGCACCCGGCTGCTCGACCTGTTCGTCGACGCCACCGGCTCGGCGGTCGAGGGCACCGTGGGCTCCGAGCCCGCCCGCACCTCCGGGCTCACGGTCAACCCCGAGCTGGTCCGGCTGGCCCGCGAGGAGTCCCGCCGCGAGCGGGGCCCGGCCCGCGGCGGACGCCGGGGGCGCGGCTACCGGCCCCACCCCCGAGCCGGCCGCCCGGGCACCCCGTCCCGGGCCCAGGTCGTCGAGCAGCTCGACGCCGCGGGCCTGCTGCCGGCGATCACCTTCATCTTCAGCCGCGCCGGCTGCGACGCCGCCGTCCGCCAGTGCCTGGCCTGGAGGGTGCGGCTCACGAGTCCCGCCGAGCGCGAGGAGATCCGCCGCACCGTCGAGCAGCGCACCGCCGAGCTGCCGGACAGCGACCTCGCCGTGCTCGGCTACTGGGACTGGCTGGACGGCCTGCAACGGGGACTGGCCGCCCACCACGCCGGGATGCTGCCGGCCTTCAAGGAGATCGTCGAGGAGCTGTTCTCCCGCGGCCTGGTCAAGGCCGTGTTCGCCACCGAGACCCTCGCCCTGGGCATCAACATGCCGGCCCGCTCCGTGGTGCTGGAGAAGCTGGTGAAGTTCAACGGGGAGCAGGTCGTCGACATCACCCCGGGGGAGTACACCCAGCTCACCGGCCGCGCCGGCCGCCGGGGCATCGACGTCGAGGGGCACGCGGTCGTCCTGTGGCAGCCGGGCCTGGACCCGGAGGCCGTCGCCGGGCTGGCGTCGACCCGCACCTACCCGCTGCGCTCGAGCTTTCGGCCCACGTACAACATGGCCGTCAACCTGGTCGCCCAGGTCGGCCGGCAGCGGGCCCGGGAGATCCTCGAGACCTCCTTCGCGCAGTTCCAGGCCGACCGGGCCGTCGTGGGCCTGGCCCGTCAGGCGCGGCGCCAGGAGGAGGCCCTGGCCGGCTACGCCGAGGCGATGACGTGCCACCTGGGGGACTTTCGCGAGTACGCCGGGCTGCGGCGGCGGCTCGCCGAGCTGGAGAAGCGGGAGTCCCGGGAGGCGTCCCGCCGGCAGCGCTCGGACGCGCTCGCCTCGCTGACCGCGCTCAGCGCCGGGGACGTCATCCGGGTGCCGGCCGGTCGACGCGCCGGGTTCGCCGTCGTCCTGGACCCCGGCACCGACGGGGACCTGGACGGGCCGCGGCCGACGGTGCTGACCGCCGAGCGGCAGGTGCGCCGGCTGTCAGCGGGCGACGTCCAGGCCCCGGTGCAGAAGATCGCCCGCGTCCGGGTGCCGCGCGGGTTCAACCCGCGGGACGCCGCAGCGCGCCGGGACCTGGCCTCCTCGCTGCGCAACGCCCTCGCCGAGGGCCGCCGGGACGACGAGCCGGCGGGCGGCCCGGCCGCCCGCCCCCGCGACGGCGTCCGGGGCGGCGTCCGGGACGGGGTCCGGGACGAGATCGACGACCTGCGCCGGCAGCTGCGCCGCCACCCCTGCCACGGTTGCGCCGAGCGCGAGGACCACGCCCGGTGGGCCGAGCGCCACCACCGCCTGGAGCGGGAGACCGCTGACCTGCTGCGCCGCATCGACAACCGGACGAACACGATCGCGCGGGTCTTCGACCGGGTCTGCGACCTGCTCGTCGAGCTCGGCTACCTCGCCCCCGCCACCTCCCCGGCCGGCAGCGGCCGGGCCTCGGCGGACGACGACCTCGTCGTCACCGAGGCGGGGGAGCGGCTGCGCCGGGTGTACTCGGAGAAGGACCTGCTCGTCGCCGAGTGCCTGCGCCACGGGGCCTGGGACGACCTGGACCCGGCCGGTCTGGCCGCCGTCGTGTCCGCGGTCGTCTACGAGTCCCGCCGGGAGACCGAGGGCATGTCCCCACCCGTGCCGGGCGGGGCGGTGCGGGCCGCGCTGACCGAGACCGTCCGGATCTGGTCCGACCTCACCGACCGCGAGGAGCGCCGCGGCCTGCAGCCCACCGGCGAGCCCGACGCGGCCCTCGCTCTCGCCGTGCACCGGTGGGCCCGCGGCGCCCGCCTCGACGACGTGCTGACCGAGGCCGACGTCGCCGCCGGCGACTTCGTCCGCTGGACCCGGCAGGTGCTGGACCTGCTCGACCAGGTGGCCAAGGTGGCCGACGCCCTCGGCGACACCCGGCTGCGGCGCACCGCCCGCCAGGCGGCCGCCGCCGTCGACCGCGGAGTGGTCGCCTACGCGGCCGGGTCGCTGTCCGCGGTCCCCGGCCCCACCAGCAGCCGACCGGAACCCCACGACCCCGAGGAGGACCGATGAGAGCCGTCGTCGTCACCACCCCCGGCGGCCCCGACGTGATGGAGGTCGTCGACCGGCCCACCCCCGAGCCGGGCCCGGGCGAGGTGCTCGTCGACGTCGCCGCCGGGGGCGTCAACTTCATCGACACCTACCACCGCTCCGGCGCCTACCCGCTGCCCGCCCCGTTCGTGGTCGGCTCGGAGGGCGCGGGCCGGGTGGTGGCCACCGGTACCGGCGTCCGCGACGTCCGGGTCGGCGACCGGGTGGCCTGGGCGATGGTGCCCGGCACCGGGTACGCCGAGCAGGCGGTCGTGCCCGCCGACCGGCTGGTGCCGGTGCCGGACGACGTCGACGACGAGACCGCGGCCGCCGTCCTGCTCCAGGGGATGACCGCGCAGTTCCTCACCCGGTCCACGTTCCCGGTGTCGGCCGGGGACGACGTGCTCGTGCACGCCGCCGCCGGCGGGGTGGGGCTGCTGCTGACCCAGATGGCCAGCGCCGCCGGGGCCCGGGTGATCGGGACGACGTCCACCCAGGACAAGGCGGCCCTGGCCCGGGAGGCGGGCGCGGCGGAGATCGTGCCCGCGGACGCCGACCTCGCCGCCGAGGTGCGGCGGATCACCGGCGGCCGCGGGGTCGACGTCGTCTACGACGGCGTCGGCCGGGCCACCTTCGACGCCGGCCTGGACTGCCTGCGCCCCCGCGGGATGATGGTGCTGTTCGGCGCGGCCAGCGGGCCGGTGCCGCCGCTGGACCCGCAGGTCCTCAACGCGAAGGGCTCCCTGTTCCTCACCCGGCCGTCGCTGGTCCACTACACCGCCGAGCGGGCCGAGCTGCTCGAGCGGGCCGGGGACGTGCTGGAGCTCGTGCGGACGGGGCGGCTCGCCGTCCGGATCGGTGGCCGCTACCGGCTGACGGAGGCGCGCCGGGCGCACGAGGACCTCGAGGGACGCCGCACGACCGGCAAGCTGCTCGTCCTGCCCTGACCGGTCAGCCGAGCGCGTCGACGACCCGGGCCAGGCTGGAGCCGACACCCCACCGCTGGGCGAGCCGGACGAGGGCGTCGGGGTCCGCCGGACGCTGCGGCAGCCGGTCGTCGTGGTCGGGCAGGTCGGCGTCGCGGAGCACCCGGACGACGGCCGGAGCCGCCGCCAGGTAGTCCCGGGCCGCGGCCAGGCGGGTGCGCTGGGCCCGGGTGAGCGCCGGGTCGCCCGTCTCGACCGCCCGCAGGACGCCGGCGAGGTCGCCGAACCGGTTGAGCAGCGCCGCAGCGGTCTTCTCGCCGATACCCGCGACGCCCGGCAGCCCGTCGCTGGGGTCGCCGCGCAGCACCGCGAGGTCGGCGTAGCGGTCGCCGTCCGGCACGCCGTACCGCTCGCGCAGCCGAGCCTGGTCGACCACCTCGAGGTTGCGCACCCCGCGGCCGGTGTAGAGGACCCGCACCCCGGCTGCGTCGTCGACGAGCTGGAACAGGTCCCGGTCGCCGGTGACGACGTCGACCCGGCGGCCGGCGGCCACCGCCCGGGTGACGAGCGTGCCGATGACGTCGTCCGCCTCGCAGCCCGGCGCCCCGACCCGGGCGATGCCCAGCGCGGCCAGCGCCTCGGCGATGACCGGCACCTGAGCGGCCAGCGCGGGCGGGACCTCCTCGGCGCCGGCGGCCCCGTCGCCGGCCACCCGGTGGGCCTTGTACGAGGGGAGCGCGTCGACCCGCCACTGCGGCCGCCAGTCGTCGTCCCAGCAGGCGACGACGCCCGCGGGCCGGCCCCGCTGGAGCAGCGTCGCCACCATGTCGAGGAAGCCGCGGACGGCGTTCACCGGCGTCCCGTCCGGCGCGGTCAGCGACTGTGGGACGCCGAAGAACGCGCGGAAGTACAGCGACGCGGAGTCGAGCAGCAGCAGCCGGCCGGGCCGATCGGGGGTCGACACGCGCGCATCCTGTCACCGCGGCGGGCTCAAGGTGGACCGCGGACCTGCCGATGCCGGTGCTGCGGGGCTCCCGGTGGGCCCCGTGGGTACGGGACACGGTGATCCCAACGGTCCTCACCGACCCGCCGGCCGGCGGGCACGGAGACGAACGGTCGCCCAGACCGCTGGGGGAGTGAGTGGCGAGACCGGCCCGGCCGTCAGTCGACGGGCGGGAGCACTCTGATGCACCAGTTCCTGAGGGCCGGGGCACGCCGCGCGGCGGCCCCGGTACTGACGGCGGCCCTGGTGGCCGCCGGCGTGACGGGCCTGGCGCTCGGCCCGCGGGCGGTACCGCCCGTGGAGCCGGGCACCGTGCCCGTGGCGGTCACGGACGACGGCGGGGTGCGGCTCGGGCCGGCCACGAAGTACGTCCGGGGAGACGACGGCGAGGTCCGTCGGATCCGGTGACCGCGGGCCCGGGCCCGGGCGGTGCGCCGTCCGGGCCCGGATCCGCCCGCAGCGTTAGCCTGACCGTCGTGGAGGACACCGACCGGGCGATCGTCCGGCTGCTCGTCCGTGACGGCCGGATGAGCTACACCGACCTGGCCCGGGCCACCGGCCTGTCGACGTCCGCGGTGCACCAGCGGGTCCGCCGGCTGGAGGAACGCGGTGTCATCACCGGGTACGCGGCCGTCGTCGACGCCGAGGCCGTGGGCCTGCCGATCACCGCCTTCATCTCGGTGGCGCCGTTCGACCCGTCCGCCCCGGACGACGTCCCGGACCGGTTGGCGCACCTGGCCGAGATCGAGGCCTGCCACTCGGTGGCGGGGGAGGAGTCCTACATCCTCAAGGTGCGGGTGGCGGCGCCGCGCGACCTGGAGGACCTGCTCGCCCGGATCCGGGCGGCCGCGAACGTGTCGACCCGCACGACCGTCGTGCTGTCCACCCCGTACGAGGCGCGGCCCCCGGCCGTCTGACCTCAGGCTCAGGCCTGGTCGGCCTCAGGCCTGCTCGGCGGCGACGTGCTCCTCGTGCTGGGCGGCCGCCGCCGTCCGGGACGCCGCGGCCTGGGCGTAGGCCGCCGCGTGCGCGGCGTCGGTGGCGCCGTGCCGGCGCCACCAGTCCTGGCCGGCCTGCGGCAGCGTGTCGATGGGGTCGTAGTAGACGTACTCGCGCGACAGCGCCTCGTCGTCCGCCGACTCGATCGACGTCCGGTAGTTCTTCGTCCAGTACGAGATGCCCCGCTCGGTGTCGTAGGTGTCGACCTGGTGCACCCACCGCTTGCCGACGAACGGCACGTCGCACACGATGCGCGGCGTCGCGAACCCGGGCAGGTAGCCCATGATCGAGTGCTGCAGCTGCTGGGCCCGGGCCAGCGAGACCCGCCAGTGCTCGCTGAACGGGATCATGTCGCACATGTAGAAGTAGTACGGGGTGATCGACGCCTCGTCCTGGAGGGCGAACGCGAGGTCGAGTAGCGCCTCGGTGCTGTCGTTGACGCCCCGCAGCAGCACCCCCTGGTTGCGGACGTCGCGGACGCCGGCGTCCAGCATCGCCCGGGCCGCGGCGGCCACGGCTGGGGTCAGGGAACGGGCCGTGTTGACGTGGGTGTGCACGGCCAGGTTGACCCCGCGGGCCCGGGCGACCTGGGCCACCCGGGCGACGCCCTCGACGACGTCGCCGGCGAGCCAGTGCTGCGGCAGGCCCATCAGCGCCTTCGTCGCGAGCCGGATGTCCCGGACGTTGTCCACCTCGAGCAGGCGCAGCAGGAACGACTCGAGGTTCTTCCACGGGAGGTTCGCGACGTCCCCGCCGGACACCACGACGTCGCGCACCTCCGGGTGGCCGCGCAGGTACTCCAGCATCGCCTCGTACCGGTCGACCGGTTTGAGACCGAACTTCAGCTTGGGCACCTGGGGGGTGGAGTTGCCGACCAGGTCCATCCGGGTGCAGTGCCCGCAGTACTGCGGGCAGGTCGGCAGGAGCTCGGCGAGCACCTTCGTCGGGTAGCGGTGGGTGAGCCCCTCGGCGACCCACATGTCCTGCTCGTGCAGGGAGTCCCGGGTGGCGAAGGGGTGGCTCGGCCAGTCGGTGCGACGGTCGGAGAACACCGGGAGCATGTACCGGCGCACCGGGTCCGCGTAGAAGGCCTCGGTGAACGCGGCCCCCGCCGCCGGCATCACCCCGTCGTCGAAGACCCCGGTCGCCGGGACCATGGTGTTCATCATCTGCGGGGTGACGAGCATCGACATCGTCGCCCGCTCGGCCTGGTCGCGCTCCAGGTCGGCGTAGAAGCGGTCCTCGAGCAGGTCGCCCATGAGGGCCCGGAGCTGCTTGACGTTCTTCACGCAGTTGGCCCGCTGCCACTGCACACTGGCCCACTGCTCGGCGGTGACGTCGCGCCAGCCCGGCAGCCGGGTCCAGTCCGGCTCGACGAGCTCACGACGACGGTAGACGTACGGCTGCGGCGGTGTCGTGCCCGGGAAAGCGCTCACACCTGGCAGGATAGCCGCAAGAAGTACTGCGGTACGAGAGCCGTGCCGTAAATCTTCCCGCATGTCGTCGTCTGGGCGAACAACATGCGGCGGACCAGGAGGAGGCACCGTGCCCGAGACGTCCAGCCCGGCAGGGCGCCCGGGGTCCCCGGTCGGCCTGCACCGGGTGCTCGAGCCGGCCGGCGTCCTGCCGCAGGCGGCGACCCGCCTCGACGACCGGCCCGAGCTGTGGCCCGACGAGGTGCGGATCGACGTCGAGACGCTGAACCTGGACGCCGCCAGCTTCCGCCAGCTGTCCACGGCGGCCGGGGGCGACGGGGACGCCGTCCGCCGCGCCGTCCTCGACATCGTCGCCGCGCGCGGCAAGATGCAGAACCCGGTCACCGGCTCCGGCGGCATGCTCATCGGCACGGTCGCAGAGGTGGGGCCGCGCTCACCGCTCGGCCTGCACGTCGGGGACCGGGTGGCCACCCTGGTCTCCCTGTCGCTGACGCCGCTGCGGATCACCGACGGGCTGGCCCGGTGGGACGGGCGGACCGAGCAGGTGCCCGCGGCCGGCCACGCCGTCCTGTTCGGCCGCTCCATCGCCGCCGTCCTGCCCGACGACCTCGACCCGGCGCTCGCGCTCATGGTGCTGGACGTGTGCGGGGCGCCGGCCCTCGTGCGGCGGGTCGTGCAGCAGCACCGCACCTTGCGCGGCGCCGACCCCACCGTCGCGGTGGTGGGCGGGGCGGGCAAGTCCGGGTCGCTGTCCCTGGCGGCGGCCCGTGACGCCGGCGCGGCCGCCACCGTGGGCGTCGTCCCGGTCGAGCGTGAGGCCGAGGCGCTGCGCGCGGCCGGGATCGCCGGGTCCGTCGTCCGCGCCGACGCCCGGGAGCCCCTCGCCCTGGCCGGTGCCGTCACCGGCGCCCTCGGCGGCCCGGCGGACGTCACCGTGGTCTGCGTCGACGTCCCGGGCTGCGAGCACGGCGCGGTGCTGTCGACGGCGGACGGCGGGACGGTGGTCTTCTTCTCCATGGCGACGTCGTTCAGCGCCGCGGCCCTGGGCGCCGAGGGGCTGGCCGCCGACGTCACGATGCTCGTCGGCAACGGCTACGTGCCCGGGCACGCCGACTACGCCCTCGACCTCGTCCGCCGGGACGCCGGCGTCCGGGGGCTGTTCACCGCCCGGCTGGCCGACGGCGCCCGCGACTGAGAACCCGCCGGGCGTGCCCGTGCGTCGCGGCCGGGCGGGGGCCCGGCACACTGACGGCGTGCCCGTCACCCTCTACCGCAACGGCGCGGTGTACACCCCGGCCGACCCGTTCGCCACCGCCCTCGTCGTCGACGGCGAGACCGTCGCCTGGGTCGGCTCGGACGACACCGCAGGGACCTTCTCCGACGGCGTGGACGAGGTCGTGGACCTGCAGGGCGGCCTGGTCGCGCCCGCCTTCGTCGACGCCCACGTACACGTCACCGAGACCGGCCTGGCCCTCGGCGGCGTCGACCTGTCGGCGACCCGCACCCTGACCGAGGCGCTCGACCTCGTGGCGGCCGCGGCGCGCCGCGCCCCGGGAGAGCGGGTCCTCGGCCACGGCTGGGACGAGCGGCTGTGGCCCGAGCAGCGGCCGCCGTCGCGCGCCGAGCTCGACCGGGCGGCGTCCGGGGCCGAGGTCTACCTGTCCCGCGTCGACGTCCACTCCGCGGTGGTCTCCTCGGCGCTGGCGCAGCGCGGGGGGCTCGCGGACCTGCCCGGCTGGGACGACGGGCGGGTGGAGCGGGACGCCCACCACCGCGCCCGGGACCTCACCCGGGACCTGTCCGCCGCCGAGCGGCGTGCTGCTCAGGAGCGGGCGCTGCGCGCCGCCGCGGCCGCGGGGGTGGGCGCCGTGCACGAGTGCGCCGCCCCGCACATCGGCTCGCCCGAGGACCTGCAGGTCCTCCTGGCGCTCACCGACGGCGGCGGGTACCCGGTCGTCGTCCCCTACTGGGGGCAGGCGGTCGCCGACGACGAGAGCCTGCGCGCGGTGCTCGACGCCCTGGGCGCCGAGGTCGGCCCGCGGGTCGCCGGGCTGGCCGGGGACCTGTGCGTGGACGGGTCCGTCGGGTCGCGCACCTCGGCGTTCCGGGAGCCCTACGCCGACGCCGTCGCCGCCGGCCTGCCGGCGGACCACCGGGGCCACCTGTACCTCACCGCCGAGGAGGTGGCGGCGCACCTCGTCGCCACGACCCGCGCCGGGCTGCAGGGCGGCTTCCACGTCATCGGCGACGCCGCCGTCGACGCCGTTCTGGAGGGGGCCGCTCGAGCGGCCGAGCAGGTCGGTCTCGAGGCGCTGCGGGGCGCCCGACACCGCCTCGAGCACATCGAGGCGGTCGACGACGCGGCCGTCGCGGCGCTCGCCCGGCTCGGCCTGACCGCCAGCGTGCAGCCGGCGTTCGAGGCGTTCTGGGGCGGCCCGCACGGGATGTACGCCGAGCGGCTCGGCGCCGAGCGCGGCACCCGGCTCAACCGGTTCGGCTCACTGGCCGCGGCCGGCGTCCCGCTGGCCCTGGGCTCCGACTCACCGGTCACCCCGTTCGACCCGTGGTCGTCGATCCGTGCCTGCGCCTTCCACTCCGACCCCGAGGAGCGGATCTCCGCGCGGGCCGCCTTCCTCGCCGCGACGCGCGGCGGGTGGCGGGCCGCCCGGCGTGACGGCGAGGGGGTGCTCGTGCCCGGCGGCCCGGCGACCCTCGCGGTCTGGGAGCCGGCGGAGCTCGTCGTCCAGGCACCGGACGAACGGGTCCAGGCCTGGAGCACCGACCCGCGCTCGGGGACGCAGGGGCTGCCCGACCTCACCCCCGGCGTCACCCTGCCCCGGTGCCGGCGGACCGTCGTGGCCGGTGCCGTCGTCCACGACGCCCTCTGACGCCCCCCTCCAACCCCCCACCCTCCCGTGATCATGCAATCCCGCCACCCTCCCTCCCTCTTTCGTGATCATGCAATCCCGCCACCCCAGGGGCCTCCCTTCTGCTGCGCAGAATGCTGGGTTGTCGGCGCGACACGCCGCGAGACCAGTGGCGAGTCCAGCATTCTGTGGACGGACGCCTGGCGCTCCGAAGCCAGCAGACCCCGTTCCCGGGTGGCGGGATTGCATGATCACGAACGGGGTGTTGGGCCCCACGGGGGTGGCGGGACTGCATGATCACCAAGGGGTTGGGGCCGCCACGGGGGTGGCGGGATTGCATGATCACGAACGGGGTGTTGGGCCGTCACGAGGGTGGCGGGATTGCATGATCACCGAGGGGTGGGGGAGGTGGGGGAAGATTTGCGGCGGGAGAGGCTCATCGCGGGAAGTTCGCCGCCAGGTATGGCGTAGGCTCCGAACATGTCGTCCCGTCCTCTGACTGCACGGACGCGTGCCGCCCGGCCACGACAGCTGCTGGACCTGGACCCCGTCACCGTCCGCAAGGCCCGGTCGCTGGCCCGGCGCGCCACCCGACCGGTCGTCCGTCTGGCCCGGACGCACACGACCGTCTCGGTCGAGCGCGCGACGCTGCGGATGGCCGGCCTGGCCGGTGCGGACGCCGAGCGGGTGCCCTGGGTGAACCACCTCGTGGACGCCGTCCGCGAGCAGGTGGGGATCGAGCACGGCGTCGCGCTCCCGGTCTGGGACGCCCTCGCCCGCGGGCAGGCGCCTGACCTGCTGACGCTGGCGCAGAAGGCGAGCTCGGGCGCGGTGTCGTTCCGGCTGCCGCAGGGCCGGGACGCCGACCGGGTCGCGCGCGCCGCCCGCCGGGACGTCGCCGCCGGGGTCCGGCGGATCGACCGGGCCCGCACGGACCGGGAGCGCCTGGTCCGCCGCCTCGGCGACCCCCCGCAGCGTCCCTGGATCTACCTCATCGTCGCGACCGGGGACATCTACGAGGACATCCCCCAGGCCCAGGCGGCCGCCCGGGAGGGCGCCGACGTCATCGCCGTGATCCGCTCGACCGGCCAGTCCCTGCTCGACTACGTCCCCGAGGGTGCCACCCGGGAGGGGTACGCCGGCACCTACGCCACCCAGGAGAACTTCCGGCTCATGCGGGTCGCGCTCGACGAGGTCAGTGCCGAGCTGGGCCGCTACGTCCGCCTGACGAACTACGCCTCGGGGCTGTGCATGCCCGAGATCGCGACGCTGGCCGGGCTCGAGCGGCTCGACATGATGCTCAACGACTCGATGTACGGGATCCTCTTCCGCGACATCAACCCGGTCCGCACCTTCGTCGACCAGCGCTTCAGCCGGCAGGTGCACGCCCGCGCCGGCATCATCATCAACACCGGTGAGGACAACTACCTCACCACCGCCGACGCCGTCGAGGCCGCGCACACGGTCACCGTCAGCCAGCTCGTCAACGAGGCCCTGGCCAAGGAGGCGGGGCTGGCGGACTGGCAGCTCGGCCTCGGTCACGCCTTCGAGATCAACCCTGACCTGCCGGACTCCTTCCGGCTGGAGCTGGCCCACGCGCTGCTGGCGCGCCAGCTGTTCCCCCACGCCCCGCTGAAGTGGATGCCGCCGACGAAGCACATGACCGGCGACGTGTTCCGCGGCTACCTGCTCGACGGCTTCTTCAACCTCGCCGGGGCGATGACGGGGCAGGGGATCCTGCTCGTCGGGATGATGACCGAGGCGGTCGTCACACCGTGGCTCAGCGACCGGGACCTGGCGCTGCAGAACGTCCGTTACGTGCTCAACGCGGCCGGCGGGCTGACCGAGGACTTCGCCCCACCCAGCGACGGCTTCATCGCCACCCGGGCCCGGCAGGTCCTCGCCGAGTCGGTGGACCTGCTGGAGCGGATCGTCGACCAGGGCATGCTCGACGCCATCGCCGAGGGCACGTTCGGGCTGATGCGCCGGCCCGCCGACGGCGGCAAGGGCCTGGACGGCGTCGCCCGGCGCGCGGACGGCTACGTCAACCCGGCCGTCGACCTGCTGGAGGAGGGCGCCACCCGATGACGAGCACCGAGGAGCGCAGCGCCGTCCGGGGGCACGCCGAGGACCCGGGGGAGACGCGGGTGGTCCGGCCCTACGGCGACACCACCGGCGACGGGATGGTGCAGCTGTCCTTCACCCTCCCCGTGGCCCACGACAAGCGGGCCGAGGGCGCGGCCCTGCAGCTGGCGGCGAAGATGGGCGTCGAGCCGGCGATGGTCGTGCACGCCAAGGCCATGGGACCGCACTTCACGTTCTTCATCGTCTACGGCTCGGTGCACCACCTCGTCGACCTCGCCCAGGTGCAGGTGGTCGAGCGGGAGTACCCGTTGCTGTCCGCCAAGGAGGTGGACGCCGCGATCAAGGCGGGCCTGGGTCGCCCGCTCGTCGTCGTCGGGGCGTGCATCGGCACCGACGCGCACACGGTCGGCATCGACGCGATCCTCAACATCAAGGGCTTCGCCGGCGAGAAGGGGCTGGAGTACTACGGCCAGATCGAGGTGGTCAACCTCGGCGCCCAGGTGCTCGTCCCGGACCTCGTCGAGCGGGCCCAGCAGGCCGGTGCGGACGCCGTACTCGTCTCCCAGGTCGTCACCCAGCGCGACGCCCACCTGCACAACACCCGGGAGATGGCCGCGGCGTTCCGCGAGGCGTACCCGGCGGACCGTCGTCCGCTGCTCGTCGTCGGCGGTCCGCGGTTCGACGAGACCGCTGCGGCAGCGCTCGGCGTCGACCGGGTGTTCGGCAGGGGCACGACCCCCGGGGAGGTGGCGTCGTACCTCGTGCACGCCCTGGTCCCAGGCGGCGCACGCAGCGAGCGACAGGAGGATCACGGATGAGCCAGGAGCAGGAGCAGGACCCCCGGACCGGGCTGACCGTCGTGCACCGCCGGTACGTCCCGTACGCCCACGCCCACTACGCCGGTGACCTCGTCGACGGGGCGTACTGCCTGGGCCTGTTCGGGGACGTGGCGACGGAGATCTGCATCCGCACGGACGGCGACGAGGGCCTGTTCGCCTCGTACTCCGACGTGCAGTTCCTCGGGCCGGTGCGCGCCGGCGACGTCCTGGAGGTCACCGGGACCGTGGTCCGGGTGGGACGGCGCAGCCGGGAGATCGACTTCGCCGTCCGGGTGGTCTGCCGGGGACGTCCGGACGTGCGGGAGTCGGCCGCCGAGGTGCTCCCCGACCCGCTGGTGGTCACCACCGCCCGCGGAACCGTCGTCGTCCCGGGCCCGGCCTGAGGCCAGTCCCACAGCGGGGCGGTCAACGGGCAAGCACGACGGACACGCCGACGAAGGCTCCGACACGCAGGACCTTGGTCACGTCTTCGTCAAGAAGCCGGGGCCGCTGACCTGCGCGAACGCACAAAACCGCAGGTCAGGCGGCAGTTGACAGGTCGGGGCGGCGGAGTACCTTCGCCCCTGCGGTCGTCGCTGTACGGCGGGGGCCACAGGACGTTCCCGGGGAGCTGCGGGGCACGGGCCAGCACGGCAGGCGGACCTGCTCGTCGAGCCAGACCCGAGGCGCACGCAGCCCCTCCGGGGCACCGACGTCCTGCCACCTGGCGGTGGGCCCACGGTCAGGCCCGCGTGCTCAGTAGACAACGGACCGTCCCGGGCAGCCAGTCCCGGTCCGGCCCGGTCCGAAGGGCACGCGGGCCGACCGCGTCTCCAGGTGCTGGTCCCACGGCGACTATCGTGACGTGGTGCGCGCACCCACCCCCGTGGTCCCCGTGCTGCCGACCACGGCAGCGGTGGTCGGCGCCGTGGCTGCCGGGCTCGCCCTGGACCTGTCGTTCCCCGACCCGGGCGTCTGGCCACTGGCGCCGGTCGGTGTCGCGCTGCTCGTGCTCTCGGTTGCCGGACGCCGCACCCTGCCCGCAGCCGGGCTCGGACTGCTCGCCGGGTTGGCCTTCTTCGGCCCGCTGCTGCACTGGGCCGGCATCTACGTCGGCTGGATCGCGTGGGTGCCGCTCGCCGTCCTGCAGGCCCTGTACGTGGCGTTGTTCGCCGCAGGGGCGACCTGGGCCCTCCGGTCGCCCGGCGGTCCGTTCGTGCGCGCGGTGGCGGTGGCCGCGTGGTGGGTCGCGGTGGAGGCACTGCGGGCCCGGACGCCGTTCGGCGGGTTCGGCTGGGGCCGGCTCGCCTTCTCCCAGGCCGACGCCCCCACCCTCGGGCTGGCAGCCCTGGGAGGTGCGCCGCTCGTGTCGTTCGCCGTCGCCCTGGCCGGTGGGCTGCTCGCCGCCGGAGCCGCCGCGGCGCTGCGCCGCCGCCGCGACTCTCCGCGCACCGGTGCGGCACGGCCGCGATCCCGGGCCGCCGCCCTGGCCGTCGTCCTCGCAACCGCCGCGACCGTCGTCCTGGCGGCGGGTGCGCTCGTCCCGCGGCCCACGGCCGCACAGGCGGGCGAGCTGCGGGTCGCCGCGGTCCAGGGCAACGTGCCGCGGGCCGGCCTGGACTTCAACGCCGAGCGCCGCGCCGTCCTGGACAACCACGCCCGGGCCACCACCGAGCTGGCCGAGCGGGTGGACGCCGGCGCCACCGAGCGTCCCGACGTCGTGCTGTGGCCGGAGAACTCCAGCGACATCGACCCGCTGCTCAACGCCGACGCCGCGGCCGTGATCGACGCCGCGGCGCAGGCGGTGGGCGCGCCGGTCCTCGTCGGCGCCGTCCTGCGCGTGGGGGAGGAGAACCTCGCCAACACCACCCTGGTCTGGGAGCCGGGGACCGGCCCCGTCGACGAGTACGTCAAGCAGCGTCCGGTGCCGTTCGCCGAGTACGTGCCGTACCGGGAGGTGTTCCGGCGCCTGACCAGCGCGGTCGACCTGGTCGCCAAGGACTTCGTCGCCGGCGACGAGGTCGGCCTCCTGGAGGCGGCCGGGACGCCGCTGGGCAACCTGATCTGCTTCGAGGTCGTCGAGGACGACCTGGTCCGCGACGCCGTGCGCGCCGGCGGGGAGCTGCTCGTCGTCCCGACCAACAACGCCACCTTCGGGTACACCGACGAGAGCGTCCAGCAGCTGGCGATGAGCCGCCTGCGCGCCGTCGAGCACGGCCGAGCGGTCGCGCACGTGTCCACCGTGGGTGTCAGCGCGCTCATCGCCCCGGACGGCGCGGTGCTCGCCGACACCGGTCTGTTCACCACCGCGGTGCTGGAGGGCGACCTGCCGCTACGGACCGCGACGACCCCTGCCACCCGGCTGGGGGAGGCACCCGAGCTGGCGCTGACGGCGCTCGGCGTCCTGGCCGTCCTGGTCGGCGCCGCTCGGGGACGTCGCCGTGGCCCGGCCCGCCCCGCCGGCCGTGCAGGTGCCCGGCGGCCCGGCCCGGACGGCGACCCGGACCCCGTCGGCCCGGCCGGCCGCCGTCGAGCAGTCACCGAGGAGGTGGGCGCGTCGTGAGGGTGCTCGTCGTCGTCCCCACCTACAACGAGCGGGAGAGCCTGCCGGGGACGATTCGCCGGCTGCGCACCGCCGTGCCCGAGGCTGACGCGCTCGTCGTCGACGACGCCAGCCCGGACGGCACCGGCGACCTCGCCGACGCGCTCGCCGCGGACGACGAGCAGGTCCACGTCCTGCACCGGGCGGCCAAGGAGGGGCTCGGGGCCGCGTACGTCGCCGGGTTCGGCTGGGGCCTGGGCCGCGGGTACGACGTCCTGGTCGAGATGGACGCCGACGGCTCCCACCAGCCCGAGCAGCTGCCCCGGATGCTCGCCGCGCTCGCCGACGGCGCCGACCTCGTCCTGGGGTCCCGGTGGGTGCCGGGGGGCGCGGTGCACAACTGGCCCCGCCACCGGCTGCTGCTGAGCCGGGGGGGCAACGTCTACACCCGGGTGGTCACCGGGATCGGGCTGCAGGACGCCACCGGCGGGTTCCGGGTGTTCCGGCGCGAGGTGCTCGAGGGCCTGGACCTGGCGGACGTCGCCTCCCAGGGCTACTGCTTCCAGGTGGACCTGGCGTGGCGCGCCGTGCGGGCCGGGTACGACGTCCGCGAGGTGCCGATCGACTTCGTCGAGCGCGCCGTGGGCACGAGCAAGATGAGCCGTGACATCGTCCTGGAGGCGCTGTGGCGGGTGACGCTCTGGGGGGTGACCCACCGGGTGTCACAGGTCACCGGGGCCCTGCGTCGCAGGCGAAGCCGGCGTGAGGAGGCGGCGTGGCGGGCGTGAGCCGGCGCGGGGGCTGGGTGCGCTGGGTCGTCGTGGCTCTGCTCGTCGTCCCGCTCGCCGAGCTGCTCGTGATCCTGCAGGTCGGGGACCTGATCGGCGGGTGGCCGACGGTGCTGCTCCTGGTCGCCGAGTCGGCTCTGGGCGCCTACCTGCTGGGCCGTGAGGGCCCGGCGACGTGGCGACGGCTCCAGGCGGCTCTGGGCGCGGGCCGGATGCCCTCGGCGGAGCTGACCGACGCCGCGCTGGTGCTCGTCGGGGGGACCCTGCTGCTCACTCCCGGGTTCATCACCGATGCCGTCGGGTTCTTCTGCATCCTGCCGCCGACGCGGCCGCTGGCCCGCCGGTGGGTGCTCGCGGCCTTCCGCCGCCGGGTCACGGTGCGGGTCGTGCCCGGGTCCGGTCCGGCCAGGGGGCCGCAGCGGGGGCCCGGTCCGGACGACGTGATCGAGGGCGAGATCGTCGAGGAGTGACGAGGCCGGCCGCGTCCCTGGGGGGAGGGGACGCGACCGGCCTCGGTTCAGGAGCCGGCACACGGCCGGCACGGGTCAGGCGCTGCGTCGTCCGCTGTGCAGTCGACCGCTGCGCAGCAGCTCCAGGCGCTCGTCGAGCAGGACCTCGAGCTCGGCGATCGTGCGCCGCTCCAGCAGCATGTCCCAGTGGGTGCGCTGCGGCCGGGTGGGCTTGGCCTCGGGACGCTCGCCGTCCCGCAGCAGCGCCTCAGCGCCGCAGCGGCACTCCCACAGCGGGGGCACGTCGGCCTCCACCGAGAACGGGATGGTGATCGTGTGCCCGTTGGGGCAGTCGTAGACGGCGATGGTGCGCGGGGCCGGCTCGACGCCCTCGTCGTTCTCCATGCTCTGGGCACCCAGTCGGGTGCCTCGCAGGCTGCGGTCGCTCATGTGGTCCCCCTCAGCTCCTCGGGCGACGCCCCGGGTCGAGGCGTTCGGCGTGCCGCTCACCGGGTCCAACGCGGGTCCGGCGAGCGGTGTTCCGGGCGGGCGTGTGGGAGGGCGCACGTCCGTGCGTTGCCGGGGCTGCACCGGCGTCCCCTGGGCCGCGGACCTCGCTGCTCACACCTTGCGTGGCTGGACGTTGCCGGCGTCGGCGATGCCCTTGCGGACGTCGACCTTGACCAGCAGGAGCCCACCGACGACGAAGAAGACGAGGAGCGACAGGATCGCGGGGCGGTAGGAGTCGGTGAGCTGGAACATCAGCCCGAACAGGAAGGTGCCGAACCAGCTGGTGCCGCGCTCGGCGGCCTGGTACAGGCTGAAGTACTCGGCCTGGCGACCGAGGGGCACGAGCTGGCTGTACAGCGAGCGGGACAGCGCCTGGGTGCCGCCGAGCACGAGGCCGATGCCGACGGCCAACGCGAGGAAGAGGGCGAACTGGCCCTCGGGCAGGACGAAGCCGACGGCCACCACACCGGTCCACATGACGATCCCGTAGAGCACCGACCGCTTGGCGCCGATCCTGGCGGCCATCCGCCCGAACACCAGCGCGCCACCGAAGGCGACGAACTGGACGAGCAGGATCGTGATGATCAGCTGTGACTCGTTGAACCCGAGCTCGGCCTGGCCGTAGAGGCTCGAGGAGCCGATGACGGTCTGGATGCCGTCGTTGAAGAACAGGTACGCCACGAGGAACAGCAGTGTCTGCGGGTAGCCGCGCAGGTGCTTGAGGGTCTGCCAGAGCTGCCCGAACGACTCGGTCACCAGGTTGCCGCGCTCGACCGGCGCGAGCCGCACGGGAGGCCGGTTGCGCAGCCCGAGGAACGGGATGAGGGTGAACACCCCCCACCAGATCCCCGCACTCAGCAGGGAGATCCGGACCGTCTGGCCGGCGTCCAGACCGAGGGAGCCGCCCATCGTCACCAGCGCCAGGTTGACCGCCAGCAGCAGGCCCCCCCCCAGGTAGCCGAGCGCCCAGCCGCGCGAGGACACCCGGTCCCGCTCGTCGGGGGTGGCGATCTGGACCAGGATCGCGTCGTAGACGACCAGTGAGGCGCCCAGGCAGATGTTGGCGACGAACTGCAGGGCGGCCCCCAGCTGCCAGTTCGTGCCGGTGACGAGGAACATGGACGCCGCGGCCAGGGACCCGACCCACGCGAACCCGGCGAGCAGGTGCTTGGGACGCGGTGAGCGGTCGGCGATCGCCCCGACCACGGGCAGCAGCAGCGCCGACAGCAGGGTCGAGGCGGTGACGACGTACAGGGCGAGCGAGCCGGCGGCCACCGGCAGACCGAGGACCGACAGGTCCGTCGTGCAGACCTCGTCGGCGGGCACGTCCGGGCAGGCTGCCGCCCGGGCCACCGACGACAGGTACGGCACGAACAGCACGGTGGCCGTGGTGGTGACGTAGGCGGAGTTGGCCCAGTCGTAGAAGTACCAGGCACGCTGCTCGCGCCTGCGCTCCTGCTCGGTCGCGGCGACGGGGCTCACGGCGGGTGTGGACACGGCGGCATCATCCTGCCCGAGGGCGTCCTCGTGGGAGCACCTCGGGCAGCGTGTCGGCGGTGCCGCCGGTGCCGCCGGTGCTGCCAGTGCCGGTGGCGGTCAGCCGCCGTACTCCCAGTGCCAGGGCTCGGGCCTGCTGCCGTCCTGCTGGGCCCACCCGGGGTGGAACCAGCCGAACAGGGGCGCGTTCCACTGCATCCAGATGTGCTGCTCGGTGCCGAACTCCTCGATCCCCCCGCACAGGTCCACGGCCGTGCCCCACCCGTGGTTGCTCGTGCCCGGCGCCGCGGCCAGGTCGGGTTTGGTACCGAACACGGCCACCTGCGCGTCGAGCGGACGGTAGGAGTCGGTGACGCAGATCGGTTCACCGAACCGCGCCCGGTAGGCCTCGTCGAGCTGGATGAACGCGTACGCCGCGTCAGCGCGCAGCCGGTGGCCGTCCTGCGGGAGCGGGCACAGCGCGTCGAGGGGCACGGCCCCGTTGGGGTACAGGTGGGTCGGTCCCCCCTCGCAGTCACCCACCGGACCGGTCACTGCGTTCGGACCCTTGCGGCCGGTCGCCGCATCGGCCGCGAGCCGGCGCTGCTCGGCGGCGGCCCGCACGAGGGCCAGCTGCTCGGCCCGCTCCTGGGCGGACTCGACGTCCTGCTCCAGGACGGCGAGCATCTCGTCGAGGACGACGAGCTGCTCCTGCTGCTCGGCGAGCAGGGCGTCGGCCTCCTCCTTGGCCTCGGCCGCGCGGGCAGCGGCCTCCTCGGCCTCGAGGGTCGCGGCGGCGGCGCGACGGGCGGCGTCCCGCTGGACGGCCGCGGCCTGCTCGGCAGTGTCGACGGCGGTGCCCTGGACGCGCCCGACGACACGGAGCATCGACAGTCGTTGGCCGAGCTCATCGGTGGTCCGGGCGCCGAAGACGGTCATCAGGCCCTCGTAGTCGGCCATCGCCCCGCCGTCCCGGTACGCTTTGGAGGCCCAGCGGCCGAGATCGTCGCGGTTGCCGGCGAGCACCTCACGGGCAGCGGCGAGACGACGCTCCTGGACCTGCTGCTCGGCCTTGGCGGCGTCCTGGTCGGCCAGGGCGCGCTGGTAGCGCTCCATCGCCTCACCGGCCTGGGCCGCGAGCTCGGCGAGGCGGTCCCGGGCGTCCTGCAGGGCCTGCTCCTGCGCGGCCCGTTCGGCCTCCAGCAGCTCGGCGTGCTCCCGCTCGGCCGCCAGGTCCTCGGCACTGGGACCCTCACCGTCGACGGGCAGGTCACCGGGGGACAGGCTCCCGGGCGGGTCCACGGCCACGGTGGCGGCCTCGGCCGGCGAGCCTCCGTCGTCCGCGCCTGCGGGGGCAGGGAGCAGGAGAGCCAGCGAGACGGCGGCCGCCACGGTCGCGACGAGGCGCCGGCCCGGTCTGCTCCGCTCGGCCATGACACCGTCCGTGATCGTCGTCGTGGCACGCACCTGGACGTCGTGCGCCCTCGATGACATCACCGATGTGTCCTCCCCGTAGGTCGTTTGCGCCATGTCCACCAGTCAGCCATGTCCACCAGTCAGCCATGTCCACCAGTCAGCTGAGACCAGACCGGCCGTTGAGGACGGGGCGACCATAACCCGAGCCGCCGCCGGCGCGCTCGTCCGGCTGTGGACGACCCCGGGGCGTGTGAGCCCGCCGGACGGCCCTAGCGTGGCGGCCGTGACCGACACACCGATGACTCCTCCGATGACGTACCGACAGCTCGGCGACTCCGGCCTCACCGTCTCCACGGTCGGCCTGGGGTGCAACAACTTCGGGGGCCGCATCGACGCTGAGCGGACCCAGGAGGTCGTCGACGCGGCCCTCGACGCCGGCATCACGCTGTTCGACACCGCCGACACCTACGGTGGCACCCCGGGAGCCAGCGAGGAGCTGCTCGGCCGGGCGCTGGGCCGGCGGCGGGCCGACGTCGTCGTGGCGACGAAGTTCGGGATGGACATGGGGGACACCTACGGTGCCGCCCCGCAGGCCCGGGGCTCGCGCCGGTACGTGCGCCGGGCGGTCGAGGCCAGTCTGCGACGGCTCGGCACGGACTGGATCGACCTCTACCAGCTGCACCGCCCGGACCCGCTGACGCCGGTGGAGGAGACGCTGGCGGCGCTGCACGAGCTCGTCCTGGAGGGCAAGGTGCGGTACATCGGGTCGTCGAACTTCGCGGGCTGGCAGGTCGTCGACGCCGACTGGACCGCCCGCACCGCCGGCCTCACCCGGTTCGTCTCGGCGCAGAACGAGTACTCGCTGCTCAAGCGGGACGCCGAGCGGGAGCTCGTCCCGGCGCTGGAGCGCACCGGGGGCGGGCTGCTGCCGTTCTACCCGCTGGCGTCCGGGCTGCTCACCGGCAAGTACCGGCGCGGACAGGGCGCCCCTGCGGGCACCCGGCTGGTCAGCCGCCCCGAGCGCCTGGCGGCCGCAGACTTCGACCGGATCGAGGCGATCGACCGGTACGCCCAGGAGCGCGGGCTCACGATGCTCGACGTCGCGATCGGTGGGCTGGCCGCCCAGCCCACGGTCGCGTCCGTGATCGCCGGGGCGACGTCGGCGGAGCAGGTCCGCGCCAACGTGCGGGCCGGCTCCTGGCAGCCGACCGCCGAGGACCTCGCCGCCCTCGACGAGGTCGCCCCCCACCCGTGATCATGCAATCCCGCCACCCCATCACCCATCCGTGATCATGCAATCCCGCCACCCCCGCACCGCCCCATTCGTGATCATGCAGTCCCGCCACCCTGGACTCCGGACTGCGGGGTGGCGGGGCCGCATGAACGTCTCATGGCCGCTGGCGGCTACCCCGAAGGACGGAAAGGGTCCTTGGTGGGCATGGCAGCCCGTGTCGGGTCCGGCGCCGCGACCACAGAATGCTGCATTCGGCACAGCGTGGCCGGCGTGTCGCGCCACCAACCCAGCACTCTGTGAGCCGGAAGGTGGCCGGTGGGTGGCGGGACTGCATGATCACGAAGAGGGGATTCTCGTCACGGCCGACCCCGGTGGCCCTGGTGGGCAGTCGCGAGACTCGAAGACCGATAATGAACATTATGTCACTGCGACCTGAGAGGCGCACGCTCCCCGGATATCGGTTCCCGCCCCCACACGTCACGCAGAGAGGCCAGCGTGACTCGGACCCGGTCGCTGTCCGCGGCGACAGACACCACCGATGACGAGGTGAACTTCTGTCGCAGCCACAAAGTCTGTTCTCCGTCCCAGGTCCACAGCATGGAATGGTGAAGCCCGTCGCCGACGCGCACACAGGCGCTCGCCAAGAATCCGAAGAAGGACAGGTGGACGGCGTCCCACGTGGTTGCTACGGCCGTCCAGTCCGGCGTCAGGCCACCGGGCAGCGGCTCGCCGGGCGCGCTGCGCAACGGGAACTGCAGGCACAGGTCGCGCCAGTGCTTCGGTTCGTGCAGCTCGAGGACACGGGCAGCCGGATCGGCCTGCAGCAGGACCCGGTCCACCGACGGCATCGGCTCCTCGTCGCCGACATGACGGCCGGTGAAGACATCCCAGCACGTGTCCGACCCGAGGCGAGATGAGGGCCGGGACCGGGCGCTGAGCATAGGCGGAACTAGCGAACCGGACGGCGTGCTCAACCCCCGAAGAGCACTGCCCAGCCACAAGTACCTGCCCGTACCGGTCCACCGGCTGCGCCCACCAGGAGCTGGCCGGGTTGGCCAGCACCGCTTCGGCGTAGGACTTCACCTCGGCGGCATGGTCAAGCACCCGGCGGACCCGCCGGGCGTGGTCGCCGCCCCAGGGGTCCAGCTCCAGACGGGCCTCGGCGGCCACGGCGAGAGCCACGGGCGGTGAGCACAACTCCTCCGGGGCGAATCGCTCCTGCCGGGCGATGAGGAGAGCGGCCACAGCTACCGGACCCCGTAGCAGCGTTGCTGGCGACGACGTCATGGTGGCCCTGTCAGGGTCGAGGGCGCCGCAGTCCGGTGCGTCGCAGCCACCACAGCCCCACGACCGGCAGCACGAGCGGCACGTAGCCGTACCCGGCGCCGAACTGCGACCACACCGTCGCCTCCGGGAACGCGGCCGGCACCAGGACGCTGATCAGACCGACGACGAGCACACCGACCATCTCGACGGACACCGCCACGACCGCGACCCGGCGGGACGTCGTCCCGCCACGGGCCAGCGCGACGGTGGCGACGATGTAGACGGCCGCCGCGAACCCGGACAGGAGGTACGCGACGGGCGCCGCCGCGAAGTCGGTGGCGATCTGGACGCCGGCCCGGGCGCTGGCGGAGACCGCGAACACCGCGTAGACGGCGACCAGCAGCCGGCCGAACCCGGCCCCGGTCTCCCCCGGCCGCGTGCTCGGCGACTCAGCCACCGGCGCTCCAGATCTGCTCGAGCCGCAGCACGAGCACCGCGACGACGGCGCCGGCCAGGGCCAGGACGCCGTTGCCCCACCGGCTGCGCTCCCCGATCGCCCAGAACGCGCCGACCGGCAGCAGCAGGACCGCGGTGAGCCAGTAGCCGATGAAGGTGATCGAGTCGACGCCGTCAGCCTGGCCGAGCCGGACGACGCCCACGACGGCGGCGACCATGAGGACGACCTCGACGACCGCCGTGACGAGCAGCTGCGGCCCGCTGACGCGACGTCCCAACACCGTCTGCACCACCGCCCAGAGCGCGACGACCAGCGCCGCGACGACGAGCCCGGTAGTCAGTGTGGGAGTCACGGGCCGAGGATAGGGAGCCGGCCCGCGCGCCTCTCCCCCGGCCTTCCTTCCGGGGACGACGGTCAGCCCGGGGCGACGGTCAGCGTTCCGGCAGGACGCCGTGCGCGGCCGCCAGCCGGTTGAGCTCCTCGAGCCGCCCCTCGTGCACGATGGCGTCCTGGACCTCACCCTCGGCCCGCGCCCGCTCCAGAGCCGTACGCGCCTCGGCGATCGCCGTGGTGATGGCCTCGACGAACTCCGGCATGGTGCCTCCTCGGGGAGCCGCTGACCCGCTGCGGACCACGTCATGGTCGCAGACAAGTCAAGAACAGGTAAACCAGGCGCGCCTGGAGGACCGTGTCGCCGTCGTGGCGTTCGGGTCAGGCGGGGTCGAGGACGAGAACGAGGTCCCCGCCCTCCACCTGCTGCACCCCGCCGACCGCCAGCCGGCTCACGGTGCCCGCCACGTGGGCGGTGATCGACGCCTCCATCTTCATCGCCTCGATGGTGGCGACCGTCTGCCCGGCCTCGACGACGTCCCCCTGGGCGACCACCGGGGTGACGACGCCGGAGAACGGTGCCGCCACGTGCCCCGGCGCGCTCGGGTCGGCCTTCTCGGCGGACTTGACGTCCACCTGCACCGACCGGTCCCGCACCTGCACCGGACGCAGCTGGCCGTTGAGCGTGCACATCACCGTGCGCATCCCGCGCTCGTCGGCGTCCCCCACCGCCTCCAGCCCGGCGAGCAGGCTGACGCCGCGTTCAAGGGTGATGACGTGCTCACGGCCCGGCTCGAGCCCGTAGAGGTAGTCCAACGTGTCGAGCACCGACACGTCCCCGTAGGTGGACCGGACCTGCCGCAGCGACTCCGTCGGCCCGGGGAACAGCAACCGGTTGAGGGTCTGCTGGCGCTCGCGGCCCGGCCGCTGGAGGACGGCCTCGTCGTCGGCGTCCAGCTCGGCGGCCCGGCGGGGCGCCGGCCGGCCCTGCAACGCGCGCGTGCGGAAGGGCTCCGGCCAGCCGCCGGGCGGGTCGCCGAGCTCACCGGAGAGGAACCCGATGACGGAGTCGGGGACGTCGAACTGCTGGGGGTTCTCGGCGAACTCCGCCGGGTCGGCGCCGACGGCGACCAGGTGCAGGGCGAGGTCGCCGACGACCTTGCTCGACGGGGTGACCTTGACCAGCCGGCCGAGGATCCGGTCAGCGGCGGCGTACATCTCCTCGATCTGCTCGAACTTCTCCCCCAGGCCGAGCGCGATCGCCTGCTGGCGCAGGTTGGACAGCTGGCCGCCGGGGATCTCGTGGTCGTACACCCGGCCGGTCGGCGACGGCAGCCCGGACTCGAACGGCGCGTAGACGCGGCGGACCGCCTCCCAGTACGGCTCGAGGTCCATGACCGCGCGCAGGTCGAACCCGGTGTCCCGCTCGGTGTGCGCCAGCGCGGCGACCAGCGCGGACGCCGGCGGCTGGCTGGTCGTCCCCGCCATCGACGCGCTGGCGACGTCCACGGCGTCCACGCCAGCGTCGACGGCCGCGAGCAGGGTCGCCAGCTGCCCGCCGGCGGTGTCGTGGGTGTGCAGGTGGACCGGCAGGTCGAAGCGCTCGCGCAGCGCGCCGACGAGGGTGCGGGCCGCCGGGGGCCGCAGCAGCCCGGCCATGTCCTTGACGGCGAGCACGTGCGCGCCCGCCTCGACGATCTTCTCGGCCAGCCGCAGGTAGTAGTCGAGGGTGTAGAGCCGCTCGCCGGGGTCGGTGAGGTCTGCGGTGTAGCACACGGCGACCTCGGCGACCGCCGTGCCGGTGGCGCGGACGGCGTCGATGGCCGGCCGCATCTGGTCGACGTCGTTGAGGGCGTCGAAGATCCGGAACACGTCGATGCCGACCTCGGTCGCCTCCGCGACGAACGCGTCGGTCACCGCTGTCGGGTACGGGGTGTAGCCGACGGTGTTGCGGCCGCGCAGCAGCATCTGCAGGGCGAGGTTCGGCATCGCCTCGCGCAGCGCGGCCAGCCGCTCCCACGGGTCCTCCCCGAGGAAGCGCAGCGCCACGTCGTAGGTCGCCCCGCCCCAGCACTCCACGCTCCACAGGCCCGGCGTCGTCCGGGCGACGTAGGGCGCGACCGCGAGCAGGTCGCGGCTCCGTACCCGGGTGGCCAGCAGCGACTGGTGGGCGTCGCGGAACGTCGTGTCGGTGACGGCCACCGCGGTCTGCTCCCGCAGCGCCCGGGCGAACCCCTCCGGCCCCAGGTCGCGCAACAGCTGGCGCGTACCCGCCGGCGGTTCGCGCTCCAGGTCGCACGGCGGCAGCTTCGTCGTCGGCGCGAGGGACGCGGGGGCGTCGCCGTGGGGCCGGTTGACCGTGACGTCCGCCAGCCAGGTCAGGAGCTTGGTCCCCCGGTCGGCCGGGGTGCGGGAGGTGAGCCGGTCGAGCCGTTCGTCGATGAACGCCGTCGACAGCTCCCCGGCCAGGAACGCCGGCTCCTCGACGACCGCCTGCAGGAACGGGATGTTCGTCTGCACGCCGCGGATGCGGAACTCGGCCAGCGCGCGCCGAGCCCGACTGACCGCCGTCGGGAAGTCCCGGCCCCGGCAGGTGAGCTTGACGAGCATCGAGTCGAAGTGGGCGCTGATCTCGGCGCCGGTGTCCGCGGTCCCGCCGTCCAGCCGGACGCCGGCCCCGCCGGCCGATCGGTACGCGGTGATCTTCCCGGTGTCCGGCCGGAACCCGTTCGCGGGGTCCTCGGTGGTGATCCGGCACTGCAGGGCGGCGCCGTTGACCCGCAGGCTCTCCTGGGCGATGCCGAGGTCGGCGAGGCTCTCCCCGGACGCGATCCGCAGCTGGGACTGGACGAGGTCGACGTCAGTGACCTCCTCGGTGACCGTGTGCTCGACCTGGATGCGCGGGTTCATCTCGATGAACACGTGCTGGCCGGCCCGCGGCCCCTCGGTCTCGACGAGGAACTCCACGGTGCCGGCGTTGACGTAGCCGAGCCGGCGCGCGAAGGCGACCGCGTCCCGGCACAGCGCGTCGCGCAGAGCGGGGTCCAGGTACGGTGCGGGCGCGATCTCGACGACCTTCTGGTGCCGGCGCTGCAACGAGCAGTCCCGCTCGAAGAGGTGAACCGTCTCGCCGGAGGCGTCGGCGAGCACCTGCACCTCGATGTGGCGGGGTCGTCCGACAGCCTGCTCGAGGAAGACGGTCGGGTCACCGAAGGCACCCTCCGCCTCGCGCATCGCCGTCGCCAACGCCTCCGGCAGCGCGCGCTCGTCGTCCACCCGGCGCATCCCCCGGCCCCCACCCCCGGCGACCGCCTTGACGAAGACCGGGAACCCGACGTCCGCGGCCGCGGCGAGCAGCTCGTCGACGTCCGCGGACGGCTGGCTGGACCGCAGCACCGGGATCCCCGCCTCGCGGGCCGCCGCGATCGCCCGGACCTTGTTGCCGGCCAGCTCCAGGACCCGCGGCGGCGGACCGACGAACGTGATCCCGGCGTCCTCGCACGCCTCGGCGAGCCGCGGGTTCTCCGACAGGAACCCGTAGCCGGGGTACACCGCGTCCGCCCCGGACTCCTGCGCCACCCGGACGATCTCCGCGACGTCCAGGTAGGCGCGCACCGGGTGGCCGCGCTCGCCGATGAGGTAGGACTCGTCGGCCTTGATCCGGTGGACCGCGTTGCGGTCCTCGTAGGGGTACACCGCGACCGTACGGGCGCCCAGCTCGTAGGCCGCCCGAAAGGCGCGGACGGCGATCTCGCCGCGGTTGGCGACCAGGACCTTGGTGAACACTGCGCCTCCTCGGGACCGGCTCCGGTCCGCGGAGGCTACCGAGGTACCTGGTAGACCAGGAACATGGCACGCACGATCGCAACCAGCACCACCGTCGACCGCGAGGGTCTGCTGGAGTTCGCTCGCACCCGGCACCACGCGGTGCTGCTGACCCGTCGCCGCGACGGATCCCCCCAGGCGTCCCCGGTGACCTGCGGGGTTGACTCCGAGGGCCGGTTCGTCGTGTCGACCTACCCGGAGCGGGCCAAGACGACGAACGCCCGCCGCGACCCGCGGGTCTCCCTCGTCGTGCTGTCCGACGACTGGGACGGTCCGTGGGTGCAGGTCGACGGCACCGCCGAGGTCCTCGACATGCCCGCCGCCATCGAGCCGCTCGTCGAGTACTTCCGCTCCATCTCCGGTGAGCACCCCGACTGGGAGGAGTACCGGGAGGCGATGCGCCGGCAGGGCAAGTCGCTGATCCGGGTCACGCCGCAGCGCTGGGGCCCGGTCGCCACCGGCGGGTTCCCGGCCAGGCTGGCCGACTGACACCCTGCTGCGGGCGAGGCTCAGTGCCGGCTCCGCGGGTCGGGTGCGCCTAGTGCTGCGTCCACGCCTCGCTCTGGGTCAGCCGCAGCAGGTACACCAACGGGGGCAGGACGATGACGCCGGCCAGGACGGCCACGAGCAGGAGCGCACGCATGGTCGCCGGGGCCCCGGCCGCCTGCTCGATGGTCAGCTCGTCGACGAGCAGCCACGGGTACTGCGCGACGCCCCACCCGAGGATGACGGCCACCACCGCGCCGACGGCGCCGGCACGCGCGGCGGCGTACCGTCGACGAAGAAGGAGCACCAGGCCCGCGGTCCCGGCGACGACAGAGGCCACGATCAGGGGAGCCCCGCGGGTGACGAGGCCCTCGGCGAGCGTCGGTGCGTCGTCCGCGATCGGGAGCAGGACGCCCACGGCCAGCACGCCCGTCACACCGCCGACGACGAGGGTGCGCAGGCGCAGTCTCTCGGCAAGGTCCTCTCGGCCGGCGCGGGCCGCGTCGGCGGTCAGGAAGGTGCCGGCGAGGAAGGCGCAGGACGCCACGGTGAGGACGCCGATCAGCAACGAGGTGGGGTTCAGCCAGGACGACCACGCATCGCCCCCGCCGTCGGCGGGCACCCGGCCGGAGGCGATCGAGCCTGCCACGGTGCCGAGGAAGAACGGGGCGACCAAGGACGAGGAGGCGAACAGGGCTCCGTGCAGCCGCGCCTCGGCCAGGGTGGCCGAGTACTTGCGGAAGGCGAAGCTCGCCCCTCTCAGCACGATGCCCAGCAGTGCGAGCAGGAGCGGCACGAAGAGCGTGGTCATGGCAGCAGCGAACGCCGTGGGGAACCCCGTCCACAACATGACGATCACGTAGATCAACCACACGTGGTTGGCCTCCCAGACGGGTCCGATGCTGTGGTCGACCTGGGTGCGCAGCTCCGCGCCCCGCTCGGCGCTGCCTGCGGTGAGGTCGTAGAAGCCCGAGCCGAAGTCGGCGCCTCCGAGAACGGCGTAGGCGATCACGCCGAGGAACATCGCGGCCGCAACCGCTACCGCCACCGTTGTCATGGCCGCGGCCCCTCGACGTCCGGCTGGTGACCGACCCGAGGAGCCGGAGCGTACGGGCTCGGCAGGTCCTCCTCGCCCTCGCGCCAGCGCCGGGCCATGGACCGCAGGACCAGGACGGCTCCGATCGTCATCGCCGTGTACACGACCGCAGTCGTGCCGAGCAGCCACCAGACCCCGTAGGAGTTGGGACCTGCCGCGTCCGTGGTCCTCAGGATGCCGTACACCGTCCACGGCTGCCGTCCGACCTCGGTGGCGACCCAGCCGGCCTCGAGCGCGACGACGGCCAGCGGACCGGTGACGGCGACGAACCGCAGGAACCACGTGCGCTCCAGGAGATCCTGGCGCCTCCAGCGCAGGAACCAGAACAGCACCACGGCGAGGGCGAGGAGCGTGCCGATGCCGACCATCGTCTGGAACGACCAGTGCACGATGTTGACCGGTGGCCAGTTCTCCGGGGGGATCGTGTCCAGCCCTGGCACCGGCTCGGTCAACGACCCTCTGGCGATGACCGAGCCGAGGACCGGGATGTCCACGGCCCCCTTGACCTCGCCGTCCACGAGCACACCGCCGATCCGTAGCGGCGACGGGCTCTCGGTCGTGGTCGCGAGCTCGAAGGCGGCCAGCTTCGCCGGCTGGCGGTCGACGAGGTCGGTGCCGAGCACGTGGCCGGCGAAGGGCTGGATGACCGCGGCGACGCTGGCGAAGGCGAACGGGATGATGAAGCCGACCCGGTGGTGCTCGTCGCGGCGGCCCCGGAGCATCCCGACGGCGTACACGCCGGCGACGGCGAAGCCGACGACCATGTACGCGGCCAGCCACATGTGGAAGAACTGCGGCACGGCGATGTCGTTGAACATCGCCGCCCAGGGGTCGACGTCGGTGACCTCGCCGTCGACGATGCGAAACCCTGCCGGGGCGTTCATCCACGCGTTGACCGAGATCACGCAGAACGTGCCCACCACGCCGGCGACCGTCATGGGGACCAGCATGAGCAGGTGCAGCCGTGCCGGCATGCGCCCCCAGCCGTACAGGTAGATGCCGATGAAGATCGCCTCGACGAAGAACGAGAGACCCTCGAGCGCGAAGGCCAGACCGAGGACGTCGCCGAACCGGCCCATCAGCCCCGGCCACAGCAGCCCCATCTCGAAGCTGAGCACCGTCCCGGAGACGGCCCCCATGGCGAACAGGACGGCCGACACCTTGGCCCAGCGCTGCGCAAGCCGCAGCCCGGTAGCGCTGTCCCGGTACACGCCACGCCAGTGGGCGACGAAGATGATCGCCGGGAAAGCCACTCCGAAGCAGGCCAGGATGATGTGCCACCCCAGCGACAACGCCATCTGCTGACGCGCCGGCAGCAGACCCGCCGGATCCGTGACGGTCTCGGCGAGAAGGGCCAGTGTCGGCTCCATGAGGCGCGACGATATGGGGCCGTCCGTGGCTCCGCACTTCGTCCTGACTCGACCCGAGTGCTACGGAACCGGCCAGGTGTGTACGGGTTCGTTGCTGTGCATGTGCTCGCAGTACAGCCGCAGCATGCCGGTGAGCGCCTCGGCGCGGTCGGCCCCGCGGTCCTCCAGCGCCTGCACCGTCTCGGTCTGCCAGACAGCGCCGTTGCGTCCGGTCTTCGCCCGGGCCTCGATGACACCCAGGTAGCGGTCGCGCACTTCCGGAGCGACACCCCACCGTTCCAGCCCCTCGTGCGCCATCGGCAGCAGCCGGCGCAGGACGAGCTCGTCCGGGGTCACCTCACCGAGGCCGGGCCAGTAGACCGAGGCGTCCATGCCCTGGCGCGCGCAGTTGAGAAAGTTCTCCTCCGCCGTTCCGAAGGTCATCTTGGTCCAGACCGGCCGGTCCTCCTCGGCGAGTACTCGTAGCGCCCCGTAGTAGAACGCCGCGTTGGCCAGCACGTCGACGACGGTGGGGCCGGCGGGCAGCGCCCGGTTCTCCACCCGCAGGTGCGGCCGGCCGTCGACGAGGTCGTAGACCGGCCGGTTCCACCGGTACACCGTGCCGTTGTGCAGCCGCAGCTCCTGCAGCCGGGGCGCACCGCCGGCGTCCAGGACGGCCATCGGGTCCTCGTCGGTGACCTCCGGCAGCAGGGAGGGGAAGTAGCGCACGTTCTCCTCGAACAGGTCGAAGATCGAGGTGATCCACCGCTCCCCGAACCACACCCGTGGGCGCACCCCCTGGTTGCGCAGCTCGTCCGGGCGGGTGTCGGTCGCCTGGGTGAAGGCCTCGATCCGGGTCTCGTCCCACAGCCGGCGACCGAAGAAGTACGGCGAGTTCGCACCGAGCGCGATCTGCGGCGCGAGCAGCACCTGCGCCGCGTTCCAGCTCGCGGCGAAGTCGGCCGGGGACACCTGCACGTGCAGCTGCACGCTGGTGCACGCCGACTCCGGGGCGATGGACTTCGAGTAGAGGGTCAGCCGCTCGGCACCGGGACCCTCACCGGCGATGTCGATGAGCAGGTCCTCCCCGCGGGCGGTGGAGATGGCGGCGTCCAGGGCGGCGTACCGGGGCGACGTCGTCATCCACTCGCCCTCGAAGTGCTCCGGCATCACCGTCGGCAGGATGCCGGTCATGACGATGTGGGAGCCGGCCTGCTCGGCCTTGGCCTCGGCGGCGTTGAGGGACTCCCGCAGGTGGTCCTCGAGGTCCAGCGCGGCCCGTCCCGGCAGCGGCCGGGGAGCGACGTTGAGCTCGATGTTGTACGCGCCGATCTCGGTCTGGTACCGCTCGTCGGCGATCCGCTCGAGGACCTCGACGTTCGTGAAGGCGGGCTGGTAGTCCGCGTCGACGAGGTTGAGCTCGATCTCCATGCCGGTCATCGGCCGCTCGACGTCGAAGGTGGACCGGGCGAGCATCTGCTCGAAGACGTCCAGGCAGAGCTGGACCTTCTCTCGGTAGCGCTGTCGCTGCTCGCGGGAGAACTCCCGGCCGCTGACCTCGTCGCCCACGCTCGACCTCCAGTGCCCCGGCGCTCTCCCGGACCGAGTTGTCCGGCGTCCCCTAGCCTGCCGGTCGGGCGCAGTCTCCACACCTCGGACTGCCACCTCGGCGGGCCCCTCGCGTGACGACGTCCACGCCACGGCGGTTCGGCCGCCAGGTTGGGGGTGTCGGCCGTGTCAGCACACAACCGGGCAGCACAGAATGCTGGGTTCGTCACCCATCTGCCGGCGTGTTGCGCCAACAACCCAGCACTCTGTGGCCGTGGCCGGCCGCGGAGGGTGGCGGGATTGCATGATCACGGCGAGAGGGGTGGCGGGATTGCATGATCACGGGGAGAGGGGGGCGGTGGTGCTGGACCTGGACGGCGTGCTCGCCGACACCCGCCACCGGATGCACTACCTGACCGGACGGCGCAAGGACTGGGACGGCTTCTTCGCCGCCGCCGTCGACGACCCGGTGCACCCCGAGGGACTCGCCGTGGCCCGCGAGGCGCTCGCCCGCGGCAGCACCGTGGTCTACCTGTCCGGCCGCCCCGAGCACCTGCGCCGTGACACGGTGGACTGGCTGCGCTCGGTGGACGCGCCGGACGGGGAGCTGCTGCTGCGCCCCGAAGGCGACCGCCGGCCCGCCCGGCTGGTCAAGGTCGAGGCACTTCGCCGCCTGGCCGACCGCTACCGGCTGGACGTCCTCGTCGACGACGACCCGGACGTAGTCGACGCCGTCCGGTCGGCTCGACCGCCACTGGTGGCGCAGGTGCTCCTCGCCGACTGGCAGCCGCGGCAGGCGACGCTCCACGAGGCCCAGGAGGAGGACGGCCGCACCTGACGATCTCTGGAGGCCTTCCGGGGTCTCAGCCACCTTCGAGACCCCGGAAGGCCTCCAGAGATCGGGTCAGTCAGAGACCGGGTCAGTCGGTGAGGGCCTCGAGCGGGGGGCAGGCGCAGACGAGGTGGCGGTCGCCGTACGCGCCGTCGATCCGGCGCACCGGCGGCCAGTACTTCGCCCGCGGGTCGACGCCACCGGGGTACACGGCGGTCCGCCGGTCGTAGGGGTGCTCCCAGGCGCCGACCAGGCTCGCCGCCGTGTGCGGGGCGTTGCGCAGCGGGTTGTCGTCGGCCGGCCACTCCCCCGCCGCGACCCGGTCGATCTCCCGCCGGATGTCGATCATGGCGTCGCAGAACCGGTCCAGCTCGGCGAGGTCCTCGCTCTCGGTCGGCTCGACCATCAGCGTGCCCGCGACCGGGAAGGACATCGTCGGCGCGTGGAACCCGTAGTCGATGAGCCGCTTGGCGACGTCGTCGACGGTCACACCGGTCCGCTTGGTGATGTCTCGCAGGTCCAGGATGCACTCGTGCGCGACGAGCCCGCCGCGCCCGGTGTAGAGCACCGGGTAGTGCTCGCGCAGCCGGGCGGCGACGTAGTTCGCGGCGAGCACCGCCACCTGGGTGGCCCGGAGCAGACCGTCCGGCCCCATCAGCCGGATGTACGCCCACGAGATCGGCAGGATGCCGGCCGACCCGAACGGGGCCGCGGCCACCGGCCCGACCGGGGCCTCACCCGGGTCGAGGACGTCCGCCGAGGGCAGGTAGGGGGCGAGGTGGGCGCGGACGGCGACCGGCCCGACACCGGGTCCCCCGCCGCCGTGCGGGATGGTGAACGTCTTGTGCAGGTTGAGGTGCGAGACGTCGGCGCCGAAGCGGCCCGGCTGCGCCACGCCGACCAGGGCGTTGAGGTTCGCCCCGTCGACGTACACCTGGCCGCCGACGTCGTGCACGAGGGCGCAGACGTCGGTGATCGACTCCTCGAACACCCCGTGCGTCGACGGGTACGTCACCATGATCGCGGCGAGCCGGTCCCGGTGCTGGTCCACCTTGGCACGCAGGTCGGCCATGTCGACGTTGCCGGCGTCGTCCGTGGCCACGGCGACCACCCGCAACCCGGCCATCACGGCGCTCGCCGCGTTCGTGCCGTGAGCGGACGCCGGGATCAGGCAGACGTCGCGGCCCTCCTCACCGTTCGCCCGGTGGTAGGCCCGGATGGCCAGCAGCCCGGACAGCTCCCCCTGCGATCCCGCGTTCGGCTGCAACGACACCGCGTCGTAGCCGGTGATCGCCAGCAGCATCCGCTCGAGGTCGGCGACGAGCGCCCGGGTGCCGGCGGCGTCGGCGTCGGGGGCGAACGGGTGCAGGTCGGCGAAGCCCGGCCAGGTGATCGCCTCCATCTCCGTGGTGGCGTTGAGCTTCATCGTGCAGGACCCGAGCGGGATCATCCCTCGGTCCAGGGCGTAGTCGGCGTCGGCGAGCCGGCGCAGGTAGCGCAGCATCGCGGTCTCGGAGCGGTACGCCGAGAACACCGGGTGGGTGAGGTAGGCCGACGTGCGGCGCAGCCCGTCCGGGACCGCCCCGTCCCACCCGAACCACGCGCCCTCGGCGCGGCCGGTGAGCACGGCGACGACGGCGGCGACGTCGTCCGCGGTCGTCGTCTCGTCGCAGGCGACGCCGACGTGGTCGTCGTCGACGAGCCGCAGCAGGTACCCGGCCTGGTGGGCCTGCTCGACGAGGGCGCGGGCCCGCCCCGGCACGCGGACGAGCACCGTGTCGAAGAAGGCCTCGTGGACGACGTCCAGCCCGGCGCTGCGCAGGCCGGCGGCCAAGGACGTCGCGTGGGCGTGCACCCGCTCGGCGATCCGGCGCAGGCCGTCCGGGCCGTGGTAGACGGCGTACATCGCGGCCATGACGGCGAGCAGCACCTGGGCGGTGCAGATGTTCGAGGTCGCCCGCTCCCGGCGGATGTGCTGCTCGCGGGTCTGCAGGGCCAGCCGGTAGGCGGTGGCACCGTCGGCGTCCCGGGACACCCCCACCAGTCGCCCCGGCAGGGAGCGCTCCAGACCGCTGCGGACCGCCATGTACCCGGCGTGCGGCCCCCCGTACCCCAGCGGGACGCCGAACCGCTGGGTGGTGCCGACGGCGACGTCCGCGCCGATCTCCCCGGGCGGGCGCAGCAGCGTCATGGCCAGCAGGTCGGCGGCGACCGTGACGAGGGCTCCCCGCTCGTGGGCGGCGGCGACGAGGCCGGCGTCGTCACGGACGACGCCGCTGGCGCCGGGGTACTGCAGCAGCACCCCGAACACGTCGCCGTCCGGGATCCCGTCGCGCAGGTCGGCGACGACGACCGGCAGGCCCAGGGCCCCGGCCCGGGTCCGCAGCACCGACAGGGTCTGCGGCAGCACCTCGGTGTCGACGACGAGCGCGGCCTGCTGCGAGGCCCGCGAGGCACGGCGCATGAGAGTCATCGCCTCCGCCGCCGCGGTGGCCTCGTCGAGCACGGAGGCGTTGGCGACGTCGAGCCCGGTGAGGTCGGCGACCATCGTCTGGAAGTTCAGCAGCGCCTCCAGCCGGCCCTGGGAGATCTCCGGCTGGTAGGGCGTGTAGGCGGTGTACCAGGCGGGGTTCTCCAGCACGTTGCGGCGGATCACCCCGGGGGTGTGGGTGCCGTAGTAGCCCAGGCCGATCATCGGCCGCCGGACGGTGTTCGCGGCCGCCAGGGCGCGCAGCTCGTCGAGGACGGCGGCCTCGGACGCCGCGGGCGGCAGGTCCAGCGGACCGTCCATCCGGATGCCGGCCGGGACGGCGGCGGCCACGAGCGCCTCGAGGTCGGGGTACCCGACCACCTCGAGCATGCGCGCGACCTCGGCGCCGTCCGGCCCGACGTGCCGGTCGGTGAACCGCTCGACGCGGTGGCCCTCGCTGGCGGGGTAGGGGCTCGTCGTGCGGTGCGGGCTGCTGGTGGGCTGGGTCATCCGGAGGCTCTCCTCGTCACCCGGCGTCCCGGGTACACGGACCTGCCTCCCCCTCTGTCGCCGGTCGCTCCAGAGTCGCCTCGCCCGCACGGTCCGGGCGCCTGAGAGGTTCCGGGGAGTTTGCCCCTTCGGCGCCCCGTCGCCGGCCCGGGGCCGGTCGCGGGGACTCTCCCGCGCGGGGTCTTCGACAGCGCGGACGCTACCAGGGCCGGCGCCCTGCCCTCCACGGGGCGCCGGTACCGTGACGCGCGTGCTGGTTCTGAGCGTCGTCAGCCTCAAGGGCGGGGTGGGCAAGACGTCGGTCGCACTGGGGCTGGCCTCCGCAGCCCGGCACCGCGGGGTACGCACTCTCGTCGTCGACCTGGACCCCCAGGGGGACGCGACCACCGGTCTCGCAGTCGACCTGGGCGAGGTCGAGGACGCCGGCGGCGGCCAGACCGCGGACGTCCTGCAGTCCTCTCGTTCCTCCGTCGTCCGCCGGGCGGTCCGGGTCAGCGGCTGGGACGCCGCCCTGGACGGCGACGGGGTCGTGCACGTCCTGCCCGGCGGCCCCCGGACCGCGACCCACGACGTCCCGGAGCTGCACGGCCGGCGGTTGCACCGACTCGGCAACGCCCTGGCGCACCTCGAGGACGACTACCGGCTCGTCATCGTCGACTGCCCGCCGTCCCTCGGCGGCCTGACCCGGGCCGGCCTGGCCGCGGCGGACCGGGCCCTCGTCGTCACCGAGCCGGGCCTGTTCGCCCTCAACGCGGCAGACGGAGCGCTGCGGGCGGTCGCCGACCTGCGCCAGGGCCCGGCGCCGGACCTGCAGCCGCTCGGGATCCTGGTGAACCGGGTGCGCAGCCGCTCGAGCGAGCACGACTACCGGCTCAGCGAGCTCAAGGGGCTGTTCGGACCGCTGGTGCTCTCCCCCATGGTGCCCGAGCGCAGCGCACTGCAGCAGGCGCAGGGCAGCTCGACGCCGCTGCACGAGTTCCCGGGTCACGGGGCCGCCGAGCTGGCCGGTCTGTTCGACCAGCTCCTGGGCCGGGTGCTGCGGGTGCGTCAGCGCCGGCGCCGACCGGACTGAGCTGGTTCTCAGCCGGTGCGCCGGCTGCGCCGGACGGCGAGCTCGTCGCCGGGGTGGTCCGCGGGCGGCTCCTCGCCGGCGCGCTCGCTGGGCAGCGCGGCCAGGGAGCCCTCGACCTCCCGCCACACCCGGCCGACAGCGATCCCGAAGACCCCCTGACCGCCCTGCACCAGGTCGACCACCTCGTCGGCGGAGGTGCACTCGTAGACGCTGGCGCCGTCACTCATCAGGGTGATCTGGGCCAGGTCCTCCACGCCGCGCTCGCGCAGGTGCGCGACCGCCGTCCGGATCTGCTGGAGGGACACCCCGGTGTCCAGGAGCCGCTTGACGACCTTGAGCACGAGGATGTCGCGGAAGCTGTACAGCCGCTGGGTGCCCGAGCCCGTCGCGGGACGGATGCTCGGCTGCACCAGTCCGGTGCGGGCCCAGTAGTCGAGCTGCCGGTAGGTGATGCCGGCGGCCTTGCAGGCGGTCGGCCCGCGGTAGCCGGAGTCCTCGTCGAGGACCGGCAGGTCGTCGTCGAAGAGGAGTCCCTGCGTCCGTACGGGCACGCCGCGCGCCGTGTCGCCCGTCGCGTCGGTGCCGCTCACGCCGACCTCCCTGTCCTGTCCTGGCACGAGGTCCCACCGGCAGGTGCGGCGGCGGGGCGGTGTCGGGACGCTGTCTGTGCTCGCACGGTACGGCCGGTGGGGGGGCGGGTCAACGAGGCGGCGTTCCTCGCGGCGGGCGTGTCGCCGGACAGGTGACCTTCGACCTCAACCTGAGGTCTGCTCTCCGCCCGGCGGGGACTCGAAGTCCTCGGCACTGACCTGGTCGAGGAACTCGCGGAACTTCTCCACCTCGTCCTCGTCCTCCTCGGGCACCGGGATGCCGCCGGCGTCCAGCACGCTCTCGGCGCCGAGGATGGGACAGCCCACCCGCAGCGCCAGCGCGATCGCGTCGGAGGTGCGCGAGCTGACGGTGAGCCCGCCGTCGAGCACCAGCTCGGCGTAGTAGACGTTGTCCCGGACGTCGACGATGTCCACCCGCTCGAGGGTGCGACCGACCGCCTCGATGACGTCCTTGAGCAGGTCGTGGGTCAGCGGCCGGGGCGGGACGACGCCCTGCTGGGCGAAGGCGATGGCGCTCGCCTCCGGGACGCCGATCCAGATCGGCAGGTAGCGGTCCCCGTCCCGCTCCCGCAGCAGCACGATGGGGTTGTTCGAGGGCATCTCCACCCTCACACCGACGACGTCGAGCTCTCGCACGAGCCCACGGTAACCCCCCGGCGGCAGCCCGGCGACGGGGTCACCCGTTGGGCCCGCCGAGGGCGCTACGCACCAGCGTGGCGTGCAGCCGGACGCACAGCGCCGAGATCTCCCGTGCCACCTCGTCGGCGCGGGCACCCGCACCGGCCTGCCGCTGCCGGCGCAACGGGCTGACGACCTGCTCGACCAGGCCGACCTCCCGGTCGGCCGCGGTGCGGAACGGGCGCAGGTGCCGGGCCTCGATCCCGAAACCGCGCAGCTCGGCCGCCACCGTCGCCACCTCCAGGTCGTCGGCGTCGTACCAGCCGCCCGAGCCGGCGGACACCAGCCCGTAGCTCTCCAGCGCGGTGAGGAGGTCCTCGTCGGCCCCGGCGGCCTCGCACAGCTCGGCGCGGGTGAGCCGCAGCCGGCGGGCCGCGGGCGCGAACCTCTCCGGGCCCGGAGTGGAGTGGTCCGGCACCACGCGGGGGGCACGCGGTGCGCCCCCCGGCAGCTCCGGTGGCTCCAGGCCCCGGTCGAGGGCGTCGAGGTACTCCCGGATCACCCGCAGCGGCAGGTACCGGTCCCGTTGCAGCGCGAGCACGAGCCGGAGCCGTTCGACGTCCTGGGGAGAGAACTTGCGGTAGCCGGACGGCGTCCGCTGAGGCTCCACGAGCCCCTGGTCCTCCAGGAACCGGATCTTGGAGTGGGTGACGTCCGGGAAGTCGGGCTGCAGGGCGGCGAGCACCTCACCGATGGTGTGCAGCCGGGGTTCGCCGCGACCGGCGGCCCGGCGGGAGGCGGCCGTACTCACTGCGCGGTGCCACCGGTGGCGTGACGGTGGGGGTGGAAGGTCATCCGGAACTTGCCGATCTGGACCTCGTCCCCGGCCGCGAGCAGGACGTCGTCCACCCGGTCGCGGTTGACGTACGTGCCGTTGAGGCTGCCGACGTCCCGCAGCCGGAACCGGTCGCCCTCGCGGAGGAACTCGGCGTGCTTGCGGGAGACGGTGACGTCGTCGAGGAAGATGTCCGAGGCGGGGTGACGGCCGGCGGTGGTGCGGTCGGAGTCCAGCAGGAAGCGGGCCCCCGCGTTCGGGCCGCGGCTCACGACAAGGAGCGCCGAGCCGGGCGGCAGGGCGTCGACGGCCCGCTGCTCGTCGCGCGAGAGCGTGGTCTGCTCGGCCTCCCCCTCGGCGACGGACCCGCCCCAGGACACCGTGGTGTCGGGCCCGGACCGCTGGGGCTCTGCGGGCGGTTCTGCCTGGGGCTCTGCGGGCGGTTCTGCCGCGGCCGGGTCGTCCTCGGACGCCATCACGACCTCCTCCCCCTGTCTCGTCGGCTCACGCCGTGGTGCGGCACACCCTAACCCTCGCCTGGAGGGTCGAGGTAGACGTGCGACGTCGTCGTCGCGGCTGCTGTCCCGGTGCGGTCAGGACAGGCTCTGGCGGTACCCGTCGGCGTCGAGCAGCCCGTCGAGCGCGGCCGGGTCCTGGGGCTGCATCTCGAACAGCCACCCGTCGCCGTACGGGTCGGAGTTGACGAGCTCAGGGCTGGCGTCCACGGCGTCGTTGACCGCGGTGACCGTCCCGTCGACAGGCGCGTAGACGTCACTCACGCTCTTGGTCGACTCGATCTCCCCGCAGGGGCTGCCCGCGTTGACGACGTCCCCGACGGCCGGCAGCTGCAGGTAGACGATGTCCCCGAGCGCGTCCTGGGCGTAGGCGGTGATGCCGACCCGGACGACGTCCCCGGCGCGGCGGACCCACTCGTGCTCGGCGGTGTACCGCAGGTCCTCCGGGTACTCGAACTGGGCCATGTCGGGGCTGCTCCTGTCTGCGGGGACTGCTCTACGGACTGTTCGACGAACTGTTCTACGGACTGTTCTACGGGGACGGCGGCGGAGGGGGGTCCACCGGCTCGGCCGGGCGAGCGTACTGAGGCTCCTCGAGCGGCCGCAACGCGTCGATCAGCACCTCGTCGTGCTGGGTGACGACCGCGCTGCCGTCGCGCTCGACCTTGTCCACCACCCCGTCGGGGAAGGACATCGCGGTCGCCAGCGTCTGCGGGTCGCCGATCGCCCGGAACACGTACGGCTGCTCGACGACTCTGCCGTCCACCTCGAGCCGGCCGCCCGGCAGGTCGACGAACGGCGTGCTCGCGACCACGCGCACGTCGTTGACCTGGATCGCCTCGGCCCCGGCGTCCCGCAGCTCCTGGACGACGTCGACGACGAGCCGGGCGTCCACACCGTCCCCGCGAAGGGTCAGGTGGATTCCCGGCCCCCGGGCCGGAGCGGTGCCGGCGAGGATGGACAGCACCTCGACCCGCTCCTGCGCCTGCAGCCGGGCGGCTTCACGGCTGTCACTGCCGGAGAGCAGCTCGTCCCGCGTCGCGGCGAGCTCAGCGGCCTCCTCGTCCAGCCGGTCGGACCGCTCGGTGACGTCGTCGAGAATCCGCACGAGGTCCGACTGGCGCAGCCCGGACAGGTCGGCCTCGTCCGTGGACCCCACCTGGACGACGAGGGCGAACCCGAGCAGGCCGAGCAGCAGGCCGGCGAGGAGCTGGCCGCGTGAGGCCCGGGGCCGCAGGCTCTCCGCGAGCCGCTGCCAGGCCTGGGACCGCTGGGGGTCCTGCGGGGATCCGGTGCTGCTCATGCCCGGAACAGGTGCCGCCGGATGGCCGCGGCGTTGGAGAAGATCCGGATGCCGAGGACGACGACGACGCCGGTGGAGAGCTGGGCGCCCACGCCGAGCTGGTCACCGAGGTAGACGATGAGCGCGGCGACGACGACGTTGGACAGGAACGACACGACGAACACCCGGTCGTCGAAGATGCCGTCGAGGACGGCGCGGAACCCGCCGAACACCGCGTCGAGGGCGGCGACGACGGCGATGGGCAGGTACGGCTGCAGGGCGAGCGGCACCGCTGGCTGGAAGACCAGGCCCAGGACGATGCCGACGAGCAGTCCGAGCGCCGGGATCACGAGCTCACCTCCGTGGGGTCCATCGTCTCACCGCTGCCCCGCGCCGAGGCGCCGTCGGGCACCTCGGCGTACCGCAGCCGCAGCGTGCCGGTGCCGGGCAGCTCCAGGTGGTCCTCGGTCTGGACCGACACCCGTAACCCGTACCTGTCCTGCACGAACGCGAGGTAGCTGGCGGCGGAGGACTCGGCGAGACCGGTGCGCAGCGCGGCCGGGTCGCCGATGGCCTGGACCCGGTAGGGGGGCTGCAGCGGCCGGAAGCCGACGAGGACGGCGCCGCCGGCGGACCGGATCGCCGACAGCGACGTCAGTCGCTGGTCGTTGACGGCGATCGCCTCGGCGCCGGCCTCCCACAGCCCGTTCACGGTCACCTGCACGTCGGCGTCCACGACGCGGTCGTCCTCGGCGTCGCTCTCCCGGGGGTCCTCGGCGAGCGGGTCCCGGACCCGGGAGGCGTCGTCCAGGGTGACGACGAGGCCGGGCCCGGTGACCGGGACGACGCCGGCGTCCTGGGAGAGCCGGCGGGCCAGCTCGAGCACCTCGGGCTCCCCCTGCAGGGCCTCGGCCTGCAGTGCCTCCACCTCGGCACGCAGCGCGTCGACACGCTCGCGGGTGTCGTCGGCGTGCTCGGACCGGGCGGAGATCTCCTCGAGCAGGATGGTGCGGGCGTCCCCGGGCTCGGGACGGCGCAGGTCGAGCACGGCCGCGCCGAGCAGCGTCCCGGTGACGACCGCGGCGAGGGTCCACAGCACCAGGCGCCGGCCGCGGGTGGGGGGCACCCGGCCTTCGCGGCGGTCCTGCGCCGCGAGGGCGTACCCGGGGTCGAGGGGGTTCTCCATCACCTCGGTCAGCAACGACATCGAGTCGTCGCGGCGACGAGTCGGGGTGCTCACCGGCCGGCCCTCACGCAGGCTCGCCGACGCGGGTGCCGGCGAGCAGCAGGCGCATCTGACGCAGGTAGAGCAGGCCGGCCCACCAGTACAGTCCCGTCCCCCACCAGGCGAACGCCCAGCCGAGGGGGCGGGCGACGTCGCCGACGAGGCCCGGCCACTCCCCCAGCAGGATCAGCGGGAAGGCGTAGAGCAGGTTGAACGTCGCGGCCTTGCCGAGGAAGTGCACGGGCAGTGGCCCGTAGCCGTGCCGCGCGAGCACCGGCATGGTCAGCGCCAGCAGCACGTCGCGGGAGACGATGAGGGCCACCAGCCACCACGGGATGAGGTCCCGCCAGGCGAGGCCGAGGAGGGTGGACAGGATGTAGAGCCGGTCGGCGGCCGGGTCGAGGAGCTGCCCGACCCTGGAGATCTGCTGCCACCGACGGGCGAGGTACCCGTCCAACCAGTCGGTGAGCCCGGACACGGCGAGGACGAGCAGCGCCCAGCCGTCCTGCTCGGCGACGATGAGGACGGCGAACACCGGGACGAGCAGCAGGCGGAGCAGGCTCAGGGCGTTCGGGATCGTCAGCACCCGGTCCGTCGTCGCGACATCCACGAGCTGGGACCTCCTGATCCTCACCCCCACTGACGTGCGCAGCCTATGCCAGTCAGCACGTGGAGCCGGGAGGCGCCCACCCTGCGGCGGCGTCCTGCTGGGGGCCGGTGGGGTACGGCAGGCCGTCGGTGATCCGCATCGGCTGCCAGCGGGCGTCCTGGACGCCGTCGACGCCGACCTGCAGGGTCAGCACCCCGGAGGACCGGGCCGGCTCGCGGAAGGCATAGAACACGAAGTTTCCCAGGCCGTAGTGGACGTAGACCCCGTCCGGACGCCGCTCGGCCGGCAACGGGACGTGGGCGTGGCTGCCGACGACGGCGTCCGCGCCGGCCTCGGCCAGCGCGTCGGCGAGCTGGACCTGGCGGTCGGTGGGACAGGCCTCGTACTCGCGGCCCCAGTGGGCGACGACGACGACGACGTCCGCGGCGGCCGCCTCCTGCCGGACGGCGCGCAGCAGCCGGGCCTCGTCCGCGCCCTTGCTGGACGCCATCCCCGGCCGGTCCCCGCGAGCCACCCAGGCGTCGATCGCGAACGCGTCGAGGACGTCGGTGACCGCGAGCACGGACACGTCGAGCCCGTCGACCGTCGTCCGCAACGGCGCGTACGCGGCGTCCTCGTCGCGGCCGGCGCCGATCACCTGGACGCCTGCGTCCTCGGCGGCGGCAAGGGTGTCGTGGAGGCCGACCGCTCCGTAGTCCATCGCGTGGTTGTTGGCGAGGGAGACGGCGTCCACCCCCGCGTCGGCGAGGACGTCGAAGGCGCGGTCGTCCGTGCGGAAGACGTACGTCTTGGGCGCCGGGGTGCCGCGGTCGGTGACGGCGGTCTCGAGGTTCACCACCGCGAGGTCCGCGGCGGCGAGCACGTCGGCGGCCGGGCCGATGCCCTCGGTGAGAGCCCGCGCCGACACGCCCTCGAAGTGGACGTCGCCGGCGACGGCGAGGGTCGCCGTCCCGGTCGGCACCGGCTCGGCGGTCACCACGGCGTCCGCGGGGACGGCGGCCGCGGCCGGAGCGGCGGGAGCGGTCACAGGGGGCCTGGTGGGGGTCCCGGCCGGCTCGGGCGTGCCCACGGCCTCCTGGGCGGCTGCCCCGCCGCTGCAGGCGGCGAGGGTCAGCGCGGCGCAGACGGCCGTGGCGACGAGGCCGGGGCGGGCAGGCACAGGCAGGTCCCCCTGGGTGGTCGTGGTGTGGCTGTGCTGGTCGCGGTGTGGCTGTGTCATGTGTGGCTGTGTGCGTCTCGGCGCGGGCCGGCGACGGGCGGGCGACGGACCGGCGCGCCCCAGGGTACGTGACACCTCACCGGCGTCCCCCGTCCCGGCGAGGGGCGGCGTGGCGGACGTGTAGCATTCCGGCCGTCGCGGGCTGTGGCGCAGCTTGGTAGCGCACCTGACTGGGGGTCAGGGGGTCGTGGGTTCAAATCCCGCCAGCCCGACCAGGTGAGGCTTACTGCAAACACCGACCCTATGGGCCGGGTTTGGAGGAGCTTCCAGGGTCAACGAAGTAAGGGAGTCGCCCATGTGGGCGGCTCCCTTCTTCTTCGCCTGGTAATGCTTGGCCCAGGAGGCCTGGGCGAGGTCGTGCAGGCGGCCAGGCGGTGCTCCGATGGTGCTGGCATGGTAGATCGTCTGGACGGTGAAGAGGTCACCGAGCGGATCCTCAAGGTCGTGGTCGATGATCTCGTCGTGGTCGATGAAGATGTGCTTGAAGATGGCCTGGTTGAGGCGTCGGCGGACTTCGTCGCTGGCGTTCATGTACAGCTCGTAGGGGTCTTCGAGTAGGCACAGGTTGGTCTCGATGAACTCGACGGCGTCTTTGAGGGTGTCGACGGTGGCTTGGAGCTGGGCGGTGAGGCGTTCGCGCTCGGTGCCGATCTCGCGGAGCTTGGCGCGGATCTTCTCCTTGGGGATCGTGTCGTCGACGGCCAGCTCCAGGAGGTTGCTCTCCTGAGTTTGGTCATTCGGTTAGCCCGGCGCTTTCGTCGCGGTCCGGCCTGACGGCGCGTTCATCACATGAAAAGTGCTCCTGACCTGGGATGATGTGGCTTGTCGAAGGTCCACGCGTTCCAGATCGAGGAGCACCTTTCAGGTGAAGCAGCGTAGCCGGTTCTATCCGCGTCTCCACGTCGACACGACCGGTACCGGTGGGGTCGGCCACGGCGGCGGAACGGTGATCACCGAGACGGTCGCCACGACCGGGCTGGATGCGGCGCTGTCGCAGGCGCTGGCGCCGTGGCGCAAGCCGCTGGCGATCCACGATCCGGCCAAGGTGGTACTGGACCTGGCGGTCAGCCTGGTGCTCGGCGGGGACTGCCTGGCCGACGTCGCGGTGCTGCGCGCCGCACCTGAGGTGTACGGCCCGGTCGCGTCGGACCCGACGGTGTCACGGACGATCAGCGCGCTGGCCCAGGACGCCCCCGCAGCACTGAAGGCGATCAATGCGGCGCGGCAGGTCGCGCGCACGACGGCGTGGCGGCTGGCCGGCAGGCATGCTCCGGACGCCGGCACCAGCAGGGACCGGCCGCTGGTCATCGACTTGGACGCCACGCTGGTGACCTCGCACAGCGAAAAGGAGTCCGCCGCGCCGACCTTCAAACGGGGATACGGCTTCCACCCGTTGTGCTCGTTCGTCGACCATGGGGCCGACGGGACCGGGGAGCCGCTGTCGGTGCTGCTGCGGCCCGGGAACGCCGGTTCGAACACCGCCGCCGACCACATCACCGTCACCCGCGAGGCGTTGCGGCAGCTGCCGTCCCACCACAAGGGCACCCGGGCCGGGCGCAAGGTGCTGATCCGCACCGACGCCGCCGGGGCCACCCACGAGTTCCTGAACTGGGTCGTGTCCCAACGCTTGTCGTACTCGGTCGGGTTCACCCTGCCGGCCGACTTCGAGCCGACTCTGAAGCTGATTCCGAAGCAGGCGTGGACCCCCGCCTACGACGGCGACGGTGACGTCCGCGAGGGAGCCTGGGTCACCGAGGTCACCCACCTCCTGGATCTGTCGACGTGGCCGAAAGGCATGCGGGTCATCATCCGCAAAGAACGCCCGCACCCCGGCGCGCAGCTGCGCATCACCGACGTCGACGGGCACCGCATCACCGCGTTCGCCACCAACACCGGCCCCGGCGGCCCGGGCACCCAGCTGGCCGACCTGGAACTGCGGCACCGCCGCCGGGCTCGCGCCGAGGACCGCATCCGCTGCGCCAAGGACACCGGTCTGGCGAACCTGCCGCTGCACGACTTCGCGCAGAACCAGATCTGGTGCGCCATCGTCGCTCTCGCCGCGGAGCTCACCGCGTGGATGCAGATGCTGGCTCTCACCGGGCACGACGCCCGGCGCTGGGAGCCCAAACGGCTACGACTGCGGTTGTTCACCGTCCCGGCCACCCTGGCACGCACCGGCCGCCGGGTCGTCCTGCACGTCAAGACGACCGCGCCCTGGGGACACCTCGTCGACGACGGCGTCCGCCAACTCCGTGCCCTCGCCGCCCCCGGGTGAGCGCCGGCCCACCCGTCCCGACAAACCCAAGGACCCCACCGGCCAGTGGAACCGGCGACCACCCGAGACGACACTCGGGGCGCTGTCACACCCTCCTGCCAGAATCACCCCACGCCGCGGTCACGACCCGCAGCGCCATGATCAACACCGGTGGGATGAAAGATCCGGGCTAGCAGTGTCAGAGGCCGCCGGTAGCGTAGGACACGGCACTATGAGCACAACTTAAGACGCGCCCTCGGCGCGGAGGAGACCACGACAAATGGCGCGAGCAGCGAAGCCGAAACCACAGAAGACCTTGGAGCAGACCCTCTGGGAGGCTGCCGACAAGCTGCGCGGCAACCAAGAGCCGAGCGAGTACAAGCACGTCGTGCTGGGCTTGGTGTTCCTCAAGTACATCTCTGACCGCTTCGAGGAGCGACGGGCAACGCTCGAGGCCGAGCTGGCTGCGGAGGGCATCAAGCCGGAGCGGCTGCCGGACTTCCTCGAAGACCGCGACGAGTACACCAGCCACAACGTGTTCTGGGTGCCGGAGCTAGCGCGCTGGGGCTACATCCAGTCCGTGGCGAAGCAGCCCGAGATCGGTCAGCAAATCGACCAGGCAATGGATCTCATCGAGAAGGAGAACCCTTCCCTGCGTGGCGTTCTCCCGCGCAACTACGGCCGCGACGGCCTCGACAAGCGACGCCTGGGCGAGCTCGTCGACCTGATCGGATCGATCGGCTTCACCGAGACGGACGACCACGGCGCCGATGACGTGCTGGGCCGCGTGTACGAGTACTTCCTCGGTCAGTTTGCCGGCAAGGAGACCGGCAAGGACGCCGGGGCCTTCTACACGCCGCGTTCGGTGGTGAAGACGCTGGTCGAGATGCTGGAGCCCTACCAGGGCCGCGTGTATGACCCTGCGGCGGGCTCGGGCGGCATGTTCGTGCAGTCGGCCGAGTTCGTGAAAGCCCACGGCGGCAAGCGCACCGACATCTCCGTCTACGGCCAGGAGTTCACGGACACGACGTGGAAGCTCGCGAAGATGAACCTGGCGTTGCGAGGTATCGAGGCCGACATGGGGCCGCGCTCGGCGGACTCATTCACTGATGACCTGCACCCTGACCTGCGCGCCGACTTCGTGATTGCCAACCCTCCCTTCAACGTCTCCGACTGGTGGGACGCGAAGCTCGAGGGCGACCCGCGCTGGCAGTACGGCACCCCGCCCCAGGGGAACGCGAACTTCGCGTGGGTGCAACACTTCATCCACCACCTGAGCCCACGAGGCACAGCCGGCTTCGTGCTGGCGAACGGGTCGCTGTCGTCGAAGACAGGCGGCGAGGGCGAGATCCGCCGCAAGCTTGTCGAGGCCGACCTCGTCGACTGCATCGTGGCGATGCCCGACAAGCTGTTCTTCAACACCGGCATTCCCGTCTCGCTCTGGTTTGTCTCGAAGGCCCGTCACGGCAACGGCCACAGGGAGCGTCGCGGTGAGGTGCTCTTCATCGACGCCCGAAAGCTCGGCACGATGGAGTCACGCCGCCTGCGCGTGCTCACCGACGACGACATCGCGAAGATAGCTGGTACCTACCATTCCTGGCGCAACCACGACGGCGGCTACGAGGACCTGCCGGGCTTCGCGAAGGCCGCCTCGCTGGAAGAGATCGCCAAGCACGATTACGTGCTCACCCCAGGCCGCTACGTCGGTGCCGCCGAGGCCGAGGCCGACGACGAACCGATCGACGAGAAGATCGAGCGATTGACGAAGGAACTGTTCGCCGAGTTCGAACGCGGGCGCGAGCTGGAGGACGAGGTTCGGCGACGGCTGGGGGTTCTGGAGTAATGAGCATGTGGGAATCGAAGACGCTCGGTGACCTTTGCTCATTCCAAGCCGGAGGCGCGTTCCCGAGATCCGAGCAGGGCCATGTCTCAGGTGACTATCCGTTCATCAAGGTCAGTGACATGACGTTGCCCGCGAATAGTAAGCGCATCGTCGAAGCTAACAACTGGGTTTCCATTGACGCAGCTGAACGGATGAGACTCAAGCTCGTCCCCGCGGGCGCTGTCGCCTTCGCGAAAATTGGCGAAGGCCTTAAGGCTGAGCGACTCCGCCAGATCACTCGCGCTACGGCGATGGATAACAACATGATGGCCGCAGTGCCTAAGCCTGGAAAGGTCGACGAACGCTTTCTGTTGTATCTCATCGAGAGCGTGAACATAGCGTCTTGGGCTCAAGGAAGCGCACTTCCCTACCTGAGTCAGACTGTCCTGTCGGAAATTCCGGTTCGGGTGCCCGACCTTCCAGAGCAGCGCGCCATCGCCGCGACACTCGGCGCGCTCGACGACAAGATCGAGTCGAACCGGCGAACGGTCGCGTTGATCCCTCAGCTCGTTCGCGCTCGAGTAGATGCTTCGATTTCTCAAGCGGGTGACCGAATCGCAGTCGCTGAGCTCGCGCACTTCGTCAACGGCGGCGCTTACACAAAAGTTGCGACCGGAACGGGGCGCATGGTGATCCGAATTGCTGAGCTGAACTCCGGGCCCGGAGGTTCGACTGTGTATAACGACATTGACGTGCCGGATGAGAAGGTCGCGCGTGCTGGTGACATCTTGATGTCTTGGTCGGGATCACTCGGGGTGTACCGCTGGTTCCGCGACGAGGCGATCGTCAACCAGCACATCTTCAAGGTGATCCCGACGGGGTATCCAGCCTGGCTCGTGTTCGACCGCCTCGACGCGGTGATGCCGATCTTCCGAGGAGTTGCCGCCGACAAGGCCACCACCATGGGTCACATCCAGAGAGGGCATCTGGAGAGCACGAACGTCGAGATTCCGGTTGTCTCCGAGATCGAGCAGCTGAACGAGATGCTGTCGCCGCTCTGGGGACGTTTGCTCTCGGCGGAGCGCGAAGTCGTCCGCCTTACTAAGCTTCGCGACGCCCTCCTCCCTGAATTACTCTCCGGTCGCATGCGCGTCCCTGCTGAAGGAGTCGCCGCATGACAGGGATCAATGTCGAGTGGGCTCTTGGTGAGCTGGACAAGTTCATCCAGCAGACCGTGATGACGAACAACAGCTATGTCGGTAACGGAGTCGTGTCGCTCTCCAACAAGTCCAGCACCGCGGCTACGGACGCCGAGGTGGCGCAGCAAGCACAGGTCGTGGAGAAGATCTTTGACCGGGTCGTGCCGAGCTGGCGCACCGACATCGAGCTACGTAAGAGCAACCGCTGGACACGGCACCGTGAGGCGGCTATTCGCGTGAAGGCAGAGCTGGAGCGTCAGGAGGAGGTCCGCAAGAACCTTGGCGATGACGCCCCGGAGTTGTCGGCTGCGAACCTGCATCCGTGGGTCTGGGACGGCGCGTCGTCGCTGTGGCACTCGGGGCACTTCCGCGAGGCCGTAGAAGGCGCGATTCGCAAGTTGAACGCCGAGACGCAGAACAAGCTCGGTCGTCGTGATGTGAGCGAGACAGATCTCTTCAACCAGGCGTTCAGCGAACAGCCCGCTGCTGCGAAGAATCCGCGTCTGCACCGTATGCCGGATGACGGTAGTAAGACCTTCAGGTCGGTGCAGCGTGGTGCTCGCATGTTTGCCGAGGGCGTGTTCGCTGGTATCCGTAACCCGCTTGCTCACGAGGCTGACCAGGAGATGCCCGAACAGCAAGCCCTTGAGTACTTGGCGGCGCTCAGTGTGCTGGCGCGCTGGGTGGATGAATCGACGTTGGAGGTTGCATCGTGAGCGCGTTCAACGAGAACACCGTCGAGCTGGCGGCGCTGGAGTACTTCGCGGAGCTGGGCTACCACACCCTGCACGGCCCGGACATCGCACCGGGCGAGCCGGGCGCGGAGCGTGACTCCTATGAGGAGGTGTTCCTCTGGGGCCGGCTGCGTGATGCGATCAGGCGGATCAATCCCGGGACTTCCCCTGCCCTGATCGACGAGGCGATCAAGCGCGTGCGGCGTGCGGAGTCGCAGAGCCCAATCGATGAGAACTATCGACTGCATCAGCTCATCACGGAGGGCGTGCCTGTTGAGCGTCGGGATGCTGACGGTGCGCTGCGGACGACCAGGTTGTGGCTGGTCGACTTCGAGCAGCCGGAGAACAACGACTGGGTGGCGATTAACCAGTTCACGATCGTCGAGAACGGCAAGAACCGCCGGCCTGACGTGCTGGTGCTCGTCAATGGTATGCCGTTGGCGCTGCTGGAGTTGAAGAACCCGACTGCCGAGCACGCCACGCTGAAGTCGGCGTGGAACCAGGTACAGACGTACCGGCAGGACATCCCGTCCGTGTTCGTGCCCAATGCCGTGACGGTCATCTCGGATGGCACGTCGGCGGCGATGAGCAGCTACGCCGGAGCGTTCGAACACTATGCGCCGTGGAAGACCATCGAGGGCCGCGAGGTGGTCAGTGACCGCCCGGCTCTTGAAGTGCTGATCAAGGGAGTGTTCGAGCCGAAGCGGTTCCTTGATTTGCTGCAAAACTTCATCGTCTTCAGCGACGAGACCGCCACCGACAAGGCCACTGGGCAGCCGACACGGGTGCTGGTGAAGCGGGTGGCGAAGTACCACCAGTACTGGGCGGTGAACGCGGCGGTCGAGTCGACCGTGCAGGCGTCCCGGCCTGATGGTGATCGTCGTGGAGGCGTGGTCTGGCACACCCAGGGGTCGGGCAAGAGCTTCGAGATGGTGTTCTATGCCGCGAAGATCATGCGCGATCCTCGGATGGCGAATCCGACGCTGGTGTTCATCACGGATCGCAACGACTTGGACGACCAGCTGTTCGGCGAGACGTTCGCCCCTGCTCGTATCCTCCCGGAGACCCCTGTGCAGGCCGCGACTCGTACTGATCTGCGGACGAAGCTGAAGCGCGCGTCGGGTGGCATCGTCTTCACGACACTGCAGAAGTTCGCTCCAGGTGAGGATGGCGATGCCAACCCGGTGCTGACGGATCGTCGCAACGTGGTGGTTGTGGCGGACGAGGCGCATCGTAGCCAGTACGGCTTCGGTGAGACGCTGGATCGTCACGGGCGCTTGCGCTCAGGTCTGGCGAAGCACATGCGAGATGCGTTGCCTGGTGCTACCTACATCGGCTTCACTGGTACACCGATCGAATCGAACGACAAGTCCACGCGCTCGGTGTTCGGCGACTACATCGACGTCTACGACCTCACGCGTGCGGTCGAGGACGGCGCGACGGTGAAGATCTTCTACGAATCGCGCCTGGCGAAGATCGACCTGTCCGACGATGACCTCGCCGCGCTCGACGAGTTGGCGGACGAGATCACGGAGACCGTCGAAGAGGATGCCGCCACGGCGGCGAAGTCCCGCTGGTCGCGCCTGGAGGCCATCGTCGGTGCTGACTCGCGGCTCGATCTCATTGCTCGGGACATCGTCGAGCACTGGGAGAAGCGGCGAGAAGCGCTGTTCGGTAAGGGCATGATCGTGACGATGAGCCGTCGTATCGCGGTGCGGCTCTATGAGAAGATCGTCGCGCTTCGCCCCGACTGGCATTCGGACGATCCCGCTAAGGGAAAGATCAAGGTCGTCATGACCGGCTCGGCCGCGGACCCGGCCGAGTTCCAGCCGCACATCCACTCCAAGGACGTCCGCAAAGACCTCAAGCTCCGGGCCAAGAACCCCGACGACGAACTTGAACTGGTGATCGTCCGCGACATGTGGCTGACCGGCTTCGATGCGCCCAGCATGCACACGATGTACGTCGACAAGACCATGCAGGGTGCAGGGCTCATGCAGGCCATCGCTCGAGTCAACCGCACCTTCCGGGACAAGCCCGGCGGGCTCATCGTCGACTACATCGGCGTGTTCGCGAACCTTCAGGCGGCCCTCCAGGAGTACTCACCCTCCGACCGTGACCAGGCAGGCGTACCGATCGACGACATGGTCGCCGTCATGCTGGAGAAGCACGACATCATCCGGGGACTGCTGCACGGCGTCGATTACAACTCCTCGCCAGCTCTCACCGCCCCCCAGCGCCTGGCAGAGTACGCCAAGGTGCTCGACTTCGTCATGGCCGACCCCGACCGCACCAAGCGCTTCAACGACCAGGTGCTCGCACTGGCTAAGGCGTTCGCTCTGGCTGGAGCGCGCGACGAGGCGGCAGCGATCCGCAACGACGTGCGCTTGTTCACTGACGTGCGTGCCGCCATCTTGAAGATCCAGAATCCGGATTCTGGGCGTGGCGGATCTGGGGCTGTCGAGATCGACACGGCGCTCGGGCAGCTGCTCAACGAGGCGGTCGCTGCCGACCAGGTGGTCGACATTTACAAGCTCGCTGGTGTCGAGACGCCGGAGCTGTCGATCCTGAGCGATGAGTTCCTTGACTCGCTCGCGGAGAAGGACAAGCCGAACCTGCAGATGGGGTTGCTGCGGCGCCTTCTCAACGACCAGATTCGCACTGTGCAGCGCACCAACCTTGTGCAGGCACGGAAGTTCTCCGAACTGCTCGACGAGGCGATCAATCGGTACACGAACCGATCGCTGACGACGGCGGAGATCATCGCGGAGTTGGTGAAGCTCGCCAAGCAGATGCGCGACGACCAGAAGCGGCATGACGAGTTGGGGCTGCGGGAGGACGAGGTCGCGTTCTACGACGCCATCGTGCAGAACGATGCCGCCGTGCTGGAGCTTGGCGACGAGGTACTCAAGGAGATCGCGCAGAAGCTCGTCAAGGCTGTGCGGGAGTCCGCGACCATCGACTGGAATCTCAAGGATTCCGTCCGAGCCACCATGCGCACCAAGGTGCGGCGCCTGCTGGCACGCTACGACTACCCGCCTGACGCTGAGGCGAAAGCCATTGAACTGGTGCTCGAGCAGGCCGAGCTGTTTGCTAAGGGGGAGGCCGACTGATGCCTGAGCTCGACACGACCCGCGCGCCGCGAGGCGTTCTGGCAGCTCAGGCGCTTGTGGCAGCCGTCGCAGAGCAAGGTGACCTGGCCGAGCGTCACTACCTTGAGCTGAAGAGCACGCTTGATCTGTCGACGAAGAAGGACAAGGAGAAGATCGCCAAGTTCATCCTCGGCGCTGCTAACCGTATGCCAGACGTGGCAGCTACGGCCTTCGAGGGGTACGGCGTCATGATCATCGGTGTGGCGCAGGGCGCTATCACCGGCATCCCGCCCGTCGAGATGATGGAGATCTCGAAGGTGATCCAGAAGTATGTCGGCGCCGCCGGCCCTCGCTGGGACATCGTGTGGGTGCCGGTAGAAGGGTCGACAAACCAAGTGCTCGTGATCATCGTGGATCCGCCGAAGCTTGGACAGGCGCCCTTCCCTTGCCGCGCGACTGGGGACTCACTCACAGACGGCCGCATCTACATACGCGCTGACGGCGAGACGCGAGAAGCGAACTCTGAAGAGCTCGATCTTCTGATTCAGCGTGGCTCAGCAGGAGCACAAGTCGAAATTGACTTCGCAGTTGAGGTACTCGGTGAGATTGCTTCCGTAGCCGTTGACGAGGAAAGCACCCTCGATGAGTACTTGAGCAAGATGCGTGCGCGTCTCATCGATGCGATGCCGAGGCCTGAACCGCAATCGACGGATGCGGCTTCTCTGAGAGCTGGTCTCGCTGGACTATCTGCGTACAGGGCCGCCATCGATGGCTTGTCACCAGTAGTCAGTGCCCTGATGGAACCTGAGCAACGTTCTGAGGAGGAGTACCTCGAGTCGATCGATCGTTGGGAGTCGAAGTTCCGCGCAGCATGGACAGCGGCGCTCCCCAAGATCGCAGCAAGCCAGCTTCGCCCGGCCATCATCAGGATCACGAACCGAACGACGACGTTCTTCCACGATGTCGAGGTAAACCTTCACCTCGAAGGGGATATCTTTGCCTTCGACTACAGCGAACCCGAATGGGCGGACGACTTCTCTGACCTTGAGCTGCCTCATCCGCCGCGCAAGTGGGGGCCGACGCAGCGATCACTTGGCATCCCGAACTACGCGAACATGGGCCAGCTCTACACGCCGAGCGCGACGCAGTACATCCCGCCCTCGATCAGCTACAAGAACGGCGGCTCGGTCGACCTCAACCTGGACGTGGGCGAACTACGGCCGCGCGGAACATATGAGTCCGAAGACGAGGAGATCGTGCTGGTCGTCGCCGATCGTTCGCTTACGTCGATTCGCGGTACATGGGAGCTCACCGCTCGCGACCACCACGATGTTTACACAGGAGAGATCGACGTGGCCGTGGCGGGGAATCGCGACTTGACGGCTGTCGCACGTCAGATCCTGGCTCTGGAGGAGGCTGTCGAGTGAGGTCACGCTCCGCTCACTGGAAGCGATCGAGATCGCTCAACACGCCAGCGACGCACTCCCAGTCAGAAGGTCGTTCGGTATGGCAACGGTAGAGCAGCAGGTTCTGGACTCGAGCAACGCGATCGACCAGAACATCTCGGTGATCACGACCGACCGCGGGTTCCTGTCACAGAACCTGCTGCAATACCTGCGCCATCTCGTCGAGGGCTTGGTCGTCTATGCGCACGTTCCAGATCGGTCGGTCACGTACAACTACCAGACGCAGTTTGAAGCCGCGCGGGACGCAGTGAACGGCGATGCCCGTTATCGCCTGCTGACGCGCTTCCACAACCTGCTTCAGATCAGCGTCTCGCACTACACCCTCGACCGGGATCCCTCTGAGCGCCTGATGCTCAAGTACTACGAGTACCTGCTACGCACGCGTGACCTCGCGAAGCAGCACCTTGGCCTGGACATCCTCCGGAATCTCGAGCAGTTCCCGCTTCATGAGGATCCGGCGCTTCGCGCATACTACGAGAAAATTGCTGGTCGAATCGAGGCATCAAAGCACGACCTGCTGACCGGCAAGACGGAGCGCTACTACATCAACAGCTCGCGGCCGTTCTTCATCGGCGGCCGAATCTACTACGAGGTCACCTTCAGCCTCGCCCACAACCGGACGAGCAAGTTCGATCGGATCATCGGCTTCACCGACATAGACGTGAGCGACTACTACGCCGCGAAACTCGAGCTCGCGAACGACTCGATCGACGTACTTGGTCAGACGATGCCGATCATCATCGTCCGCGACTGGTCGGTGTCGATCCGTCCGTGCGAGTTCGACAACTTCGCTCGGCTCCTCGGCCAGCAGACCAAGGTACAGTCAGGTCACGTCGAGTACCGCAACCTGATGCAGTACCTAACGCTGACACGTCACAATCTGCTCGACCTCATTGACTCGTCAGACGCGGTGTACAACCAGGTGAAGACCTGGGCCCTCGCGAACGCCCAGCGGACGCCGCTCATCTTCCCTGCACTGGACGCGGCGAGGGCAATCATCCAGCGAAACCGTCCAGGAACCCGACTCCTGCGTTACCTGATACTCCGCATGAACAACCAGATCCTGAAGGCGCAGTACAGCGTCGGTGAGTGCTCCAGGCTCTCCAGCCTCCATGTTGTATGGGGTTGCGTTCCGTTCGATACGATGCCCTTCTGTACGTTCCTCGTCGACCACAAGCCGCGTTTTGTTGATGTAGCCGCGAGCGTTTCGGCGACTGGGCGGGAACATGAGCTCCTGGCCCGCAGAGTGCGCAATAACGTCGAACAGCGTGGAATGATCTACACCCCAGACTCCGAGCTCACGGATCTTGGCGACATCGATAGCTTGATTAGCGCCTACAACGGGAATGTGTACTACAAGCATGCGAATCGCAGGATTAAGCATGACAACGGCCACGTTTTCATCACGGGGTACGAGGATGGCACGGTAGAGATCATCGAGCAGCTCCAGAAGATCGCCTCGGGCGGTATCGATGACTATGTGGACAATGTCGCCGCATGGCTCGACGAGAACGCGAAGCTTCCGGACGGTGATCCGCAGAAGGTTGACGATGACATCAAGGCTGATGCCCTGCGGAAGCTCTTCGCCCACTCGAAGGTCGCCCTGATCTACGGCGCAGCCGGCACCGGCAAGTCCACGATGGTCAACCACATCGCGAACTACTTCGAGAGTGAGCGGAAGCTCTTCCTGGCACACACCAACCCGGCCGTCGACAACCTGAAGCGCCGCGTCGACGCTCCCAACGCACACTTCAGCACGATCTCCAAGCATGTGCGGGGCGACTGGGACACATCAGGTCATTTCGATGTCGTAGTCATCGATGAATGCAGTACGGTCAGCAACGCTGCGTTCCTCGAGGTGCTCGCCAACACCGACTTCGATCTGCTGGTGCTAGTCGGTGATGTCTACCAGATCGAGTCCATCGAGTTCGGGAACTGGTTTGGCACAATTCGCTCGTACATCCCGCCGGAGTCAGTGCACGAACTGACACACCCGTTCCGCACGACCGACGAGGCGCTCCTGACCCTCTGGGATCGCGTGCGCGACCTTGACGACAGGATCGAAGAATCGCTGTCGAAGAACGAGTACTCCAAGGAACTGGGGGAGTCGCTCTTTACGCGGCACGGCGCCGACGAGATCGTGCTCTGCCTCAACTACGACGGCTTGTACGGAATCAATAACGTCAACCGCTTCATTCAAGCAAACAACCCAAACCCGGCATACGTCTGGGGTGAAGCTGTCTACAAGGTTGGTGATCCGGTGCTCTTCAATGAGACGGATCGCTTCCGTCCGCTGATCTTCAACAACATGAAGGGCAAGATTGTCGGAATCAGCCAGGCGCCCGGGAAGATTACCTTCGACGTCGACCTTGGGCTCGGGCGCGACGTGACAGCGATGGAGGCGATGCACTCGAACCTCCGCGTCGTCGGAGGCTCCGTGGTCCAGTTCGACGTCATCGAGCGCCCAGACACGGACGAGGACGATGACTCGACGACGACCATCGTGCCATTCCAGATTGCCTACGCGGTCTCGATCCACAAGGCGCAGGGTCTCGAGTTCGACTCGGTGAAGGTCGTCATCACGGAAGCCAACGAAGAGAACATCTCGCACAGCATCTTCTACACAGCGATTACGCGGGCTCGGAAGCACCTCGAGGTCTACTGGACGCCATCGACGCAGAAGCGGATTCTGGATCGGCTCGAGGTTCGAGAGAACAGGAAGGATGAGAACCTGCTTCAGCAGCGTCGTGGGGTGATCCCTGTTACCAAGGTGCCCAAGCGCCAGAAGGTGCGCCAAAGACCGTAACTGTCTTGAGTTTGTGACCCTGTTGGAACTCCCGCTTCGCCACGCTCTACCTGCCCCGCTGGGTGTCGATCACTGGTGAGCAGGCGCGAACGAAGTGCCGGGCACTCGGGATGCGATCGAATGACATCGACACCATCGCGGGCGCCGCATCATGGGAAAGGAGGGCTTCGCGACTGCTGAGCCTTCCGACGAGGAGTAGGTGCTGTTCATCACCGGCGCAACACTCGCCTGATCGTCGACTCGCTCACTCCGTACATCTCCATCAGATCGCGACGGGTCGCCCCGTCATCGAACCTGACTCGTGCCGATTTAGTGTGTCGGCCACTTGACACCTACAGCGTCGATGATCGTGCGGGCGGTGTCGGTGAGGGGGTCGCTGGCGGGATGTTCGTGTCCGGCGATGTTGACGGTGATCTGCTGCAGCGGGCGTAACGCCTGGATGATCTTCTTGAGGCTCATCCCGGTCGTGTTCTGCAGGTGACGGGCGACGGCGAGGGCGGCCATGACGACAGTGAGGTGGGCCTCGATCGCGTCGCGGTCGTGGTGGAACACCGGACGGGCCCGTAGGTCGCTCTTGCTCATGCGGAACGAGGCCTCGACCTGCCACAACGAGTGGTAGGAGTCGATGACCTCACTGGCCGCCATGAGCGTGGCGGGCACGTTGGTGATGTAGCCCTTCAACCCGACGAGCCGGCGGGCGCGGTCCAGGGCCGCCTGGTCGAGACTGACTGCGCCGTTCGCCGTCGTGACGAACCGGGGTGTGCGGGCGGCCTTCTCCCCGGAGACCACTGCCCTGGCCCTGTTCTCCTGCGCGGTGAGGGTCCTGCCGTCGCGGGCGGCTCGCTTGCTGGAGTACGACCACACTGCCCGCCACGACCGCTCGTGCACGGCCGGGTCCCACACGGGTTCGGCGCGCTTGGTGGTGTCGTTGCTGCTGCGGGCGGTGCCGGTGGACAAGCGTGGGGTGATCGTGTCGATGACCTGCCCATCGGTGAACGCGTCCCCGTGCCAGCGGAAGTGGGAGGCCAGGTCGACCGGCGCCTTGGTGACCCGCGAGCCGACGATGAACCGCAGGTTCGCCTCGTCCAGTTCCCGCAGGTTCGCCGCCGACAGCATCCCCGCGTCGGCGACGACGACCATGTCCGCGACCTGGTGGCGGGCCTGGAACTGCTGGATGATCGGCAGGATCGTGGTCGTCTCGGCCTTGTTGCCCTGAAAGCAGCCGACCTCGAGCGGGAACCCGGCCCGGTCCACGAGCAGCCCAACGACGATCTGCGGGTCCACGCGGCGTTCCTTGGAGTACCCGACCCGCCGCAGGTCGTCCTCCTTCTCAGCCTCGAAGTACAAGGTGGTGACGTCGTACAGCACCAGCGACAGATCACCGTGGACACTGGCGTGCTCGAAGCACGCCCTGGCGATCTGGTCCCGGTACCCACGCTCCTGGCAGCGGGCCAGCGACCGGAACATCGTGCGCAGCGAGGCGTGAGCGACCCCCAGCTCGTCCAGGACACGCACAGAGTCGGCCTTGCTGGTCGGCTCGACCAGCCGGGCCAGCACCAGCTGCTTGAACGCCTCGTCCCCGAGCGCGTCGAACCCCAACCGCGCGTACGTGCTGACCAGGACGTGCCACAGCAGGGCACTGGACCGGCTGGTGATGACCGCCTGACCAGCGGGCACCGACCCACCGCTGAGGTCCAGTTCGCCCTGACCCGGGCGGATCTTGCGGCGGGCGACCTCCAGCAGCGCCGTCAGCTCCTGCGCCGTGCGCGCCGACCCCACGTGCTCCAGCACCCGGTCACGCCCGCCCGCCCGCTCAGCGATCTGCACCGCCGTCGCCCCCGACCCCGTCCGCACCTTCCGAACGAACACCACCCGGCGACACTACCCACCGATTAGTGTGTCGCAGCCCCCCTACTCAACCCTCTGACCAGCAGCGATCCCCCCGCACCCACCAGATCCCGGAGAAGTGGCACGAGTCAGGTGATCGTCGACTCGCTCACTCCGTACATCTCCATCAGATCGCGACGGGTCGCCCCGTCATCGAACAGGCGTCGCGCCTCTGCCTTCTGTTCCTCGCTGAGGGCTGCACGCTTCGCCTTGACAGTGAGGTCGAACCCTGCGCGGCGGAGCGTGTCGCGGACGGTGTTGCGTCGCACGTTGTACCGCTCGGCAAGCTCGTACGTCGAGGCGCCGGCCTCGTAGTCCTCGATCAGGAGCTTGACGACTGACCTGTGAAGGGCGTTCTGCTGGGGGAGCGGGCGGTTGTCGACCTCTCGTGTCGACTCGCGCGCCGTGGTCAGGAGTTCGGCCAGTTCCGCGGTTTTCCGGGCTTGTTGGCAGTAGTTTCGCAGCAGCCCGACGTTGTGGCGTGAGGTCCCCGCCTGCCCCGCTCCCCCTTCCCACGTCATGCGGCCTGGACGTGGCTGCGACCCCCGCCGAAGGCACCTCAAGGCCGCATGACGTGAGGTGGTCAGCGCGCGGGACGGCCGCGCCGCTTCTCCCGCACCCGCACGGACACCTCGATCGGCGTCCCGGTGAACCCGAACGTCTCACGCAGCCGGCGCTCGATGAAGCGGCGGTACCCCGCCTCGAGGAAGCCGGAGGCGAAGATCACGAACCGGGGCGGCCGGGTGGCGGCCTGGGTGGCGAACAGGATCCGCGGCTGCTTGCCACCACGGACCGGGTGCGGGTGCGCCGCCACGAGCTCACCGAGGAACGCGTTGAGCCGGCCGGTGGGGACCCGGGCGTCCCACGACTCCAGCGCCGTGTCGAGCGCCGGCACCAGCCGCTCGACGTGCCGCCCCGTCCGGGCCGAGACGTTGACCCGCGGCGCCCACTGCACCTGGACGAGGTCCCGCTCGATCTCCCGCTCCAGGTAGCGACGGCGCTCGTCGTCGAGCAGGTCCCACTTGTTGTAGGCGATGACCAGCGCCCGGCCCGCCTCGACGACCATCGAGATGATCCGGGTGTCCTGCTCGGTCAGGGTCTCGCTGGCGTCGATGAGGACGACGGCCACCTCGGCCTTCTCCAGCGCGGCCTGGGTGCGCAGCGAGGCGTAGAAGTCTGCGCCGCGGGTCTGGTGCACCCGGCGGCGGATGCCGGCGGTGTCGACGAGCTGCCACGTGCGCCCACCGAGCTCGACGAGCTCGTCGACCGGGTCCCGGGTGGTGCCCGCGGTGGCGTCGACGACGACCCGCTCGCTGCCGGCGAGGCGGTTGAGCAGACTGGACTTGCCGACGTTCGGCCTGCCGACGAGGGCCACCCGCCGCGGCCCCCCGGCGACCGGACCCAGCCGCTCGCGCGGGGTCTGCGGCAGAACCTCCAGGACGGCGTCCAGCAGGTCCCCCGAGCCGCGCCCGTGCAGGGCGGAGACCGGGTGCGGCAGCCCGAGGCCGAGCGACCACAGCGAGGCGGCCTCCAGCTCCCCGCGCTCGTCGTCCACCTTGTTGGCCACCAGCAGCACGGGCTTGCCGCTGCGGCGCAGCAGCCGGACCACGGACTCGTCGGTGCTCGTCGGCCCGACCGTGGCGTCGACGACGAACAGGACGGCGTCCGCCAGCTCGACGGCGATCTCCGCCTGCTCGGCAACCCGGGCGTCGAGGCCCGCGACGTCCACCTCCCAGCCTCCGGTGTCCATGACCGTGAAGCTGCGCCCGGCCCACGTCGCGGGGTAGGTCACCCGGTCCCGGGTGACCCCGGGGACGTCCTCGACGACGGCCTCCCGCCGTCCGAGGATGCGGTTGACCAGGGAGGACTTGCCGACGTTGGGACGCCCGACGACGGCGAGCACCGGCAGCGGGCCGGCGTCGCCGCCGGGCAGGTCCTCCGGTGCGGCCTCGAGCAGCGAGAGGTCGGACTCGTCGAGCTCGTAGTCCTCCAGCCCGGCGCGCAAGGCCTCTGTCGGGTCGACGGCATCGTTCCGGTCGGTCATCGTGGCTCCCCGGTGCGGTCGGCGACGACCTGGAGGACGGCGTCCACCGCCTGCTCGAGAGTGAGGGTCGAGGTGTCCACGGTGACGACCCCGTCGGCTGCTACGTGGAAGGTGGAGACGGTGGCGTCGTCGCGGTCGCGGCGCAGCACCTCGTCCCGGGTGGCAGCGAGCGCCTCCTGGGCGCTGTGGCCGTGCAGCTCGAGAGCGCGGCGGGTCAGTCGCGCCTCCTCGTCCGCGGTGAGCAGCACCCGCACGTCGGCCTGCGGCGCGACGACCGTGGTGATGTCCCGGCCCTCCGCGACGATGCCGGCCGGGGCGGCGGCGATGATCTCCTGCTGCCGGTGGACGAGCTCGGCACGGACGGCGAGGTTCGTGGCGACCAGGCTGACCTGCCGGGAGATCCGGCTCTCCCGGATGGCGGCGCCGACGTCCTGACCGTCGACGAGGACCCGGGGGTCGGCCGGGTCGGTCCCCATCCGCAGGGGCAGGCGGCGGGCCTCCTGCGCGACGGCCTCGACGTCGGTCAGGTCGATGCCCCGCTCGAGGCACCACCAGCACACCGCCCGGTACATCGCCCCGGTGTCGAGGTACGCCAGCCCGAGCCGGCGGGCCACCTCTCGGCTGACCGTCGACTTGCCCGAGCCGGACGGACCGTCGATCGCGACGACGATGCGGCGCTGCAGGGCGGGCACGTGCGACTCCTCGACGGTTCGGTGGGGGCTGTGCCGAGCCTAGTGGAGTACGCCCGCACCCCCCGCCCTTCGGCCTCCACCCCCCTCCCTCGTGATCATGCAATCCCGCCACCCTCGCCCCGCCCCCTCCCCTCGTGATCATGCAATCCCGCCACCCTCGTGAGGCGTGGTGCAGCTGTTCCACCAGCACAGGCAAGGGTGGCGGGATTGCATGATCACCGAAGGGGAGTATCCACGATCACCGAAGGGGCGCTGGGGGTGGCGGGATTGCATGATCACCAATAGGGGTGTTCGAGCGATCAGCGAGGGGAGGAGTGGACGACCCAGCCGCGGTGGCTCAGGGCGGTCTCGAGCCGCTCCCGGGCGGCGGGGACCACCGACAGCTCGGCCAGACCCACCGGCTGGCCCGGAGAGTGCTCCAGACGCAGGTCCTCGAGGTTGACCCCGATCTCCCCCATGTCGGAGAACAGCCGCCCGAGCTCACCAGGCCGGTCCGGGACGACGACCGTGACGACGGCGTACGGCGTGGGCGGCGCCCCGTGCTTGCCCGGAATGCGCGCGTGCCCGTCGTTGCCGGCAGCCACCACGGCGGCGAGCGCGGCACTCGCGCCGACCGCTGGGCCGCCGTCCCCCGCGGCAGCACCCGCGCCCTCGCCCGCCAGGCGGTCCAGGGCGTCCAGGACGACGTCGAGGTCGTCGCGCAGCGCACCGAGCACTCGGCGGACCGGGGCGGCGTTTCCCCCGAGGATCTGCACCCACAGCGCGGGGTCGCTGGCGGCGATCCGGGTGACGTCCCGCAGCCCCTGACCGGCCAGGGCGACGGCCTCGGCAGGGGCGTCGCGCAGCCGGGCCGCCACGAGGCTCGCCGCGACCTGCGGGACGTGCGAGACGACCGCGACGGCCTCGTCGTGCGCCGCCGCCGACAGCGCCACGGGGGTCGCGCCGAGGTCGGTGACGAGGTCCTCGACCCGGCGCACGGCGGCCGCCGTCGCACCCGGGACGACGACCCACGGCCGGCCGGCGAACAGGTCCGCGCGTGCGGCGACCGCGCCGCCGCGCTCGCGCCCCGCCAGGGGGTGACCGGGCACGTAGCGCGCCAGGTCACCGCCGCGGTCGGCTACCCGGCGCAGCGGACCGGACTTGACGCTCGCGACGTCGGTGACGACGGCGTCCGGCCAGCGCGCCAGCTCCTCGGCGACGACGTCCCCGGTGACGTCCGGCGGGGCGGCGACGACGACGAGGGCCGGCGGCGGGTCGTCGTCCGTGGCGGGTCGGCCCGCGCCGAGGTCACGGGCGAGAACCACGGCGGACGGCGAGGGGTCGGCGAGCAGGACGTCGACCCCCCGAGTCGCCAGGGCGAGGCCCACGGACGTGCCGAGCAGCCCGGTGCCGACGACGCGCACCGGTCCGCGGGTACGGGTGAGGCTCACGGGCCTACTGCGCGAGGTCCCGGCGCAGCACCTCGGCGCCGCGCAGGTAGACGTGCTGCACCTGGCTGCGGGGAACGTCCAGCTCCGCGTGCGCCATGAGCCGGACGACGCGGGGCAGGGCGCCGGGCACGTCGACCTCGACCGTGCACAGCAGCGGGACGTCGCCGAGGCCGAGCTCGCGGGCCGCCAGCGCGGGGAACTCGCTGCGCAGGTCGGCGGTGACGGTGAAGATGATCGAGATGAGGGCGTCCCGGTCGAGGCGGTTCGCCTCGAGCACCTGGGTGACCAGCTCGCGGGTGCGCTCGAGCAGGTGCTCGCGCTCGTCCACCTCGAGCTGGGTGGCCCCGCGGATGGCCCGCACCGCCATCGGTACCCCTCCTCGCGTCGTCCGCTGTCGGGACGAGCCTACCGACGCATCCACCTGCTGAGACGCCATGACCACCACCCGGACCACGGCGCCCCGCGCTCGCCGGCGTCCCTCACCGGCACACCGACGTCACAGCCCGGTGTCGAGCAGCAGGGCACTCAGCTCGGCCCGGGTCAGCGGCCGGGTGCTGCCGGGGCGCAGGTCCCCGAGCCGCACCGGGCCGACCTCGGTGCGCACCAGGCGTGTCACCGGGTGACCGACCTCGGCGAGCAGGCGGCGGACGACGTGCTTGCGGCCCTCGTGCAGGACCACCTCGACGAGGGTGCGCCCGCCGGCGGCGTCCACGACCCGGAAGGAGTCGACCGCGACCGGCCCGTCCTCGAGGTCGACCCCTGCCCGCAGCCGGCGGCCGACGTCCTTGGAGACCCGACCCTCGACCTCGGCCAGGTAGGTCTTGCGGACGCCGTAGGAGGGGTGCTGCAGCCGGTGGGCGAGCTCCCCGTCGTTGGTCAGCAGCAGCAGGCCCTCGGTGTCGGCGTCCAGACGGCCGACGTGGAACAACCGGTCCCCGCGATCACCGAGCAGGTCGGCCAGGCACGGCCGGCCCTGCGGGTCCTCCATCGTGGACAGCACGCCGCGCGGCTTGTTGAGGACCAGGTAGGTCCTCGACTCGTCCAGCTGGAGTCGCACCCCGTCGACCGTGATCACCGCCGTGGTGGGGTCGACCCGCACGCCGAGCTCGGTGACGACGTGGCCGTCCACGGTGACCCGGCCGGCCGCGATGAGCGCCTCGCAGGCCCGCCGGGAGCCGACCCCGGCGTGCGCGAGAACCTTCTGCAGCCGGACGCCGTCCGGGTCGTGGACGTCGACCGCGGGCTCGACCGGCTGGGCCGGCCCCGGACGACGAACCCGCTGCCTGGCCGGTCCGGCGGACGGCCGGCCGGTGGGCCGGCCGGGGCGCCCGCGGTGACCGCCTCGGCCCTGCCCGCGGCCGTCAGGCGGGCTCACCGCTCCTCTCCCGCCAGCTGTTCGAGGACGTCAGCGTCGGGCAGGTACGGGGCCAGCGGTGGCAGGTCGTCCACCGACGTCAGCCCCATCCGCTCGAGGAAGTAGCTCGTCGTCCGGTAGAGGACGGCGCCGCTGTCGGGGTCGTGGCCGGCCTCCTCGACCAGACCGCGACTGCTGAGGGTGCGCATCACGCCGTCGACGTTGACCCCCCGGATCGCAGACACTCGTGCCCTGGACACCGGCTGACGGTAGGCGACGACGGCGAGGGTCTCCAGAGCGGCCTGGGTGAGCCGGGCCGTCTGCCCGTCGCGGACGAACCGCTCGACCACCGGGGCGACGTCCGGCCGGCTGAAGATCCGCCAGCCCCCGGCGACCTCCCTCAGCTCGAAGCCGCGGTGCTGCTCGGCGTAGTCGGCGACGAGCTCGGCCAGGAGCGCCTCCACCCGCTCCACGGGCAGGACGAGAGCGGACGCCAGCTGGAGCACGGGCACCGGTTCGTCGACCACCATGAGGACGGCCTCCAGAGCAGCCCGCGCCCCGCCGGGGAGCACGTCGAGGTCGAGGCCCTCGGCCACCGGGTCGTCCTCCCCTGCCGTCCGGCTCGTCGACCCCTGTGCTGCCGCGTTCGCCGCGTCGCTGTGCGTGCCGGCGTCGGTCACGGTGCCACCTCCTGCTCGGCGTCCCGGCCGGCGAGCCGCACGCCGTCCGGGTCTGTCTGGTCGAACTCGTCGTCCACCTCGACGTCACCATCCTCGCTGCCCGTCCAGCGGACGCTGAGCTCCGCCAGGGCCTCGACCTGGTCGAACGCCACGGCGCCGTCGCGGAACAGCTCGAGCAGTGCGAGGAAGCGGGCGACGACGACCGTCGTCGAGGTGGCGTCGGCGACGAGCGCGCGAAAGGTGGTGCGACGGCTGCGACGCAACCGGTCGGCGAGGACCTGCGCCTGCTCCCGGACGCTGACCCGGGCACTGTGCAGGTGGGCCAGGCTGACCCCCTCCGGCTGCGGACGGGGTGCCAGCGCCCGCGCTGCCGCGGTGGCCAGCTGATCGGGCGTGGTGCTCATGACGAGCTCGGGCAGCAGGTTCGCCAGGTGCGGTTCGAGCGGCACCGAGCGGGGGTACCGGCGGCCCTCGGTGGCCAGGCGCTCCGCCAGGGAGGCGGCGACCTGCTTGAACGCCCGGTACTGCAGCAGCCGCGCGAAGAGCAGGTCGCGCGCCTCCAGCCGGGCGACGTCCTCGTCGTCGTCGACCTCGCCGGCGGGCAGCAGGCGGGCTGCCTTCAGGTCCAGCAGGGTCGCGGCGACGACGAGGAACTCGCTGGCCTGCCCGAGGTCCCAGCCGCCGTCGGCGGCCGAGCGGATGTGCGCGACGAACTCGTCGGTGACGGTTGCCAGGGCGATCTCGGTGATGTCGAGCTTGTGCTTGGCGATGAGGGACAGCAGCAGGTCGAACGGCCCGCTGAAGTTCTCCAGGTGGACCTCGAAGGAGCGTCCGGCGGGGCTGCCCGGCCCCTGCTCAGGCGGCGTCACCACGGGCGATGAGCTCGCGGGCGAGCTGCCGGTAGGACTCGGCCGCCGGATGGCCCGGCGCGTACGAGGTGATCGGCTCCGCGGCGACGGACGCGTCCGGGAACTTCACCGTGCGGGCGATGACGGTGTGGAAGACCCGGTCGCCGAACGCCTCCACGACCCGGGCGACGACCTCCCTGCTGTGCAGCGTGCGCGAGTCGTACATCGTGGCGAGGATGCCGTCGATCTGCAGCGCGGGGTTCAGCCGGTCCTGGACCTTCTCGATGGTCTCCACCAGCAGCGCCACCCCGCGCAGGGCGAAGAACTCGCACTCCAGGGGGATGACGACGCCGTGGGCGGCGGTCAGCGCGTTGACGGTCAGCAGGCCCAGGGAGGGCTGGCAGTCGATGAGGACGACGTCGTAGTCGTCGGCCACCGGGCGCAGCACCCGGGCGAGCACCGTCTCGCGGGCCACCTCGCCGACGAGCTGAACCTCCGCCGCGGACAGGTCGATGTTCGCCGGCAGCAGGTCGAGTCCGGCGACCGCGGTGGGACGGATGACCTCCCGGACGTCGCTGGAGCGCTCCATGAGCAGGTTGTAGATGGTCCGGTCGAGCTCGTGCGGGTTCACCCCGAGCCCCACCGACAGTGCGCCCTGGGGGTCGAAGTCGACGAGGAGCACCCGGCGGCCGTACTCGGCCAGGGCAGCACCCAGGTTGATGGTCGTCGTCGTCTTGCCGACGCCGCCCTTCTGGTTGCACATCGCGATGATCCGAGCTGGACCGTGCCCCGCCAGCGGGGCGGGTTCGGGGAAGGCGGGCAGTGGGCGGCCGGTCGGGCCGACCGTCTCCCCGGCAGGCACCACGGTGGTGTCACTGCTGCTCACAGGTGCTCTCGTCTCCTGCTCGGACGGCGGTCAGATCGCAGCGACCCTACCCCAGCAGCACCGCGGGTCAGCGGGCCCGCGGGTGCGCGGCGGCGTACACCTCGCGCAGGGTGTCGACGGTGACGAGCGTGTAGACCTGCGTGGTCGTCACCGAGGCGTGGCCGAGGAGCTCCTGGACCACCCGGACGTCGGCGCCGCCCTCGAGCAGGTGGGTCGCGAAGGAGTGCCGCAGGGTGTGCGGGGAGACGTGCTCGGACAGCCCGGCCCGCTGAGCGGCCGAGCGCAGCACCGCCCACGCGCTCTGGCGCGACAGCCGTCCGCCCCGGCTGTTGAGGAAGACCGCCGGGGTCCCCCGCCCGGCCCGGGCCAGCACCGGGCGGGACCGGACGAGGTAGGCCTCGAGCGCCTGCACGGCGTAGGACCCGAGCGGCACCAGCCGCTCCTTGCCGCCCTTGCCGACGAGCCGCACGGCGGCGCCGACGCCCCCGTCGTCCCCGGTGAGCACGTCGTCGACGTCGAGCCCGACGGCCTCACTGATCCGGGCGCCGGAGCCGTAGAGCAGCTCGAGCAGCGCCCGGTCCCGCAGCGCGGCGGCGGTGTCGCCGACGGACGCGGCCTCGAGCAGCCGGGTGACCGCGGCGACGCTGATGGCCTTGGGCAGCCGCTTGGGCGGTGTCGGCGGGCGGACGTCCCGGGCCGGGTCGGCGACCGTCGTCCCCTCGAGGGCGAGAAAGCGGTGCAGGCCGCGCACGGCGACGACGGTGCGCGCCGCCGACGCGGCGGACAGCGCCGGGCGGCCGTCCTGCCCGGTGCGGATGGTGGCGAGGAAGTCGCTGACGTCCTGGGCCACGACGTCGCCGGGGTCACGCCGGCCCTGTCCCTCCAGGAACGCCACGTACCGCTCGAGGTCCCGGCGGTAGGCACCGAGGGTGTTCACCGACAGTCCGCGCTCAACGGTGAGGTGCTCGAGGTAGCCGGCCACCGCGCGGGCCAGGCCGCTCGGTGGTGCTGGCCGCCGCGGGCTCGTCAGGAGAGCACCTCGGCCAGCGGGACGGCGTCCAGCCCGTGGGCCTCCGCGACCGGGGCGTACGTCACCGCCCCGGCGTGGGTGTTGAGCCCGAGGGACAGCGGCTCGTCGTCGCGCATCGCCTGCTGCCAGCCCTTGTCGGCCAGCTCCAGGGCGTACGGCAAGGTGACGTTCGTCAAGGCGTAGGTGGAGGTGTGCGGGACGGCGCCGGGCATGTTCGCGACGCAGTAGAAGACCGAGTCGTGCACCCGGTAGGTGGGTTCCGCGTGCGTGGTCGGGCGGGAGTCCTCGAAGCAGCCGCCCTGGTCGATGGAGATGTCGACGAGCACGCTGCCGGGCTTCATCCGGGAGACCAGCTCGGTGCTGACCAGCTTGGGTGCCCTGGCGCCCGGGACGAGGACCGCGCCGATGACGACGTCGGCGTCCAGGACGGCCCGCTCGATCTCGTAGGTGTTGCTCGCGACCGTCTGGCAGTGCCCCTGGTAGATCGCGTCCACCTGGCGCAGCCGGGCGACGTTCTTGTCGAGCAGGAGCACCTCGGCCTGCATACCGAGCGCGATGGCGGCCGCGTTGAACCCGGCCACGCCGGCTCCGATGACGACGACCTTGGCGGCGTAGGTGCCCGGCACACCGCCCATGAGGACCCCGCGGCCGCCCTGGGCGCGCATGAGGGTGTGCGCGCCGACCTGCGGGGCGAGCCGGCCGGCGACCTCGCTCATCGGGGCGAGCAGCGGCAGCGAGTGGTCCGGCAGCTCCACGGTCTCGTAGGCGATGGCGGTCACCTTGCGCTCGACGAGCTCGGTGGTGAGCCGGGCGTCGGCGGCCAGGTGCAGGTAGGTGAAGAGAGTCTGCCCCTCGCGCATCCGGTGGTACTCCGACGCCACCGGCTCCTTGACCTTGAGCACGAGGTCGGCCTCGGCCCACACGTCGTCGGGTGAGTCCAGGATCTGGGCTCCCGCGCCGGCGAAGTCCTCGTCGGAGATCGAGGACCCGGTCCCGGCGTCCGTCTCGACGTACACCTGGTGACCGTGGCGGACCAGCTCGTGGACGCCGGAGGGGGTGGCGGCCACCCGGTACTCGTTGTTCTTGACCTCGCGCGGGATGCCGATCTTCACGAGCCGTCACTCTAGTGTCATCTGCGTCACCTCCCGCCACGTCCGCGCTCGGCGGTCCGTCAGCCGACCACCCTCGGTGGTCAGTCGACAATCCCCCCTCGTGATCATGCAATCCCGCCACCCACCCGCTCGCAGAATGCTGGGTTGTGGGCGCGACACGCCGGCCAGGCCGTGCTGAGCGCAGCATTCTGTGGTGGAGGCGCGCCACCCGACGTGAGGCTGACATGGCAACCAAGACCACCTCGGAGGGTGGCGGGATTGCATGATCACCGAGGGGTGGGGCTCGGAGGGTGGCGGGATTGCATGATCACGGCGAGGGGAGGGTGTGGGGGTGGGGAGGGTGGGGATGGGGAGCCGGCAGCGTGACCGCCGTGGGCACAGCGACCGGTCAGGACCGGTGGAGGGCGAGTACCCGATCGACACCGGCACGGTTCGCCTGACCCGCGACGGCGCCGACCCTGACGCATGGACGGTCTGGGTCAACGGGGTGCCGAGCTCGCCGGTCAACCTGCGCGACCCGACAGTCCTGGAGTTCGAGTACCTGCAGTGGATGGCGGACGTCGTCGAGGTCGCGGCCGCGCCGGCTCCCCAGCCGCTCGACGTCGTCCACCTCGGCGGCGGCGGGTGCGCCCTGGCCCGGCACCTGGACGCCGTCCGGCCGGGGTCCCGGCAGGTCGTCGTCGAGCTGGACGCCGAGCTGAACCGGCTCGTCCGAGGCTGGTTCGGCCTGCCCCGCTCCCCTCGCCTGCGGCTGCAGTCCGGGGACGCCCGAGAGGGCCTGGCGAGGCGTCCGGACGCCAGCGCGGACGTCGTCGTCCGGGACGTGTTCGCGGGCGCGAGGACTCCCTCGCACCTGACGACGGCCGAGTTCGTGGCCTGCGTCGCCCGGGTGCTGCGCCCGGGCGCGGTCTACCTCGCGAACATCGCCGACCCCGGGGCCCTGGAGGAGCTGCGCGTCGAGATCGCTTCGGCGACAGCCGTTTTCGAGTCCGTCGCCGTGCTTGCCGAACCGGCGGCGCTACGGCGCCGGCGGTGGGCGAACGCCGTCCTCATCGGGTCGCACGTCCCCCTGCCGGTCGCAGCCCTCGCGCGTCGGGCGGCGTCCGGGGCGGTGCGGGCCCGACTGGTGCACGGGGACGCCCTGGTCCAGCTGCGGGCCGGCGCCCGGCCGCGGCACGACCCGCAGTGAGCGCGCCGCGGCCGGCTCTGTCTCACAGGCCGGCGAGCACCTCGGTGAGGTCGTCCAGGCCCAGGGAGCCGGCCGACAGGGCCGCCATGTGCCAGGCCTTGAGGTCAAAGCCGTCGCCCCGGCGGCGGCGAGCCTCCTCCCGCCCCGCGAGCCACGCGCGCTCCCCCAGCTTGTAGCTGATCGCCTGCCCGGGCCAGCCCAGGTACCGGACGACCTCACTGTCGATGAAGGCGGCCTCACGCCCGCTGTGGGCTCCGAAGAACTCCCTGGCCAGCTCCGGCGTCCAGGTCTCCCCGGGGTGGAACGTGGAGTCCTCCGGCACGCTGAGCCGCAGGTGCATGCCGATGTCGATGACGACCCGGACGGCGCGCATCATCTGCGCGTCGAGGTAGCCAAGCCGGGCGCCCGGGTCGGCGAGGTAGCCGAGCTCGTCCATAAGGCGTTCGGCGTACAGGGCCCATCCCTCGGTGTTCGCGCTGACCGATCCCACCGTCGTCTGGTAGGTGGACAGCTGTGGCGCCACGTAGGCCCACTGCGCCAGCTGCAGGTGGTGGCCCGGAACTCCCTCGTGGTACCAGGTCGAGACCAGGTTCCACAGCGGGAACCGGTTCTGCCCCAAGGTCGGCAGCCAGGTACGGCCCGGCCGGGAGAAGTCGAGGGTGGGGCGGGTGTAGTACGGCGCGGCAGCGCTGCCCGGTGGGGCGATGCGGGCCTCGACGACCTTCACCGGGTCCGCGATGTCGAAGTGCGTCCCGTCGAGGTCGGCGACGGCGCCGTCGAGCATCTGCTGCAACCGCTCCCGGACCGCCTCGACGCCCTCCACCGCCTCGCCCTCGGCGTCCAGGTGCCGCATCGCCTCGAGCGGTGTGGCGCCGGGTAGAACGCGCTCGGCCTCCTCGCGAATCTCGGCGTCCAGGCGCAGGTACTCCTGCCACCCCCAGCGGTAGGCCTCCTCGAGGTCGAGGTCGGCACCGGTGGACAGCCGCGCGAGCAGTCGGTAGCGCTCGGCGCCGACGGCGTCCGGGGTGCCCTCGGTGGCCGGCAGGTACTCGTGCAGCAGGACCCCCCGCAGGTCGGCGGTGGCCCGGTTGGCCGACTCGGCGGCGCGCGTCAGGTCGCTCCGCAGGCTCGCGGGGAGGTCGGCGGGCGCCTCCTCGACGAACCCGGTGAACCAGCCACGACCGCCGGCCGCCTCCAGCCAGTCCCCGAGCTGGTCGGCGAGCGTGCGCACCTGCCGGGGCGCGGCGTACAGACCACGCCGGCCTCCTGCGCGCAGCGACTCGACGTACCCGGCGAAGGACTCGTCGACCCGGGACATCCGCCGGGCGATGACTGCCCAGTCCTCCGGTGTGCGCGCCGGCATCATCGAGAACAGCTGCCGCACCGCCTGGGGCGGTCCGAAGATGTTGCGCACCTGGCGCAGGTGCTCACCAGCAGCACTGACGGCGAGCTGGGCCTCGAGCCGCTCCCGCAGCAGCCGGGCGGCCCGCGCCTCCAGGGGGTCCTCGGCCGCGCCGGCGGCCTCGGCCGCCGCGAGCCGTCCGAGTGCCCGGCGGGCGGCGTCGTCCTTGGCGTCCTGGGCCTGCGGCGACAGGTCGGGGGCCCGGTCGTCGCCGGGACGTCGTCCGAGGGAGGTGGCGACCAGCGGGTCGAGCTCGACGAGCTCGTCGACGTAGGCGTCGGCGACGGCCCGCGGGGTCCGCGGGCCGTCGTCCTGTGGGCCGCCGTCCTGTGGCCCGGTGCTGGGGCCCGTGCTTCCGCTCGGCCCGGTCGTGATGGGTGGCATGTCCTCATCGTGCCGGAGCCAGTCGCCGGAGCGCTCGTCGAGTCACGATCACCCGTGTGCGGCGATATGTCGATGTCCGCGGTGATTGGCCGTTCTCGTCAGGGCACCCGACCCTGCGGTCACCGCGCACGTGACCGGATTGTTACGCCGATGTTGACGAGTCTGCTTGCCGCTCACGGCCCTGGGGAGTTGGCTCGTGACGCACTGTGCGGCAACCCCGCCGCAGTCCCGATGGAAGGACCAGGTTCATGGCATTCAGTACGCGCAGACGTCGTTCTGCCGCGGTCGCGGGCGGTCTGGGCATCGCCCTCGTCCTGACCGCCTGCGGCGGCGACAGCGGCGACGGCGGAGACGGCGACGCCGAGGCCGGCGGCGAGGTCGACTGCTCGGCGTTCGAGGAGTTCGGCGACCTGGAGGGCGAGACGGTCTCGGTCTACACCTCGATCGTCTCCCCCGAGGACGCCCCGCACATCGAGTCCTACAAGCCGTTCGAGGAGTGCACCGGGGCCGAGATCGACTACGAGGGCTCCCGCGAGTTCGAGGCCCAGCTCGTCGTCCGGATCCAGTCCGGCAACGCCCCGGACATCGCCTACATCCCCCAGCCGGGCCTGCTGCAGACGCTGGTGCGTGACACCGGAGCAGTCGTCCCGGCCCCGGACAGCGTCGCGGCCAACGTCGACGAGTTCTGGAACGAGGACTGGAAGGCGTACGGCTCGGTCGACGGCACCTTCTACGCGGCCCCGATCGGCGCGAACGTCAAGTCGTTCGTCTGGTACTCCCCCTCGATGTTCGAGGAGGCGGGCTACGAGATCCCGCAGACCTGGGACGAGCTCATCGACCTGTCCGACCAGATCGTCGCCGACGGCGGCGTGCCGTGGTGCGCCGGCATCGGGTCCGGCGACGCGACGGGCTGGCCGGCCACCGACTGGCTGGAGGACCTCGTGCTGCGCACCGCGGGCCCGGAGGTCTACGACCAGTGGGTCGCTCACGAGATCCCGTTCGACGACCCGCAGATCGCGGAGGCGCTCGCGGAGGTCGGCTCGATCCTCAAGAACGAGGAGTACGTCAACGGTGGCCTGGGCGGGGTCCAGAGCATCGCCTCCACCGAGTTCGGCGACGCCGGCCTGCCGATCCTCGACGGGGCGTGCTGGATGCACCGCCAGGCGTCCTTCTACCAGGCCAACTGGCCTGAGGGCACCGAGGTGGCCGAGGACGGCGACGTCTTCGCGTTCTACCTCCCGTCGATGGACGACACCCGGCCGCTGCTCGGCGGTGGCGAGTTCGCCGCCGCGTTCTCGGACCGGCCGGCCGTGCAGGCGTTCCAGACCTACCTGTCCTCGGACGACTGGGCGAACGAGAAGGCGAAGGTCAGCGGGCCGGGCTGGGTGAGCTCGAACACCGGCCTGGACCCGGCGAACCTCGAGTCGCCGATCGACCAGCTGTCCGCCGAGCTGTTCCAGGACGAGGAGGCCGTCTTCCGGTTCGACGCCTCCGACCTCATGCCCGGTGAGGTCGGTGCCGGCAGCTTCTGGACCGAGATGACGAACTGGATCGCCAACGACAAGGACGACCAGGCCGTTCTCGAGGCCATCGAGGCGTCCTGGCCGTGACGGTCGAGTGACCCGGACGTCGTCCTGATGTCGTCCTGATGTCGTCCGGCCGGGAGTGCCGGGGCCTGTGGCAAGGTGGCCCCGGCACTTCCGGTCCGGGCGGCACGCAGCGAGGAGAACGAGATGGACTGGTTGCTCGACGCCGGGACGCCCGGCGAGAAGTTCCTCGTGATGGCGTTCGCCATCGCGCTGTTCGTCGTCGTCATGGCCGGCATCCTGTTCGCCGTCGACCGGCCCAAGCGCATCCCGAACTGGGTGGTCGTGGCCGGGTTCCTCGGGCCGTCCGTGCTGATGCTGGTCCTCGGCCTCATCTACCCGGCGATCCGCACGATCGTGGACTCCTTCTACGACCGGACCGGGGAGAACTTCATCGGCCTGGACAACTACGCGACCATCTTCACCCAGGAGGGCTTCCAGGTCGTCCTGCGGAACACGGCGATCTGGGTGCTCGTCGTGCCGATCGCGGCGACGTTCCTCGGCCTCGTCTACGCCGTCCTGGTCGACCGCTCACGCTTCGAGTCGTTCGCCAAGGCGCTCATCTTCCTGCCGATGGCCATCTCCATGGTCGGCGCGAGCGTCATCTGGAAGTTCGTCTACGAGTTCCGTCCCGACCAGCCGGGCGTCAGCCAGATCGGCTTGGCCAACCAGGTGCTCGTCTGGCTCGGCCTGGAGCCCTACCAGTTCCTCATCAGCACGCCGTGGAACACGTTCTTCCTCATCGTCGTCTTCATCTGGATCCAGGCCGGCTTCGCCATGACGGTGCTGTCCGCGGCCATCAAGGCCATCCCCGACGACATCATCGAGGCCGCGCGTCTCGACGGCGTCGGCGGCGTGCGGATGTTTCGCTACGTGACCGTGCCGAGCATCCGCCCGGCGATCGTCGTCGTCTTCACCACCATCGCCATCGTCACGCTGAAGGTCTTCGACATCGTCCGGACGATGACCGGCGGGAACTTCCAGACCAGCGTGGTCGCGAACGAGTTCTACGTGCAGGCCTTCCGGCAGTTCAACACCGGCCTGGGCGCGGCGCTCGCCGTCATCCTCTTCGTGCTTGTCGTCCCCATCGTCGTCTACAACGTCCGGCAGATGCGCCTCTCCGAGGAGATCCGGTGAGCACGACCACACCCGCCGCTACCGCCACCGCCGTCGAGACCTCGCGCCAGAACCGCAAGGCGGCCAAACGAGCCCAGCGCTCTGCCGAGGCGAAGACGAAGCTCAGCTCCCCGTGGGCGTCGGGCATCGCCATCGTCATGGCGATCCTGTGGACGATCCCGACTCTCGGCCTGCTCATCACGTCGTTCCGCCCGGAGATCGACATCCGCCGATCCGGGTGGTGGGAGTTCCCCTTCGAGCCCGAGGTCACGCTCGCCAACTACGAGCAGGCGCTGTTCGGCACCGGCGTGAACTTCTCCACGTTCTTCGTCAACTCGGTCGTCATCACGATCCCCGCCGTGGTCATCCCGATCACGCTGGCGCTGCTGGCGGCGTACGCCTTCGCGTGGATCGACTTCAAGGGGCGGGACACGCTGTTCGTCGCCGTGTTCGCCCTGCAGATCGTCCCGATCCAGGTGACGCTCATCCCGCTGCTGACCCTCTACGTCGACTGGGGTCTGGCCGGCTCGTTCTGGACGGTCTGGCTGTCCCACTCGATCTTCGCGCTGCCGCTGGCCATCTTCCTGCTGCACAACTTCATGAAGGACATCCCGCGCTCGCTCATCGAGGCCGCCCGGATGGACGGCGCGGGACACGTGAAGATCTTCTTCCAGGTGCTGTTCCCGCTGCTCGTGCCGGCCATCGCCGCGTTCGGCATCTTCCAGTTCCTCTGGGTGTGGAACGACCTGCTGGTGGCCCTGACCTTCGCCGGCGGCGACCAGGACGTCGCCCCGCTCACCGTGCAGCTCGCGAACATGGTCGGCACCCGCGGGTCGGAGTGGCACCTGCTGTCAGCCGGTGCCTTCATCGCGATGATCGTCCCGCTCATCGTGTTCGTCACCCTGCAGCGGTACTTCGTGCGGGGACTGCTCGCCGGTGGCGTGAAGGGCTGATCCACCGGGACGGCGCTCGCAGCGCGGAGGGGCGGCCGGTCGACCTCGTTGTCGGTGGCCGCCCCTACGCTCGCCGCATGCCGAGCGCCGCACCCCCTGTCCCCGCGTCCGAGGACGCCCTGAGCCTGCTGCGCCGCCTCACCGGGAACCAGGACGCGACCTTCCGTGAGGGCCAGGACGACGCGGTCCGGGTGCTGGTCGAGGACCGCGCCCGGGCCCTGGTCGTCCAGCGCACCGGGTGGGGGAAGTCCGCGGTGTACTTCGTCGCCACCGCGCTGCTGCGCGGCCGCGGCGCCGGCCCGACGCTGCTGGTGTCCCCGTTGCTCGCCCTGATGCGCGACCAGGTCGCGGCCGCGGGCCGCGCCGGAGTGCGCGCGGTGGAGATCAGCTCCTCGAACGTCACCGAGTGGGACGACGTGGCGGCCGCTCTCCACCGCGACGAGGTCGACGTCCTGCTGGTGTCACCGGAGCGACTCACCAACCCGCGGTTCGCCGCCGAGCAGCTGCCCGACCTGCTTCGGCGCTGCGGGCTGCTCGTCGTCGACGAGGCGCACTGCGTCTCCGACTGGGGGCACGACTTCCGACCGGACTACCGCCGGATCGGTGACCTGCTCGACCGTCTGCCCGCGGGCACGCCGGTTCTGGCCACCACGGCGACGGCGAACGCCCGGGTCGTCGAGGACGTGGCCGAGCAGCTGGGTCGCGGCGGCGTGCGGGTCACGACGATCAGGGGGCCGCTGGCCCGCACCTCGCTGCGTCTCGGTGTGCTGAGGCTGCCGAGTGCCGAGGACCGGCTCGGCTGGCTGGCCACGCACCTGCCCGCACTGCCCGGCAGCGGGATCGTCTACACGCTCACCGTCAGCGCCGCGGAGGACACCGCCGCGCTGCTGCGCGAGGCCGGTCACGACGTCCGGGTCTACACCGGCCGCACCGACGACACCGAGCGCCGCGAGGCCGAGGAGGCCTTGCGCGACAACCGGGTCAAGGCGTTGGTGGCGACCTCGGCGCTGGGCATGGGCTTCGACAAGCCGGACCTTGGCTTCGTCGTGCACCTCGGAGCGCCGTCCTCGCCGGTGACCTACTACCAGCAGGTGGGTCGGGCTGGTCGTGCGGTGAGCACCGCGGACGTGCTGCTGCTGCCGGGTCCGGAGGACCGCGAGATCTGGCGCTACTTCGCCACAGCAGCCATGCCTCGCCGCGAGGACGCCGAGGCGGTGCTCTCCGCGCTGGCCGCAGCAGACCGGCCGCTGTCCGTCCCCGCCCTGGAGACGGTCGCCGACGTCCGTCGCACCCGACTGGAGCTGTTGCTCAAGGTCCTCGCCGTGGACGGCGCCGTCCAGCGGGTGGGCGGCGGCTGGACGGCGACCGGCCGGCCGTGGGTCTTCGACGCCGAGCGGTACGAGCGGGTGGCGCAGGCACGCGTGGCCGAGCAGGACGCCATGGTCGCCTACCAGCACGGCGAGTCCTGCCGGATGGCGTTCCTCCAGCAGCAGCTCGACGACGAGACCGCCGCACCGTGCGGCCGCTGCGACGTCTGCGCCGGGCCCTGGTACCCCACCGCGGTCCCCACCGAGGTACGACAGTCGGCCGGCGCCGCGATCCGCCGGGTGGGGGTGCAGGTCGACCCCCGGACGACGTGGCCCACCGGGATGAGCCGGCTCGGCGTCCCCGTCCAGGGACGGATCCCCGTGCAGGAGCAGGTGGCGCCGGGACGCGCCGTCGCACGGCTCACCGACCTGGGCTGGGGGCAGCGCCTGCGGGGACTGCTCGCGGACGAGGCCGAGGACCGTCCCGCCGACGACGAGCTCGTCCGGGCCTGCGTCGACGTCCTGGCCGGGTGGGGCTGGCAGGTGCGGCCGGCCGCCGTCGTGACGGTCCCGTCGCGCCGCCGCGGGCGCCTCGTCGCCTCGGTCGCCGAGCAGATCGGGGCACTGGGCAGGTTGCCGGTGCTCGGGTCGCTCGTTGCCGTCGACGGTGGTCCGGTCGGTGCCCGCGGTGGCAACAGCGCCTTCCGGCTAGCGGGCGTGTGGGACCGGTTCGAGGTGCCGCCGGACATGGCCGCGGAGGTGCGCCGGCTCGCTCCGGCGCCCGTGCTCCTCGTCGACGACCTCGTCGACTCCAGGTGGACGCTGACGGTCGCGGGGCGGCTGCTGCGAGTGGCCGGTGCGGGTGGCGTACTGCCGTTCGCCCTCGCCGTCGCCGCCTGACCCCTCGCCGCCGCCTGACCCCTCTGCGGGGCAGCCCAGGCCGCTCTGCGTGATCAGTCGACTAACCCCGTCACGATCCGTCGACCACCCTTCGTGATCAGCTGCGAATCCCCTGTTCGTGATCATGCAATCCCGCCACCCCTGGCCGCACGGCTCCCGGGTCCGCCACCTCGCAGAATGCTGGGTCGCAGGCACGACACGCCGCTAGAACGATGCCGGAGCCAGGCATTTTGTGCTGGGGTGGCGGGATTGCATGATCACCGGGGGGTGCCGGCCTGGGGTGGCGGGATTGCATGATCACCGGGGGGTGCCGGCCTGGGGTGGCGGGATTGCATGATCACGGGGTGGGGGGGTCGTGGGGGTCGGGCGCGCTGCCGTCGCCGTCGGCAGGATCCTTGGACGCGGACTGCGGCTCCGGGGCGGTGCGCCGCTCCTCCTCGGGCTCCTCGCGGTGGAAGGGCTCGGCCTCCGCTGCTCGGTCGGCGGCCTCCTTCGCCCGCTCCACGGCCTCTCGCGAACGCTCCAGCGGTTCCTCACTCATGACACCGAACGTACCGGCGGTCCCCCGACCCGGCACCTCACGGCACGGCCACCGTGATCCCGGCGCCGAGCCGCCCCTCACCGAGGGCGGCCAGCGCCGCGGGGACCTCCTCGAGCGACACGGTCCGGTGCACCAGGGCAGCCCGGGGCAGCCGACCGGAGGTGACGAGGTCGAGCAGGGGCGGGTAGTCGGCGGCCGCCATCCCGTGACTGCCCAGGAGGTCGAGCTCGTAGGCGATGACCCGCTCCATCGGGACCCGCGGGTGGCCGGTCGCGGCCGGCAGCAGCCCCACCTGCACCTGGCGGCCGCGCCGGCGCAGCGAGAGCACCGAGTCGGCGCAGGTGACGGCGGAGCCGAACGCGTCGAGGGCGACGTGTGCTCCGCCCCCGGTGGCGGCGACGACAGCAGCGGGCACGTCGCCGTCCGTGGTGGCGTCCAGGACCACCTCGGCGCCGAGCTCCCGCGCCGCGGACAGCGCCTCGGGGCGGACGTCCACGGCGACGACGCGCGCTCCGACCGCGACGCCGATGGCCACGGCCGCCAGGCCCACACCGCCGCAGCCGTGCACGGACAGCCACTCCCCCGGCTGCACCCGGCCGCGCGTCACGACGGCCCGGTGGGCCGTGGCGACCCGGCAGCCCAGGCCCGCTGCGGTGACCGAGTCGAGGTCGTCAGGCAGTGCGACGAGGTTGGTGTCGGCGTGCTCGAGGGCGACGAGCTCGGCGAAGGACCCCCACCCGGTGAAGCCCGGTTGGGTCTGGTGCGGGCACACCTGGCCGTCACCGGCCCGGCAGACCTCGCACGTCCCGCACGCGCAGACGAACGGGACAGTGACCCGCTGCCCCACGGTCCAGCGGACGACGTCAGGGCCGACGGCGACGACCGTGCCGGCGAGCTCGTGCCCCGGCACGTGCGGCAGGACGACGTCGGGGTCGTGCCCCTGCCAGGCGTGCCAGTCGCTGCGGCAGATGCCGGTGGCCTCGACCCGGACCACCACGCCGGCCGGCGACGGCACCGGGTCGGGTACCTCCCGCAGCACGGGCGGCACGCCGACCTCCTCGACCACGACCGCGCGCATCAGGTACTCGCCGGGTCGAGGCCGACGGCGGCACGCGCCCTGGCGAGCACCTCCTCGACCGGCGCCGAGGCGTCCAGCACGACGTCCGCGACCTGCGTGAACAACGGCCGGCGCACCGGGTCCTGTCGACGCAGCAGTTCCAGCGGGTCGCTGCCGAACCGGGGCCGGTAGTCGTCGGCGCCGAACCGCGCCGCGAGCACCTCCGGCGGGGCGTCCAGCCACAGCACGAACGCGTCCGCCAGCGCCGCCCGGCACCTGGGTACCTCCACGGTGCTGGCCGCTGCCGCGACCACCACCGCCGGTCGCTCCGCCACACCGGTGAGGAGGTGCTCGGCCTCCCACCGGTGCAGGGCGTCGACCCCGTCCCGGTCGGCGAGCGTCGCGGTGTCGATGCCGTGCTCACGCAGCAGGTCGGTGTCGCTGTCGCGCAGCGGCCGGTCCAGCGCGCTGGCAAGGTCCGAGGCCACGGTGCTCTTGCCGGAGCCCATCAGCCCCAGGACGACGACGGCCCGGTCGCGCACCGTCATGCCTGCCGGGAGGACGCCCACAGGTCGATCCCGGTGTCCACGGCGTGCTCGTCGATCGCGGCCAGCTCGTCGTCGGTGAACGCCGGCGCCCGCGTCGCCCCCAGGTTCTCCTCGAGCTGCTCCACGCTGCTGGCGCCGATGAGCACCGAGGTGACCCGCTCGTCGCGCAGCGCCCAGGCCAGCGCCATCTGCGCCAGGGTCTGACCGCGAGCGGCGGCGATCCCGTTCAGCGCCCGGACGTGCTCTATCGCCTCGTCCGTGAGCAGCTCGCTCGACAGAGAGCTGTCGCGGGCTGCGCGGGACCCCTCGGGCACGCCGTCCAGGTACTTCGTCGTCAGCATCCCCTGAGCCAACGGCGAGAACGCGATGCAGCCGGCACCCACCTCCTCCAGGACGTCGAGCAGTCCCTCGGTCTCGATCCAGCGGTTGAGCATCGAGTACGACGGCTGGTGGATCAGCAGCGGTGTGCCGAGGTCCGACAGGATCCTGGCGGCCTCGCGGGTGCGCTCAGGGCCGTAGGAGGAGATCCCGACGTACAGGGCCTTGCCGGAGCGGACGGCGGTGTCGAGCGCGCCCATCGTCTCCTCCAGCGGCGTCGTCGGGTCGTACCGGTGGGAGTAGAAGATGTCGACGTAGTCCAGGCCGAGACGCCGCAGGGACTGGTCCAGGCTGGCCAGCAGGTACTTGCGCGAGCCGCCACCTTGCCCGTACGGGCCCGGCCACATGTCGTAGCCGGCCTTCGTCGAGACGATGAGCTCGTCCCGGTACGGCCGCAGGTCCTCACGCATCACCCGGCCGAAGTTCAGCTCGGCCGAACCGTACGGCGGCCCGTAGTTGTTCGCCAGGTCGATGTGAGTGACGCCGAGGTCCACCGCGCGACGCAGGATGGCGCGCTGGGTGTCCAGCGGCCGGTCGTCACCGAAGTTGTGCCACAGCCCGAGGGAGACGGCCGGCAGGTCCAGGCCGCTGCGCCCGCACCGGCGGTAGGTCATCGTGTCGTACCGGTCCGGTGCCGCCGGGTAGCTCATCCGCCCATCCTGGCAGGACCTCCCCGAGCTGCCGACTCGACCCCGGACTGCCGACTCGACCCCGGGCTCCCGACTCGACCCGAAGCGGTGTCCCTCACAGCAGACCGGCGCGGCGCAGCGCGTCGCCCAGGCCGGTGCCGTCCGGAGCGCGCACCTCCGGCACCGGAGCCTCGGCGGGCCCGTGGTCCTCGGGCCTCGGGCCGGTCGTGCCCCGGGACAGCACCCGCTCCCCCGTGGTCAGCTGGCGGATCGCGATCCCGCGAACGTGCTGGGGGTACTCCCGGGCGAAGTCCAGGTAGATGTCCGGGTCGTGCTGCCCGTCGTCCCCGATGAGCAGCCAGCGCACCTGGGGCAGCTCGCGAGCCAGCCGGCGCAGCGTCGCCGCCTTGTGCTGGCGCCCGGAGCGGAACCACCCGGTGTTCGTGGGACCCCAGTCGGTGAGCAGCAGCGGCCCGGCCGGGTACCCGTGGCGGGTGAGGAACCGGGACAGCGTCGGGGCCACGTTGAACGCCCCGGTCGACAGGTAGACCACGAGGGTCCCCGGCTGCCGGACGACGATCTCCCGGTACAGCGGCGCCATCCCCGGCACCACGTACCGGGCCTGCTCGTGCAGGACGAACGTGTTCCAGGCGGCGATGAGCGGGCGCGGCAAGGACGTGATCATGACGGTGTCGTCGATGTCGCTGACCACGCCGAGGGTCTGCTGCGCGCCGACGACGGTGACGACGGCCGAAGTGGGCTCCCCGTCGGGCAGCCGGAGCGTCACCTCGTGCGTACCGGCGGGCAGGTCGCACTCGACGACGGCGTCGACGTACCCGCTGCGGTTGGTCCGCACCGTCCCAGTGGACGACCCGGCGGTGACCACCACCTGCGCGCCCGCGACGGGCGCGGTGACGAAGCTGCGCCAGCCCCGGACGAGCCCCTGCCGACGCGGCTGCCCGGCGGTCCCGGGGCGCGAGAGCAGCACCCGGCCGAGCACCCGGATCCAGCCGGGCGCGCCGTCCCGGGCGACCGAGCCGTATCCGGGGTAGGCGACGACGTGCGGAACCCAGCCACGCCCACGCAGGACCTGCTCGACGACGGCGTCCGCACGGGCCTCCAGGACGGCGGCGAGGTGCGGCTTGGCCCTGGACTCGGTCACGCGGCCGGAGTCTGCCGCCTCAGGGCTGGAAGAGCACCTTCACCGCGCCGTCCTGCTTCTTCTCGAACATGTCCTTCTTCTCGGACACGTCCGACGCCTGCGGCGCCCGCCCCGGAGTGGGACTGCGCCACGCGCGGGTGCCTGGGCTTACCCGCGCCCCTCCCCCGAAAGCCCCACCGGTTAGGTTCCTGCCGTGGACCCGCGAGCGGCTGGCTGGTTCGAGCGGCGCACGTCGACGGCCGGGGACTGGCCTCTGGAGCGGTGCCTGCGGTTGCGCGACGAGACCGGCACCAGGGTGAGCGTGGTCGTCCCGGCCCGGGACGAGGCGGCCACGATCGGAGAGGTCGTCGGGACGCTGCGCCGGGACGTCCTCGACGTGGGACTGGTCGACGAGCTCGTCGTCATCGACTCCGACTCCACCGACGACACCGCCGCGGTCGCGGCGGCCGCGGGGGCCGTCGTCCACGCCTCCCGGGACGTGGCGCCCGAGCTGGGCACGCTGTCGGGCAAGGGCGAGGCGCTGTGGAAGTCGCTGCTCGTCACCACCGGTGACGTGCTCGTGTTCGTCGACGCCGACCTCACCGAGTGGGGACCGCACTTCGTCACCGGGCTGATAGGCCCACTGCTGGCCGACCCCGGGGTGCGGCTGGTCAAGGGCTTCTACGACCGGGTGCTCGACGACGCAGCGGCGCCTGCCGGCGACGGCACCGGACCGGCCGGCGGTGGTCCGTCGACGGACGGCGGCAGAGTCACCGAGCTCGTCGCCCGCCCCCTGCTGTCACTGTGGTGGCCGCACCTGGCCGCGGTCGTCCAGCCGCTGGCCGGCGAGTGGGCGGTGCGCCGGTCGCTGGCCGTCGAGCTGCCGTTCCCGGCCGGGTACGGCGTCGAGCTGGCCACCCTCATCGACACCGTCGACCGGTACGGGCTGGACGCCGTCGCCCAGGTCGACCTGGGCAGCCGCGGCCACCGCCACCAGGCCGTGCACGACCTGGCCGTCATGGCCGGCGAGCTGCTCGCGGTCGCCGACACCCGGTACCCGACGCCGCGGGGCGTACCGGCCGAGCCGGTGCTGCACCAGTACCGCCGCGCCGAGGGCGGCTGGCGGGCCCGCCCGGTGCCGGTCGCCGAACGGCCCGCGCTGCGGGAGGTGCTGGGGTGCTGAGGCTGGGCCGGCGGGTGTTCGGCGACACCGAGCTGCTCGTCATGGCGATCGTGAACCGGACGCCGGACTCGTTCTACGACCGGGGCGCCACGTACGCCGAGGACGCCGCGCTGGACCGGGTGGACGAGGTGGTCGCCGCCGGGGCGCAGATCGTGGACGTCGGCGGGGTCAAGGCCGCGCCGGGCGAGGAGGTGGACGCCGCGGAGGAGATCCGCCGGACCGCGGGCTTCGTCGCCCGGGTCCGTGACCGGCACCCCGACGTCGTCATCAGCGTGGACACCTGGCGCTCGGAGGTCGCCCGGGTGGTCTGCGGCGAGGGCGCCGACCTGCTCAACGACGCCTGGGGCGGGGTGGACCCGGTGCTGGCGGAGGTCGCCGCCGCCCACGACGTGGGCCTCGTGTGCACCCACGCCGGCGGCCAGCAGCCACGCACCAGGCCGCACCGGGTGGCCTACGACGACGTCGTCGCGGACGTCGTCGAGCGGACCACGGCCCTGGCCCGCCGGGCCGTCGGCCTCGGCGTCGCAGCGCAGTCGGTCCTCATCGACCCGGGCCACGACTTCGGCAAGAACACCTGGCACTCCCTGGAGGTCACCCGCCGGCTCGACGAGGTGGTCGCCACCGGCTGGCCGGTGCTGGTGTCGTTGTCCCACAAGGACTTCGTCGGCGAGACCCTCGACGCGCCGGTGACCGAGCGCCTGGTCGGGACGCTCGCCACCACTGCCGTGTGCGCCTGGCACGGCGCCCGCGTCTACCGGGCGCACGACGTGGTGCAGACCCGCGAGGTGCTCGACATGGTGGCCACCCTGCGCGGGACGCGGCCACCGGCACGCACGGTGCGAGGACTGGCGTGAGCCGTCCGCCGGTGGCGCTGTGCCCGCACCCTCCGCTGCTCCTGCCCGGCCTCACCGGCGCCGCCGACCCGGTGCCCGACCTGCGGGCGGCCTGCCGGGACGCGGTCGGCGTCCTGCTCACCGACGCGCCGGGCCGGGTGCACCTCGTCGGCGCGGACGGCCCGGCCGTCGACGCCGCGTCCTTCGCCCCCGGCGCCAGTCCACCGGCACCCACCGCTGACCGGGCAGGCCCGATGTCCGCCGCCCCGCTGCCACTGCTCGTCGGGCGTGCGCTGCTGGCCGGCGCCGGGTGGACCGGCCCGGTGACCGAGCACGCCGTTGCGGCGTCGTCCGCTGTCGCCGACCGGGTCGCCCTCGGCCGGCAGCTGTCGGCCGGGGGCGACCCGGTGCTGGTGCTCGGCGACGGCAGCGCCCGCCGGGGGGTCAAGGCCCCCGGGTACGTGGACGAGCGGGCGGTGCCGTTCGACGCCGCCGTGCTCGCCGCCCTGCGCGCCGCGGACACCGCCACGCTCGCCCAGGTCGACGACGACACCGCCGCGGAGCTGCTCGCTGCCGGCACCGTCGCCTGGCACGTGCTCGCCGGGCTGATCGACGGCCTGCCACCGGCGCAGGTGCGCTACGCCGGCGACCCGTTCGGGGTGGCCTACGTCGTGGCGACCTGGTCCGACCCGTCGTCCGGTCCCTCCCGCTGACCGGTGCCCGGACCAGTGCCCGGAGAGCCGGCCGGCGCGTCACCCCACGGCGCGGGGACGAGGTCGCGGACCCGTTCGGACAGGGCCAGGGCGTCGAACGGGGCACGGACCTTGGCGTCGTTGTCGAAGTACACGTAGACGTCCCGGCCGTCACCGGCCCACCGGCGGACCCGCTGCGCCCAGAGGTCGAGCGCCTCGGCCGAGTAGCCGCTGGCGTACAGCTCGGTGTCCCCGTGCAGGCGGACGTAGACGAAGTCGGCGGTGGCCTGCAGGAACAGCGGCCACCGCCCGGCGGTGTCCGCCACGACGAGCCCGATCCCCTTGTCCCGCAGCAGGTCCGGGAACGCGTCGGTGACGAAGCTCGGGTGGCGCACCTCGACCGCGTGCCGCAGCGGGCGGTCGGCGTCCGTCGTCGTCCACGACCGGTCCGCGAGCCGCTCGTCGTGCCCGGCCGCCAGCACGGCGGCCTCGGTCGTCGTCCGGGGCAACAGGTCGAGAAAGGCCCCGACCCGCCCAGGGTCGAACGCCAGCGTGGGCGGCAGCTGCCACAGGAACGGGCCGAGCCGGTCCCCGAGGGCGAGCGGCCCGGAGGCCAGGAAGTTGGCCAGCGGCACCTCGACGTCCCGGAGCTTCTTCATGTGGGTGATGAACCGGCCGCCCTTGACGGCGAGGACCGAGCCGTCCGGCGTCTGCGCGCGCCAGGTGAGGTAGGTCGTCGGCCGCTGCAGCGCGTAGAAGGACCCGTTGACCTCCAGGCTGCTCATCCGCTGCGCCGCGTACTCCAGCTCGCGTCCCGCAGGCAGCCCCGGCGGGTAGAACACCCCCCGCCACGGGCGGTACCGCCACCCGGAGATCCCGACCCGGACGACGGACCGCCTGGCCATGGGGTCAGGAACGGCCGGGTACCGGCGGACGGACGTCGAAGCGCAGCAGCGCGCCGACGCCCCCCTCCAGGACGTCGGTGCCCTCGACGAGCTCGATGTCGCCGCGCTGGGCGACCAGGGCCCGCAGCAGGACGGCGTCCGCCCGGTCGCTCGTCGCCGACGTGGAACCCAGGGCGGCGACCTCCTGCTCGGTCCGGCCGATCTGCAGCGGCTGGTCACCGGCCCACAGCCGCTCGGTCGAGGACGGGTCGTCGGCGAGCAGCAGGACGTCCACGGCACCGGCGCGCAGCGCCTCGACGACGGCCGGCAGCCCGTGGGCCACCGAGTCGTCCCGGCCCAGGTGCTCGGTGTACCGGGCGAGCAGCTCGCCCGTCGCGGCCTGGCGGTGCCGGCGCAGCGCCCCCTCCACCGCCTCCTGGAACGCCTCCTCGTGCACCCCCTCGGCGCGGCCTCCGCTCTCGAGGTCGGTCAGCAGCTCGGCGACCCGGCCGGTGGCGTGCCGGTGGACGAGGCTGCGGACCTGCGGGTCACCGGCGAGCAGCAGCAGCGCGGGCCGGTGCTGCGCGACGACCCGGTCCAGACCGTCGGCGACCGCGGCGGCGTTGCGCTCCCAGGAGTCCTCGACCCGCATCTGGAAGCGGCGGTGCGACCACCCCCCGCCGCCGAACTTGTGCAGCACGTCGTGACCGCCCTCGATCTCCCGCTCGAGCACCGGCTGGCCGAGCGCGCCGACGAGGGTGACGTCGGCGCCCGCCGCGTCGACCTCGACCACCGCGTAGGGGACGGCGTCCACGAGCCCGCGGACCAGGGGCATGAGGTGCGGCACCGGACCGTAGGAGCCGCTGTCGCGCACCGGCCGGCGGGGCAGGACGCGGTCCAGGACGACGCCGGCGGGGCCGGCGATCACCGTGCGGCCCTGCTCCCCGGGCAGGCCCGTCTCGGACAGCACGACGTCCTCGACGACGCCGACGACGTCCTGCGGCGCGCCCTGCTCCAGCAGCGACTGACGTACAGCAGCCCAGCGCAGCCGGAGCTCCTCGGCCGAGGTGGGCTGGTCCCGGGTGACGTCGAGGTGGACGCTGGCGAAGGGGCCGTCGGCCTCGACGACCTCCTGGAGCCATCCGGTCTGCATCGGGTCTCCTCTCTGCGAACGGCCGTGTCGGTCCTGCCGCTACCCGATCACGGCGGCGGCGAACCGGCCACCGGAAACCGGCCGGAACCGGGTGCTCAGCGGCGGCGCCGCCGCGTCCCCCGCCGTTACAGTGAGTGCCGGTCCGGCACCCCGCCGGAGACGTGTGAGGTGGAGGCGCGGTCGGATGCTCGACGAGGCCACGATCGGTCGCGTCCTCACCGCGGTCTCGGACGTCTCCCCCTACGGCATGTGCGTCATCGACGCCGACGCCGTCGTCGTGCACGCCAACCCGGCGATGGGCCAGCTGCTCGGGACCGCCGACGAGGACCTGCCCGGCGCCGTCCTGACCTCGTGGCTGCGGCCCGCCGACCGGGCCGACGAGCAGCCGGTGGACGGTGCCCTCGCCGCCGGCAGCACCCGTGAGGACGGCCGCCGGCTGCGCCGCCGGGTCGTGCGCTCCGACGGCCGCGAACGCGTCGTCACCCTGCTGCTGTGGGACGTTCCGGCAGACGTGGCCGGCCGGGAGCTGTTCGTCGTCCAGGTGCTGCCGGACGCCGAGGACGCCTGGTCCGTCGGGCCCGCCCCGGCGTCCCGGGTGCCGTTGCGGGTGGTGCAGGCCCGGGCCGTCGAGGAGGCGGCGACGGCGCTCGCCGGCGCCGTGACCGTCGCGGACGTCACCGCGGTGATGGAGCGCCAGCTGCAGGCGTTCGACGCCCAGGGCCTGCTGATCTCGCTCGCGGACGGGCCCCGGCTGCGGCTGGCGTCCAGCCGCGGCTACCCCGACCCCGTCCGGAAGGTGCTGGAGGACCAGCCGATGGCCGAGCGCTCACCGATGGTCGAGGCCGTCCTGGAACGCAGCCCGATCTTCGTGGAGACCTTCGAGGACTACGTCGCCCGATACCCGCAGCGACAGGCGGTCGCCCGGGCCGCGGGCAAGGGAGCGTGGGCGTTCCTGCCGATGATCGCCGGGGGCGAGGTGATCGGGTCGTGGTGCCTGAGCTTCGACGGTCCGCACCGGTTCACGGTCTCCGAGCGGGCACTGCTGACGACGCTGTCCGGCCTGCTGGCCCAGGCCGTCGCCCGCTCCGAGGTGCTGGCCGCTGAACGGTCGCTGACCCGGACACTGCAACGGTCCCTGCTCCCGCAGCACCTGCCGGACGTCCCCGGCTGCGCCATCGCGGTCCGGTACCAGACCGCTGTCGCCGGTCTCGAGGTCGGCGGCGACTTCTACGACGTCATCCCCCTGCCCAAGGGGGGCACCGGCATCGTCATCGGCGACGCCCAGGGCCACTCCGCTGCGGCCGCGGCACTGATGGGCCAGGTCCGCGGGGCGCTGCGGGCCTACGCCGCCGAGGGGCACGACCCGGCCACCATCGTCGCCCGGGCCAACCGCTTCCTGCTCACCGCGGGCGCGGACTCCTTCGTCACGTGCACCTACGCCGCGCTGGACGCGACCCACGACGGCCTCACCATCGTGCGGGCCGGGCACCCGCAGCCGCTGCTCGTCATGCCGGACGGCACGGCCGGGTCGCTCGACGTCCCCGGCGGACTGCCGCTGGGCATCGACCCCCAGGCGTCCTACCCGGTCACCTGGGTGCCGCTGACCGAGGGCTGCCGGGTCGTCCTCTACACCGACGGCCTCGTCGAGCGCCGCGACCTGGACCTCGGACGCGGCGAGGCGGCCCTGCTCGCCCGGGCCCGCTCCGCCGTCCGGGAGCCGCTGCCGGCGTTCGCCGACGCCCTGATCGGGCACGACCCGGCCAGGGAGGACGACGTCGCCCTGCTGATCCTGGAACGTACCGGCGCCAACGGCGGACCGGGCGTGCGCCAGGCCACCTTCGAGGCTGCGACGACGGACGCGGCGGCGGTGCGCGCGATGCGGCGGGCGGTGACCGACCGAGTCCGCGACTGGGGCTGGCACGAGCGGGCCGACGAGGTCGAGCTGCTCGTCAGCGAGCTGATCACGAACGCGGTCGTGCACGTGGGCGGGTCCGTCGTGGTGACGGTCACTGGCTCGGACGCCGAGCTGACCGTCGCGGTGTCCGACACCAGCGTGCACACCCCGCAGCCCAGGACCGACGACCTGACCGGTGAGGACAGCGTGTGGCGGACGTCGGGGCGCGGCCTGGCGATCGTGTCCGCCGTCGCCGACTCCTGGGGTATCGACCCCTCCGGCCCGGGCAAGAGCGTCTGGTTCTCCCTCAGCGCCTGACCGCAGCGCCTGACCGGCCGGCTCAGGCCGTCCGGTCCGCCGGGACGGCCAGTCGGGCCGCCAGCACCGGCAGCACGTCCCCCAGCGGCGCGTCCACCCGCACGTCGGCGCGGTCGTCGGCGCGGGTTGGGCCCCGGTTGACGACCGCGACCGGGATGCCCCGGCGGGAGGCGTGCAGGACGAACCGGTACCCGGACATGACCGTCAGGGACGACCCGAGGACGACGACGGCGCGGGCGGCGTCGACCAGCGTGAAGCAGCGCGCGGTACGGTCGGGCGGCACCCGCTCGCCGAAGAACACGACATCCGGCTTCAGCGGGCCGGAGCCGCAGCGCAGGCAGTCCACGACGACGAAGTCCTCGAGCACCTCGTCGGGCACCTCGGCGTCGCCGTCGGGGTTGACCCGCTCGACGTCCGCTCCGAAGCGCGGGTTGGCCACGGTGAGCCGGGCGTCCAGCCCGGCCCGCGACGTGACGTCACCGCAGCACAGGCACACCACCCGGTCGAGCCCACCGTGCAGCTCGACGACGTCGCTCGAGCCGGCGGCCTGGTGCAGGCCGTCGACGTTCTGGGTGATGACGGCGTCGACGAGCCCGCGGTGCTGCAGCCGGGTGACGGCGTCGTGACCGGCGTTGGGCCGCGCCCGTGCGATCGTCCGCCAGCCGACGTGGCTGCGGGCCCAGTACCGGCGCCGGGCCGCCGCCGAGCCGGTGAACTCCTGGAACGTCATCGGGCTGGCGCGCCGCAGCGACCCGGTCGGCCCCCGGTAGTCCGGGATGCCGGAGTCGGTGGACAGGCCGGCGCCGCTGAGCACGAGCACGCCGCCACCGGCCACCAGCTCGACCAGGCCGTCCAGTCCCGTTGCCACGGACGGAAGCCTACGTTCGCGACGGCCCCAGGGGTGCGGCGTACCCTGAGCCGGTCATGTCGGCGCTGCCTGCGGTGGACCCGCTCCAGAGCCTGCACGGGCGCCTTGCCGGGCTGACCCTGGCGGACGAGCGTCGGCTGCGCCGCCGGCTGGACGGCGTCCGGTCGCTGCGCGACGAGGCCCGCAGGCAGCGGGCACTGACCCAGGTCGAGGCCGCGCTCGACCAGGCCGAGCAGCGGGTGGCCCGCCGGCGAGCGTCCGTCCCGCAGGTCAGCTACCCCGAGGAGCTGCCGGTCAGCCGGCACCGGGAGCAGATCGCCGCCGCGATCCGCGACCACCAGGTCGTGGTCGTCGCCGGGGAGACCGGGTCGGGCAAGACCACCCAGCTGCCGAAGATCTGCCTCGAGCTGGGCCGTGGGGTGCGCGGGACGATCGGCCACACCCAGCCACGCCGGATCGCCGCGCGGTCGGTGGCCGAACGGGTCGCCGAGGAGCTCGGCGGTGAGCTGGGCGGCGTGGTCGGCTACAAGGTCCGGTTCACCGACTCCTCCCGGCAGGACACGCTCGTCAAGGTGATGACGGACGGCGTCCTGCTGGCCGAGATCCAGAACGACCGGTCGCTGCTGCGCTACGACACGATCATCATCGACGAGGCGCACGAGCGGAGCCTCAACATCGACTTCCTGCTCGGCTACCTCAAGCAGCTGCTCCCCCGCCGCCCGGACCTCAAGGTGGTCATCACCTCGGCGACGATCGACCCGGACCGGTTCTCCCGGCACTTCGACGGGGCCCCCGTGATCGAGGTGTCCGGCCGCACGTACCCCGTCGAGGTGCGCTACGAGCCGTACGACCCGGAGGAGACCGACCAGGTGCAGGCGGTCTGTGACGCGGTGTCGCGACTCGCCGGCGAGGCACCCGGCGACGTCCTGGTCTTCCTCTCCGGGGAGCGGGAGATCCGGGACACCGCGGACGCCCTGCGGGCGATGTCGTTGCGCGGCACCGAGGTCCTGCCGCTGTACGCCCGGCTCAGCGCCGCGGAGCAGCACCGGGTGTTCAGCCCGCACCCCGGCCGCCGCGTCGTGCTGGCCACGAACGTCGCCGAGACCTCGCTGACGGTCCCCGGGATCCGCTACGTCGTCGACGCGGGCACCGCCCGGATCTCCCGGTACAGCCACCGCACGAAGGTGCAGCGGCTGCCGATCGAGCCGGTGTCCCAGGCGTCGGCGCGGCAGCGGGCCGGCCGCTGCGGCCGGGTCGCCGACGGCGTCGCCGTCCGGCTGTACTCCGAGGAGGACCTGCACTCCCGCCCGGAGTACACCGACCCGGAGATCCTGCGGACCAACCTCGCCTCGGTCATCCTGCGGATGTCCGCGCTCGGTCTCGGTGACGTCGCGGCCTTCCCGTTCGTCGACCCGCCCGACCCGCGGCAGGTCCGTGACGGCCTCGCCCTGCTGCACGAGCTCGGCGCCATCGACCCGGACGAGAAGGACCCGCGCCGGCGCCTCACCCCGCTCGGACGCCGGCTCGCCCAGTTTCCCGTCGACCCGCGGCTGGGCCGGATGGTCCTGGAGGCGGACGCGAACGGCGCCGTCCACGAGGTGCTCGTCATCGCCGCGGCGCTGTCGGTGCAGGACCCGCGTGAGCGCCCGGCGGACCGGCAGCAGGCGGCCGACGAGGCGCACCGCCGGTTCCGACACGAGACCTCCGACTTCCTGGCCTACCTCAACCTGTGGAACCACGTCACCGAGCAGCAGAAAGCGTTGTCCTCCAGCGCGTTTCGCCGGATGTGCCGCACGGAGTTCCTCAGCTACCTGCGGGTGCGCGAGTGGCAGGACCTCTACGCCCAGCTGCGCGAGGTCGCCCGGAGCGTGGACGTCAGTGTCAACCGCACCCCTGCCACGCCGGAGCAGGTGCACCGGTCGCTGCTCGCCGGGCTGCTGTCGCACATCGGCCTCAAGCAGGGCGACCGCAACGACTACCTCGGTGCCCGGGGCACCCGGTTCGCCGTCTTCCCCGGGTCGGCGCTGTTCCGTCGGCCGCCGGCCTGGGTGATGGCCGCCGAGCTCGTGGAGACCTCGCGGCTGTGGGGCCGTGAGGTGGCCCGGATCGAGCCGGAGTGGGCGGAGGCGATCGCCGGGCACCTCGTCAAGCGGGTCTACAGCGAGCCGCACTGGTCGAAGAAGCAGGGCGCGGTGATGGCGCAGGAGAAGGTGCTGCTCTTCGGGGTGCCGCTCGTCGCCGCGCGCCGCGTCGGGTACGCCGCCGTCGACCCCGAGACCTCCCGGGAGCTGTTCATCCGCCGCGCGCTCGTCGAGGGGGACTGGGACACCCACCACCGGTTCTTCCACCGCAACCGCGAGCTGCTCGCCGACGTCGAGGACCTCGAGCACCGGGCCCGCCGCCGGGACATCCTCGTCGACGACGAGACGCTGTTCGACTTCTACGACCGGCGGGTCCCGGCCGACGTCGTGTCCGCCCGCCACTTCGACGCCTGGTGGAAGCGCGAGCGGCACCGGCACCCGGACCTGCTGACCTTCGACCTCGACCTGCTGGTCAACCCCGAGGCCGGGGACGTCGACGAGCGCGACTACCCGCGGACCTGGCGACAGGGGCTGCTCGAGCTGCCGCTGAGCTACCAGTTCGAGCCGGGGTCTGACGCCGACGGGGTCACCGTGCACGTCCCGCTGGCCGTCCTCAACCAGGTGACCGCCTCGGGGTTCGACTGGCAGGTACCAGGACTGCGGGCGGACCTCGTCACCGCACTGATCAGAGGGCTGCCCAAGCCGGTGCGCAAGCAGCTCGTGCCCGCCCCGGACCGCGCCCGCGAGGTGCTGGCCCGGCTGCCCGCCGAGCCGGACGGCCGAACGCTGACCCGTGCCGTCGCCGACGAGCTGCACCGCACCACCGGCGTGGACGTGCCCGACGACGCGTGGGACCCGACCGGGGTCCCGGACCACCTGCGGGTCACGTTCCGGGTCGAGGACGACTCCGGCCGCCGGCTCGCCGAGGGCAAGGACCTCGAGGCCCTGCGGCGCCGGCTGGCACCCGACGTGGCCCAGGCCGTGGCCCGGGCGGTGACGGCCTCCGGTGCACCGGAGCCCGCCCGGGAGACGGCGTCCGCTGGTGGGACCACCCCGGCCCTGGACCGCACCGGCCTGACCGGGTGGGACGTCGACACGCTGCCACGCGTGGTCGAGCAGGTCACCGCCTCCGGCCACCTCGTCCGTGGCTACCCGGCACTCGTGGACGCCGGCGGCCGGGTCGACGTCCGGGTGCTGCCCACCGAGGCCGAGCAGCGACGGGCCACCTGGGCCGGTCAACGGCGGCTGCTGCTCGCCGAGGTGCCGAGCCCGGGCCGGGTGGCTCGCGAGGTCCTCGACAACGCCGGCCGGCTCGCGCTGACCCGCAACCCGCACGGCAGCGTCGACCGGTTGCTCGAGGACTGCGCCGCGTGCGCCGTCGACACGCTGATGACGACGGGTGGCGCGCCGGTGTGGGACGCAGCCGACTGGGAGCGGCTCGCGGCGCACGTACGGGGTTCCGCCGAGCCGGTGCTCGCCGACGTCGTCCGAACCGTGGCCCGGGTGCTCGCGGACTCCCACGCCGTCGCCGTCCGGCTGGACGCCGCGGCGTCCCTGCCGCTGCTGCCCTCACTGGCCGATGCCCGGGCCCAGCTCGACGCCCTCGTGCACCCCGGCTTTGTCACGGCCACCGGAGCGCGGCGGCTCCCCGACCTGCTGCGCTACCTGCGGGCCCTGCACCGGCGGCTCGACAAGCTGCCGGAGGACCCGGCGCGGGACCGGGACCGCACCGGCGTCGTCCAGCGGCTGGCGCAGGAGTACGCCCGGGTGGTGGACCGGTTGCCCGAGCACCGCCGGGAGGACGACGACGTGGTCGCCGTGCGGTGGATGCTCGAGGAGCTGCGGGTGTCGCTGTTCGCCCAGGGCGTGGGCACCGCGCACCCGGTGTCCGAGAAGCGGATCCGCAAGGCCTTCGCGGCACTGTCCCCCTGACCCGGCCCCCCCTCCCCCAGCCCCGCGCCGTCCGCCCTACCACCCCAACCCCCCCAACCCCCCCAACCCCCCCACGTCGTGCGGGCATGACGTGGCCATCGCGGCCCCCGTCCCACGTCGTGCGGGCATGACGTGGCGCCCACCGGACGGCGCCCGGCCGGTCGTCCGTCGCCGACGCCCTGCGCCCGGCCGACCCCGTGGGCGCACAGTGGCGTCGAGCGGCCGACCGACTGGTGACGGCGGTACATCGTCCTCGTGGATCCGGCTGCTCGGCGGCGGCCGCCGACCCCCGTCATCCGGTCGCGGGACGCCGGACGCCGGACGCCGCAGCGTGGTAGAACGCCTCCGTGGACGAGGCCGGGCACGCGCTGCGCCGCCGCATGGAGTGCCTCGTCGGCGTCAGCTTCACCGAGGGCAACGCGATCGACGTCCTGCGTAACGGGGACCAGATCTTCCCGGCCCTGCTCGAGGCGATCCGCGCCACCCGGCGCACTGTCGATCTCATGACCTTCGTCTACTGGCAGGGTCAGCCTGCCCACGACATCGCCGCTGCCCTCGCCGGGCGGGCCCGAGCCGGCGTCCGGGTTCGCGTCCTCATCGACGCCGTCGGCGGCTGGCACATCGACCGGGACTGCCTCGCGGTGATGAGCGATGCGGGCGTCGACGTCCGCTGGTTCCGCATCCCCTGGTCGAAGTCGCCGTTCAAGCACAACCACCGCGGACACCGCAAGGTCATGGTGTGCGACGAACAGGTGGCCTTCACCGGGGGGGTCGGGATCGCGCAGGAGTGGTGCGGAGACGCGAGAGACGAGACTGAGTGGCGGGACACCCACTTCCGGGTCCGGGGGCCCGCGGTCGACGGCCTGGCCGCCGCATTCGCCCAGGACTGGGCGGAGACCGGTGGTGACCTCTACGACGACCGCGACCGCTTTCCCGACCAGCCGCAACCAGGCGGTGCTGTCATCCAGGTGGTACGCGGCTCGGCGAGCATCGGTCACGACGACCTCAAGCGCGCCTGGTACATCCTGCTGCAGTCCGCGCGTCACCGGATCCGGTTGCAGAGTGCGTACTTCGCCCCCGAGGACGATCTGATGGAGGTGCTACGGGACGCCATGGCCCGCGGCGTCGAGGTCGAGGTCATGCTGCCGGGGCCGCACTGGGACAAGCGCGTCTCGCGGCTGGCCGGGGAGGCGACATACGCCGACCTGGTGAGCGCCGGTGTGCGGGTGTGGAGCTACCAGACCTCGATGCTTCACGCCAAGGCCCTGCTCGTCGACGACATGTGTGCGTTCATCGGCTCGAGCAACGTCAACCGGCGCTCCCTGGACCACGACGAGGAGGTGGCGCTCGTCGTCCTGGACGACGACCTCGTGGCCACCCTTGACGCCCACTACGACGACGACCTGCGAAGCTGCCGGCAGGTCGACGGCGAGCGGTGGGCACGCCGCGGCGCCGCCCAGCGGGCGCTCGAGGCCGCCGTCCGCCCCCTGCGCCGCTGGCTCTGACCCATCGGTGACCAGTCGACAACCCCCCTCCCCTCCCCCCCGTGATCATGCAATCCCGCCACCCACCGGCTCGCAGAATGCTGGGTTGGTGGCGCGACACGCCGGGAAAGTTGTGCCGAGCGCAGCATTCTGTGAAGGCGCCCGACCCGGCGTGGGACGCCACGGCCAGCAAGGCCGCGGGCGGGGTGGCGGGATTGCATGATCACGGGACGGGGACGGGGTGGCGGGATTGCATGATCACGGGGGGCGTGGGGCGGGGTGGCGGGATTGCATGATCACGGGTGGGTCGGGCGGGGGGCTCCGACGGGCGGCCGCGCGGGGCACGCCGTACCCTCGCCGCGTGGCGCGCCCCGAGACCCCGGGCGGCACCGTCGGCGACCCGTCGACCGCGGTGCCGGGTTCACCGTCCCCACCGGGACCGGGACAGGCACCGGCACCGTCCCCGCCAGGACAGGCGGAGGCCGGTGGCACGGCGGGCACCTTCGAACACGTCGTCCGACCTGACCGACCTGACCTGTCCGGGATGCGGCGGCGGCTCGCCGACTGGCTGCGGACCCACGACGCCCCCGACGACGACGTGGAGCTCGTCGTCCTGGCCTGCTCGGAAGCCGTCGCCAACGCCGTCGAGCACGGTTCCCCGGACGGCGAGGTGCAGGTCTCGGCCGCGGTGCGGGACGGGCGAGTGCACCTGGAGGTGCACGACGCCGGCCGCTGGGACGACTCTCCGAGCGAGCCGTACCGCGGTCACGGGCTCCGGCTCATCCGCCGGGCGATGAACCACGTGCGGATCTCCACCGACGCGGGGACCGTCGTGCGGATGGAGCGGGCGCTGCGCTGAGCCCTGCTGGACTCACCCTCGGCCTGGGGTCACGGGGTCCAGTCCGGGCGGAGCGGAAAGTCTGGTGCGCCCGCCTCGGTGCGGGTGCACAGCACCTGGTGCAGCTGCAGGGCGTTGCGCTCGAACGACAACCGGGAGCCGGCCATGTACAGGCCCCACACCCGCGCCGTTCCCTCACCGACGTCAGCGACGCACTCGTCCCACCGGTCGACAAGGTTGCGGCACCAGGCAGCGAGGGTCAGCGCGTAGTGCTGCCGGAGGTTCTCGTCGTGCTGCACCTCGAGCCCGGCGTCGTGGATCTCGGTGATCAGCCGGCCGGGGGACGCGAGCTCGCCGTCCGGGAACACGTACCGGTCGATGAACGCCCCGGTGCGGTGCGAGGCGCGGCTGTCGCTGCGGGTGATGCAGTGGTTGAGCAGCCGGCCACCGGGCACCAGCAGCTGGCGCAACCGGCGGAAGTAGTCGGGGTAGTTCTCTACCCCGATGTGCTCGGTGAGCCCGATCGAGCTGATCGCGTCGAAAGGAGCGTCGGTCGGCAGGTCCCGGTAGTCGAGGTAGCGCACCTCGGCCAGGTCGTCGAGCCCCTCCTTCTTGATCGCCTCTGCCGCCCACGTCGCCTGCTGGCGGGACAGGGTGACGCCGAGGGCGCGCACGCCGTGCTCCCGCGCCGCGTGCCGCACCATGCCACCCCACCCGCAGCCGACGTCGAGCAGACGCATACCGGGCCGCAGCCCGAGCTTGTCGGCGACCAGGGCGTACTTCGCCTCCTGCGCGGTCTCCAGGCTGTCGTCGGGACTGCGGTAGAGGGCGCACGTGTACGTCATCGACGGGCCGAGCACCTTCTCGTAGAAGGAGTTCGAGACGTCGTAGTGGTGCTGGATCGCCGCGGCGTCCCGGGACCTGGAGTGCCGCAGCCCCTGCACGGTGCGCCGCCAGCGGGGCAGGGACTCCTGGGGCGGCGGCTGCGGTGGGCGCAGCCGCTGCAGGCCCAGGCCCCGCGCCAGCGTCACGACCTCCGCCGCAGAGGGACGGCGCAGACGCAGGTCCTCGCCCAGTCGCAGCACCTCGTACGGGTCCCCGGGGTGGACCCCCTGCACCTCCATGTCACCGTTGACGTAGGCGCGCGCCAGGCCGAGGTCACTCGGTGCCGTCAGCACGTACGACAGCCCCCGCTCGGAGGCCACGTGCAGCCGGATCGCCGCGTCGCGCGGCCCGACGTCGCTGCCGTCGTATGCCGTCAGCCTCAGCGGCAGTGGTCCGTCCGTCACGGCGTCCACGATGTCCGCGACCGTGGTCATGTCTCTCCTTCCGGAGCCGGACTCAGCGCCGGCCCACCACCTTGTCGTACATGTCTGTGAGCCGGTGGGCGGGGTCGTAACGCTCCTTGGCCGAGCGGTACGTCTGGCCGCCGTACAACCGGTCAAAAGTCTCCCGGTCGTAGTACGCGTCCGAGTACAGCGACTTGTGCCCGCCGGCCTCTGCCACTGCCCGCTCCACCGCCCGGTTGACGTCACCGTCGGCCGCGCCGGGAGCGATCGGCACCGTGCCCCAGAAGCCCACGTTCACGTAGGTTCGCCCCGGCGACAGCGGGTACAGCGGCCACGCCCGGTCCGAGCGCAGTCGTACCGGGCACAGCCACACCGGTTCCATCGGCACGTTCCGTGAGAACCACCGCAGGAAGTCGGCGGTGCCCTCGAGCGGGATCTCGACGTCCTGCACGACGCGTTCGCGGGGCGGCATGCCGCGCAGCCGGTCGAGGCGTGCGGCGACGTGCAGCCGGTGGTCGAGCCCGACGAGCCGGTGGTACACGTCGCTGCGGCGGTACCGCCGCGGCCACAGCCGGCGCACGTGCGGGTTCTGCACGCCGAAGGCCCTCGAGCACCAGAACCAGTCGGTGTCCCACCGCCACAGGTAGTCGTGCACGGTGAGGGCGTCGCGACCTCGGTCGCGCAGCGAGCGGTAGTACACGTCCTGCCCGGTGTAGTCGCTGACCGCCGGCACCTGGTCGGTGAAGGTACCGAGGACGAGGTACGCCTCGTCCGGCGAGAACATCACCCCGTCCATCGCGTCGACCCGTTCGCCGCCCCACGCGCCGGTGCCGGTCACTTCACCCACCGCAGCCACCAGCTCGTCGAGGTCGGTGAACCGGACGTTGCGCAGCGCGACGTAGGGCCCCACCGGCTGCAGCTCGATCCGCAGCCGGGTCGCGTACCCCAAGGCGCCGTACGAGTTCGGGAAGGCCCGGAACAGCTCGTCGTGCTCGCCGTCGGGCGCAGCAGTGACGACCTCCCCCGCACCGGTGAGCACGTCCATCTCCAGCACGGACTCGTGCGGCAGCCCGTGCCGGAACGAGGTCGACTCGATACCCAGGCCGGTGACGGCGCCGCCGAGCGTGATCGTGCGCAGCTGCGGGACGACGAGCGGCGCGAGCCCGTACGGCAGGGTCGCCTCGACGAGGCTCTCGTACGTGCACATGCCCTGCACCTCGGCGGTGCGACCGTCCGGGTCGACCTCCAGGACGCCGGTCAGCCCGGAGGCGTCGAGCCCGGCGACCACCGTCCCGGTCCGGGGACGGAAGAGGTTCGACGTCCGCTTGGCGAGCCGCACCGGCGCCCCGGCCGGGACGGCCCGGTAGGAGCGCAGCATCGCCTCGACGGCGCGGGTGTGGGCGTCCCACCGGTCGACAGCTGCAACCACGAGATCGATCATAGCTCGCCGAGGCAGCCGTGACCGGGCTCAGTCGATCAGTCTGAGCCCGACGACGCAGACGACGATCCCCGCGAGCAGCAGCACCCGCAGCACCGAGACCGGCTCGGCGCCGGTCACCATCGCGTAGCCGACGGTCAGCGAGGCGCCGATGCCCACCCAGACCGCGTAGGCGGTGCCGGTGGGCAGCTCACGCATGGCGTAGGCGAGACCCGACATGCTGAGCACCAGCGCGACGGCGAACACCACGGTCGGTCCCAGCCGGGTGAACCCCTCGGAACGGCCGAGGGCGGTGGCCCACACCGCCTCCAGGACCCCGGAGACCACGAGCACGAGCCAGGACACCGAGATCGCTCCGTTCAGGCCACGCGGGCCGGCGCCGCGCCGTCGACCTCGACGACGTCGCCGCGGTGCAGCTGCCGGCCGCGACGGGTCTCCACCTCACCGTTGACCCGCACGCCTCCGGACCTCAGCAGGGGGCGGACGTCCCCGCCGGCGTCCACGGTCCCGGCCAGCTTGAGGAACTGGCCGAGCCGGATCATGTCGCTGCGGATCGGGACGTCGAGCACGCACCGAGGCTAGACGACGCGCCCCCGGCGCCGGCCCGCCGCAGCGGGACCGGCGCCGGGGCGTCGTGCAGGTCGGTCAGTGCCGAGGACCCGACGGAGGCTCGTCACCGTCCTCGATGACCACGTCCTCCAGGTGCCCCTCGGCGTGCGCGACGACGAGCTCCGTCTTGCCGGGGTAGCGGATCTCCTCGACCAGCTCCTGCATGGCCAGCGACGGCTTCGTCGTGAACTGCGAGACGACGATCGTCACGACGAAGTTGATGATCATGCCGACGGTGCCGAAGCCGGTCTCGTGGATGCCGAGGATGCCGTCGCTGTTGCCGTAGATGTCGATGGTCCACACCATGTACAGCAACGTCGTCCCGAGGCCGGCGATCATGCCGGCTGCGGCGCCGGCCGCCGTGGTCTTCTTCCAGAAGATACCGAGCACGAGGGTCGGGAAGAAGCTCGCCGCGGCCAGGCCGAAGGCCAGTGCCACCACCTGCGCGACGAAACCGGGCGGGTTGATCCCGAGGTAGCCGGCGACGACGATCGCAGCGGCCATCGCGATCCGCCCGACGAGGAGCTGGCGCGCCTCGGTGGCCTGCGGGTTGATCCGCTTGTAGTAGATGTCGTTCGCCACCGCGGAGGAGATGACGAGCAGCAGACCGGACGCCGTCGACAGGGCGGCGGCCAGGCCACCGGCGGCGACGAGGCCGACGATCGGGGCCGGCAGACCGGCGATCTCCGGGGTGGCGAGCACGATGATGTCGTTGTTGATGACGAGCTCACCGGCCTCCCCCGGCACGTAGTCGATGATCCCGTCACCGTTGAGGTCGGTGTGGGTGATGAGGCCCACCTCGGACCAGTTCGTGAACCAGGACGGCACCTGGTCGACCGGCGTGCCGGCGATCTGGTCGATGATGTTGAACTTGCTGAACACGGCCACGGCCGGGGCCGAGGTGTACAGCAGGGAGATGAAGAACAACGCCCACAGCGCCGAGAACCGCGCCGCCCGAACGGACTTGGCCGTGTAGAAGCGGACGATGACGTGCGGCAGGCCGGCGGTGCCGAACATGAGCGCCGCGGTGATGAGCACCATGTTGAGCATGTTGGTCTGGGTGAAGGCCTCGGTGTACGCGGCGAAACCGAGGTCCTGCTGCAGGCCGTCGAGCTCGTCGAGCAGCTGGCCGAACCCGATCTGCGGCACCGGGATCCCGGTCAGCTGCTGGGAGATGGCGAACACCGGGATGAGGTAGGCGATGATCAGCACCGTGTACTGGGCCACCTGGGTCCAGGTGATGCCCTTCATCCCGCCGAGGACGGCGTAGAAGAACACGATGACCATGCCGATGACGATGCCGGCGGTGGTGTCGACCCCGAGGAACCGCTGGAACACGACGCCGACGCCCGACATCTGGCCGGCCACGTAGACGAACGAGACGACGATCGCGGCGATGACCGCCACGAGCCGAGCGGTCTCGTTGTACCGGTCACCGACGAAGTCGGGGACGGTGTACCTGCCGAACTTGCGCAGGTACGGCGCGAGCAGCATGGCGAGCAGCACGTAGCCGCCGGTCCAGCCCATGAGGTACACCGAGCCGGCGTACCCGTTGTTGGAGAACGCGACGATGCCCGCCATCGAGATGAACGACGCCGCCGACATCCAGTCCGCGGCGATGGCCGCGCCGTTGGCCGGGGCGGGGATGCCGCCGCCGGCGACGTAGAAGCCCGAGGTCGTGCTGACCCGGCTGGCGTAGGCGATGTAGATGTACAGACCGAACGTCAGGACGACGAAGACGAGGGTCCACAGCTGGATGTCGCTCACGAGTGGTGGACCTCCTCCTCGTACTCGGTGATCCCGTACTCGGCGTCCAGCTTGTCCATCCGCCACACGTAGATGGCGATGAGGACGACGAAGGTGATGATCGACCCCTGCTGGGCGAACCAGAACCCGAGCGGGAAGCCGAGGATGCTGAACTCGTTGAGCGCGTCGACGAAGAGGATGCCGGCGCCGTAGGACACGAGCGCCCAGATCGTCAGCAGCACCGCCATCAGGCGGAGGTTCCTGCGCCAGTACTCCCGGCGCTGTGTCGCGTCCATGCGGTCTCCCTGGGACGACGGAGGGGCAGCGGTCGTCGGCAGGAAACAGACCCGTCATCTCACGGTCAAGCACTCGCCGTGATGTGGCTCACACCAATCGCCGGGCGGTCACCCCTCGACCGCTCGTCGCGTGAGGCACGCCGCTCGGCGCGCCGCCGGCGAGGCGGGTGGACCCGGCAGCCGGGGACGTCGCACGCTCACCGCCATGAACGCCGTCAGCACACCTGCCCGGCGCCCGGTCGCCCGTCGCAGCCGCTACAGCCGGCACCTGCTCGGCGCGGCCCTGATGATCCTCCTCGGCGCCTTCCTGCCCTGGGTGTCGACCGCCCTCGGCAACGTCGCCGGCGTCCAGGGGGCCGGCATCTGGACGATGTACGCGGCGATGCTCGGGGTCGCCGGGGCGATCCTGCGCTCCCCGCGCTGGGCCGCCGGCCACGCCGCGGTGATGGGCGCCGTCGCCGTCGCTCTGAGCCTGTGGCAGGTCCTCCACCTGGTCGGGCTGGTCGGGTTCTCCGGCTGGATGCCCGGTCCAGGGCTCGTCCTCACCGTCGGTGGCGGGGTGCTGGCCCTGGTGGCCGCCACCGGCCTGCTCCGCGAGGCCCGCTGACCGCGCGCCTCACCGCCCGCCACCGGTGAGCCGGCGGTCGACCCGCGCCTGCTGGGTGCTGCGGCTGAGCCGGATCGCCTCCCCCAGCGTCGTCACCCCGGACCGACGAAGCAGCACGAGCTGACGCACGAGGACCTCGGCGGTGACGAGCGCGTCGCCGAGCGCGGTGTGCCGCCCGACGACGTCGACGCCGAGCCGTTCGGCGATGGCCTCCAGGGTGTGGCTCTCGTGGTCCGGGTGCAGGGCCGCGTCGATCAGCAGCGTGTCGAGCACCGGCAGGTCGAGCCGGACGCCGGCGGCGTCCGCGGCCGCCTGCAGGAAGCGCAGGTCGAACCCGACGTTGTGCCCGGCGAGCACGGTGCCGTGCGCGAACCGCAGGAGGTCGGGCAGCACCTCGGGCAGCGTCGGCTGGCCGGCCACCATCGCGGTGGTGATGCCGTGCACCGCCGTCGAGGCCGCGGGCACCGGGCGACGGGGGTCGACGAGCCGTTCGAGCACCTCGTCGTGGAGCAGCCGGCCGTTGACGACCCGGACGGCGCCGACGGCGACGACCCGGTCGGTGGCCGGGTCCAGTCCGGTGGTCTCGGTGTCCAGGACGGTGAACGTCAGGTCGGCCAGGGGCCGGTCCGCGAGGTCCGTGTCCGGCGCAGGCGCGGGCAGCTCGAAGTCGTAGAACTCCGGGCGGCTACCGGTCTCCACCGCCGACCGCAGGACACCGGCTCCTGCAGCAGGGGCACCGGACGACGCGGGCACGGCCGGCAGGTGCAGCCGCAGCAGCCCCGGCGCGCCGTCGACCCGCCCCCGGTGGCGGGCGAGCAGCGCCCGGGAGGTCAGCCCCGCGATCGGGGCGGGCCGGTCCAGCAGGTCGTCCAGCCAGTCACCCGGCAGGTCGGCCGGCAGGTCTCCCGGCCCAGCGGCACCGGCCCGGGGCGTCCAGGTGACCGACAGCGTCACCTCCCCGGCCGGACCTGGCGTCGGCGACACGTCCTCCTCTCCCGGCCCGACCCGCACGGTCACCGGGGCGGACCCCCCGGCACCGGCGAGCAGCCGGACGACGAGCCGCGCCAGGGCGTGCGGGTCCGCCCGGACCCAGCCGGCGCCCGGTGCGGTCGGCGCCTGCACGGCGACGTCCGCGTCCGGGCCGAGGTGCTCCTGGACGGTACCGGCGACCACCTCGGCGAGGTCGTCGGCGGAGATCTCCGTCATCACCGGCAGCAGGGGGACGGCGGCACTGTGCTGGACCCAGTCCGCGACCAGCCGGCGCAGCTGCTGCGGGTCGTGAGCCTCCGTCAGCCGCTCGGTCAGGGCAACGAGCGAGGCCTCTCGGCGGTCGGTCGCCCGCACCGTCTCGGTGACGTCCTCGAGGACGAGGACGAACCCGCCGTCCTGGCCACCGGGCTCCTGCACCGCGGTGAGCCGCACCGACAGCAGCCGGCCGCGGTGCACCGTGGTGCCGGTGTACCCGCGTCCGCCCCGGCGGGCCCGGGCCAGCCCGTGGGCGACGAGGGAGCGGTCCACGACACCGAACACCGGTCGGCCCAGGCCCAGCAGGGTCTCGTCGTCGACGAGCCGGCGGGCGGCGTCGTTGTACAGCAGCACCCGCCCGTCGGGGGCGCAGACGACGACGGGCAGGGCCAGACCGGCGAGCAGGGCGGCGAGCCGGTTGCGTTCGGCCTCGAGGTCACGGCGGGCGGTGGCGACACGTTCGGCGAGGCCACCCTCGGCGTCCTGGCGGGCGTCGGCGAGCCGGTTCACCGCCGCGGCGAGCAGGTACATCTCCCCGGCGGCCACGGGATCGAGCCGGTGGGCGGGGTTGACGTCGAGCAGCACCCTGGTGTCGGCGGCCAGCCGGCGCGCGGTCGCCGCGGTCCGGCTGACCCGCGCCGCGAGCAGCCACGCCAGCCCCAGGACCGAGGCGGTGGCGAGCAGCGCGGTGGCCACCGGGTCGGCGCCGCCGGCGAGCAGGCCGGTGACGACGCCGCCGGCGGCGACCGCGTAACCGGTGACCCCGGCCACCCACAGCCGCTGGCGCCGGTCGAGCTCCAGGGCCATCAGGTCACCGTGTGGGTGGCGTAGCGGGACTCGGTGACCTCCTGGACCACCCGGACGGTGCGGACGGCGTCACGCAGCCGCCGCTGGTCGGCGGCGGACAGCCCGGCCACGTGCACCCGGTTGTCCGGGGGCAGGCCGGCACGCACCTGGGCCACCTGGTGGCGAAGTCGCAGCCCGGTGAGCAGCCGGTAGGCCGCCAGCAGCTGGTCGACGCCGGCCGGGCTCAGCGCACCGTGCTCACGGGCTGCCGCCAGGCGGGTCGTCGTGCTGCGGGCCGCGGAGCCGACGGACAGCGCGTACAGACGCGCCAGCAGGACGATGGCGGCGGTGCCGGCCCGCTTGACGTCCAGGTAGCCGTGGTCGGTGTGCAGCCGGCCGAAGATGACCCGCGGCGGGCGGAACGACACCGCGGCCCGGGCCATCTGCAGGACGAAGGCGCCACGCTGCCCGCCGCGCACGAGGATCCGGTCCAGCCGGGCGACGTCGAGGTCGCCGTGCACGGGGCGGACGTCGAGGAACACCTCCGCCTGCAGCAGCGCGGACGGCAGCGGGTGCTCCACCCAGTGCTCGAAGGCGGCCGCCAGGTCGTCGAGGGACCGCCACCAGGACGTGGCCATGTACCCGCCGCTGCAGCGCCGGATGCCGGCCCGGGCGAGCCCGTCGACGACATGGCCGGCCAGCCGCGGGTAGTACTGCGCCGGTTCCCCCGGGCCGAGCCGGGGGCCGCCGAAGGCCAGGGCGCTGTCCTGGTCGCTGGACAGCACCTGCTCGCCGCGGCCGTGCGAGCCGAGCGCGAGCCAGGCGTAGGCGAAGGGCGGCGGCCCCAGCGTCTCCTCGGCGAGGCGGAGCAGCCGGACGGTGAGGACGTCGTTGACGCCCGCGATCGTCCGGGTCACCTCGAGCGGGTCGGTGCCGGCGTCCAGCAGGGCCGCCGTGGCCGCGGTCATCCGCGCCGGGAAGGCGTCCAGGACGCCGAGGTCGTCGACCGAGCCGAGACCGGAGACGAGCTCGAGCGGGCCGGCGACGTCGTCCGCGCGCTCCACCAGGCCGAGACTAGCCGCCTGGGCAGCGCCACCGCCCCGACCGCACCGGCGGACGGCCTCGCTGCGCTACAACGCGGCGAGAGCCTCGTTGAACGTCGTCGACGGGCGCATCACCGCGGACGCCAGCCGCGGGTCAGGGTGGTAGTACCCGCCGATGTCGACCGGGGAGCCCTGGACGGCGAGGAGCTCGTCGACGATCGTCTGCTCCTGCTCGCCGAGTCGCTGGGCGAGCGGGGCGAAGGCCTCGGCGAGCCGCGGGTCGTCGTCCTGGGCCGCGAGCTCGCGGGCCCAGTACAGGGCCAGGTAGAAGTGCGAGCCCCGGTTGTCGATCCCGCCGAGCCGCCGGGTCGGCGAGCGGTCCTCGTTGAGGAACGTCTCGGTGGCCCGGTCGAGCGCCGCCGCCAGCACGGTCGCGGCGGGGCGCCCGGCCTGCTCGGCGTAGAGCTCCAGCGACGGCACGAGGGCGAAGAACTCCCCGAGACTGTCCCAGCGCAGGTAGTTCTCCTTGAGCAGCTGCTGGACGTGCTTGGGGGCCGACCCTCCGGCACCGGTCTCGAACAGACCACCGCCGTTCATCAGCGGGACGATGGACAGCATCTTCGCGGAGGTGCCGACCTCGAGGATCGGGAACAGGTCGGTGTTGTAGTCGCGCAGCACGTTCCCGGTGACCGAGATGGTGTCCTGGCCGCGGCGGATGCGGTCCAGGGAGTACCGGGTGGCCTCGGCGGGGGCGAGGACCTCCAGGGTCAGCCCGTCGGTGTCGTGCTCGGCGAGGTAGGTGCGCACCTTCTCGACGAGCACCCGGTCGTGGGCGCGGGTCTCGTCCAGCCAGAACACCGCCGGGGTGTCGCTGGCCCTGGCCCGCTGGACGGCCAGACGCACCCAGTCCCGGATCGCGGCGTCCTTGGTCTGGCAGGCGCGCCAGATGTCGCCGGGCTGGACGTCGTGCTGGATCAGGGTCCGCCCGGCGGAGTCGACGACCCGCACGGTGCCAGCGGCGTGGACCTCGAAGGTCTTGTCGTGCGAGCCGTACTCCTCGGCGGCCTGGGCCATCAGGCCGACGTTGGGCACCGAGCCCATCGTCGCCGGGTCCAGGGCGCCGTGGGCCTTGCAGTCCTCGATCACCGCCTGGTAGACGCCGGCGTAGCTGGAGTCCGGGATCACGGCCAGGGTGTCGTGCTCCTGGCCGTCCGGGCCCCACATGTGCCCGGAGCTGCGGATCATCGCCGGCATCGAGGCGTCGATGATGACGTCGGAGGGCACGTGCAGGTTGGTGATGCCCCGGTCGGAGTCCACCATCGCCAGGGCCGGGCCCTCGGCGAGCCGGGCCTGGACGGCGGCCCGGATCGCCGGCCCCTCGGGCAGCCGGTCGGCGGCCGCGAGCAGGCCGGCCAGTCCGTCGTTGGGCGACACCCCGGCGGCGGCCAGCTGCTCTCCGTACTGCTCGAACAGGGTCGGGAAGTACGCCTGGACGGCGTGGCCGAAGATGATCGGGTCGGACACCTTCATCATCGTGGCCTTGAGGTGCACCGACAGCAGGACGTCCTGCTCCTTGGCCCGGGTGACGCACTCGGCCAGGAACCGGCGTAGCGCGGCGACGTCCATGAAGGTGCCGTCGACGACCTCCCCGGCCAGCACCGGCACCTCCTCCTTGAGGACGGTGACCGTGCCGTCGGGGGCCACGTGCTCGATCCGCAGCGTGTCGTCCTGCTCGACGACGACCGACTGCTCGTTGGAGCGGAAGTCGTCGTGGCCCATCGTGGCCACCGCGGTCTTGGAGTCGGGGCTCCACGGCCCCATCGAGTGCGGGTGCGCCCTGGCGTAGTTCTTCACCGAGGCCGGAGCGCGCCGGTCGGAGTTGCCCTGGCGCAGCACCGGGTTGACCGCCGAGCCCTTGACCTTGTCGTAGCGGGCGCGCACGTCGCGGTCCTCGTCGGTGCGCGGGTCGTCCGGGTACTCCGGCAGGTCGTAGCCCTGGGCCCGCAGCTCGGTGATCGCGGCCTTGAGCTGCGGGATGGAGGCGCTGATGTTCGGCAGCTTGATGATGTTCGCCTCGGGGCGGGTGGCGAGGTCACCGAGCTCGGCCAGCGCGTCGCCGACCCGCTGCTCCTCGGTGAGCCGCTCGGGGAACAAGGCGAGGATGCGGCCGGCGAGGGAGATGTCCCGGGTCTCGACCGCCACCCCGGCCTTGGCGGCGTAGGCCTCGAGCACCGGCAGGAACGAGTACGTCGCCAGCAGGGGCGCCTCGTCCGTGAGGGTGTAGATGATCTTCGGGTCGGTCACCGGGACTCCGTTCCACCGTCGAGGACGTCTTGACGTGAAGATACCGCGCGTGTCGGGCGCACCGTCCGGCCGTCCATCCTGCCGCTTCGATCCTGCCGCTTCGATCTGGCGAAGCGACGTGGACCCTCAGGTCGGACCGGACGTGCCGAGCCGTCGGGCGACGTCCTCCCCCACGACGGCCCGCACCTCTCCTGGGTCGCCGCAGACGACGAGCTGGTCCCGGGCCCGGGAGAGCCCGACGTACAGCCGTTCCCGGCCCCGGTCGGCCAGGCCACCGTTGACCGCGAGGACCACGGCGGAGCGCTCGAGGCCCTTGAAGCCCAGCACGTGCCCGTAGAAGACCTGGTCGGCGTCCCAGAAGGTGTCCCAGTACGACTCCTGGCCCCGGTCCTGACGGGCCACCTGCTCGGGGTGCCGGGACCCGGTCGCCAGCAGCGCGACGTCCTGGGGCCGCCAGCCCTCGGCGAGCAGCCGGTCCACCTCACGGTCGGCGACGTCGATCGCGTCCGGCGCGGGGCACGGCACGAACCGGACGTCGGGTCCGTCGCCGCCGAGAAGTCGCATCCGGACGTCGGTCAACGGGTTGAAGGTGTCCGCGATCTGCCGGGTGTTGCGCAGGTTGTGGTCGAGCACCAGCGGCACGAGCGGCACCGGCGGGGCGCCGAAGCGGTCGAAGACCCGCTGCCCCTCGTCGGAGAAGACGTACAGCCCGCCGTCGTCCCCGTCCCGCAGGGAGGACAGCAGCGGCGCCCACCAGGCGTCGGCGAAGTCCTGGGCCTCGTCGACCACGATGCTGTCGAACCGGTGCCCCGGGTCCAGCGCGGCCGCCAGCCGGGTCATCCGCTCCGGCAGCTCCCGCTCCCAGAACCGGGCGGCGTCCGCGCTGCGGTCGCTCTCCGGCGGGCCCTGCGGCGCCCCCCACAGCCGGCCGAGGGCGTGGAACTCCCCGACGTAGGCCGGCTGCTGGCGCCGCGGCCAGCCGGCGACCACCCGGCGCAGGTAGGAGGCCAGCCCGTGCGAGTAGCACACCAGTGCGACTCGCTCACCGTCCCGGGCGAGCCGGCGGGCCCGCTCCATGGCCAGGAACGTCTTGCCGCTGCCCGCGCCGCCCCGGACCTCGACCCGACGCAGCAGCCGGGTGGCGTCGAGCACCAGCCCCTGCTCCTGGGTGAGCTGCACCTGCACCTGCTGGTCCCGGGCCGCGGCCTCGGCGACCAGGTCGCGCTGCGGCAGTCCCCGGCCGCGCAGGATCTCCGCGATCAGCTCGACGTCGTCGAGGTCAGGGGCCCGGTTCGGGCTCTGCTGCCGCACGGGGATCTCGCGCAGGCGGGCGGCCAGCGTGTCGAGTCCGCGGCTGTCCACGACCGACCAGCGGGGGCAGTCCGGCAGCGAGAACTCGTCCGGCAGGGTGGTGGCCGGCAGCACCAGGGCGTGTGCCCAGCGCACCCGCCGGCGGCTGGAGTCACGCCACCGCGGGTCGTGCTCGACGTAGTCGCGGACCGCGTACTTGTTCGTGCGGACCTGGTCCACGGGGTCGAGGGTGGCGTCGCGGCCGTTCCAGCGGCGGTGCCAGGACCGCCCGTCGTGCCAGAGCGCACCGCCCTTGACCTCCACGACCACCACCCCGGCGTCCGGCAGCACGACGATCATGTCGATCTCGTGGTCCTTGCTGCGGTCGGTGATCCGCTGGTTGGCCACGAGCAGGTCGTCGGGGCGCAGGGTGGAGCGCAGCCGCTCCCAGACGAGCTGCTCGGCCGGACTGGCGAAGCGTGGACGCTCGGGCAGGCACCGGGGCACGGCCCATGTCTACCGCAGCGCTTGTCTCCCGCAGCGCTTGTCTACCGCAGCGGTGCCGGCTGGCCGTGGCGCTGCGCCCGTACGCTTCACCCGGCTGAGCCGGTAGCGGCCTGGCCTGCCCCTCCCGACCCCGAGGAACGAGGTGCCCCGTGCCGGTGCTCGACGCAGCCGCAGACCGTCCCGAGCGGGTCGCGCTGGTCACCGGCGCGGGCAGCCCCACCGGGATCGGCGTCGCCTGTGCCAGGGCCCTCGCCGAGACCGGTGCCGCCGTGGTGCTGGCCGCCACCACCGACCGCGTGCACGACCGGGTGGCCGAGCTCACGGCCGCCGGCTGGCCCGCTGCCGGCGTCGTCGGCGACCTCACCGACGAGCGAGTCGCCGAGGCGGTGGTGGCCCAGGCCCGGCAGCAGTGGGGACGGCTGGACGTCGTGGTGAACAACGCCGGGATGGTCTCGGCGTCCGACCCCGACTACCAGTCCGGGACGCTGGACCGCGTGCCGGTGAGCACCTGGCACGCCTCGTTGCGGCGCAACCTGGACACCGCGTTCCTCGTCACCCGCGCGGCGCTGCCGGCCCTGCGCGCGGCCGACAGCGGCCGGGTGGTCATGGTCGCCAGCGTCACCGGCGCGGTGATGGCGATGCGCGGCGAGGTCCCGTACGCCGCGGCCAAAGCCGGGCTCGTCGGGCTGACCCGGGCGCTGGCGGTAGACCTCGCCGCGGACGGGATCACGGTCAACGCGGTCGCGCCGGGCTGGATCGCCACCGGCTCGCAGACCGCGGCCGAGGCGCTGGAGGGGCGCAGCACACCGCTCGGGCGCAGCGGCACACCGCAGGAGGTGGCCTCCGCGGTGTGCTGGCTGGCCTCACCGGGAGCCGGGTACGTGACCGGTCAGCTGCTGGTCGTCGACGGCGGGGCGTCGGTGGCGGAGGAGCGGGTCACCGGGGGTTGAGACGCCTCGCCGACCCCGGGGACTGCTCCTGCCGGGACACCGCAGGCCGCCGGGTCGCTCAGCCGCTGGGCGAGGCCGAATCCGACGACGGCCAGCGCGAGCGCGGCGGTGCCGCCGTCCCCGGCGGCGCCGTTGCGCAGCACGAGGGTCGCCGCGAGCACGGTGACCGCCGACAGCGCCGCGCAGGTCGTGCAGCCGAGGTCGGGCCGGCTACCGACGGCCGGTACGTAGCTGGCCAGCACGAGAGCGCCGGCGAGGGAGGTCAGCAGGACCAGTCCTGCCCATCCCAGCGGCAGGTCGGCGCCGGCGGCGAGCAGCTCGCCGGCCCCGGCGGCAGAGCCGAACCAGGCCAGCAGGACCGGCAGCACCACGACCGTGACCACCCAGCGCCGGGCGGTCCACCCGGCCAGCGGCGTGCGGGCGACGAGGACGCGCATCCCGTCACGATACCCCCTGGGGTGTACGACTCCGCCGGCCGCGCCGGGGCGCGGCAGGGTCACGTGGGACCGGTGCCCCGCTCCGCCGCGGACCTGCGCCCGCGCCGCAGCCCGAGCTCGTACCCGACGAGTGCGACGAAGGTGAGGACGGTGAGCGGGACGACGAACCCGAGCATGACGGCGCTGAACGCGGGAAGGGCGTCGTGCGTGGTCGCGTCCAGCAGCAGGAACGCCACGTAGGCGCCGTAGTAGCCGACGAAGACGACCGCCTCCCACCGGGCGACGGTGAAGCCGGTGAACACGATCGGCAGCAGCAGCAGCGCCACCGCGACCATCACCGGCAGGTCGAAGCGGACGGCGCTCGGTTCGACCGGCACCCCTCCCGGCGCGACGGCGGCCGACAGACCCATCACCGCGCCGATGTTGAAGATGTTGCTGCCGACGACGTTGCCGACGGCCATGTCGCGTTCGCCGCGCACCGCGGCGATGACCGAGGTCGCCAGCTCGGGCAGCGACGTGCCCACCGCGACCACGGTCAGACCGATGACCATGTCGCTGAGACCGAGCGCGCCGGCCACCTCGGTGGCAGCGCCCACCAGCCAGTCGGCGCCCAGCACCAGAGCGGCCACCCCGACGGCGAGGAGAGCGCCGTCACGGAGCATCGCCCCGGCGGTCCGTCTCCCGTCGGCCGCATCACGCCGGTCGTGCTCGCCGTCACCGGCAGGTGGCCCGGCCGGGTCGGCGCGCCGTCCGCCGACGACGGACCACACGACGTACCCGACGAGCAGGACGACGAGCAGCAGGCCGTCGAGCCGGGACACCCCGCCGTCCAGGGCCAGGACGAGGAGCAGCGCGCTGAGCGCCAGCATCACCGGCACGTCCCGGCGCACCAGGGAGGAACGCACCGCCAGCGGCAGGATGAGCGCCGACAGGCCGAGCACGAGCAGGACGTTGACGATGTTGCTGCCCACGACGTTGCCGACGGCCAGCCCGGGGCTGCCGGACACGGCGGCGTCCAGGGTGACGGCGAGCTCGGGGGCGGACGTCGCGAAGGAGACGACGGTGAGCCCGACGACGAGCGGCGACAGGCCGAACCCGCGGGCGAGGCCGCTGGCGCCGCGGACGAGGACCTCACCGCCGCCGACGAGGAGCACCAGGCCCCCGAGGAGCATCCCGAGGGTCGGTGCGTTCACCGCACCAGCTCCTCGATCAGCGTGACGTACTGCCGCAGGTGCCGGTCGCCGAGAAAGGCGTCGAGCACCCGGCGGCGGCCCGCGGCACCGATCCGGTCGGCGAGGTCCCGGTCGGCGAGCAGCCGTTCGAGGGCGCGGGCGAGCTCGTCGAGGTCGGTCGGGTCGTGCACCAGCAGCCCGGTGCGGCCGTCCTCGATCTGGTCCTGGATCCCGCCGACGGCGCTGGCCACGACCGGGCGCCCCTTCCACATCGCCTCGGTGACGGTGAGCCCGAACCCCTCGACGAGGCTCTTCTGGACGACGACGTAGGCGTGCCGCTGCAGCGCGTTCACGATGATCGCGTTCTCGTCGATGTCGTCCATCGGCAGCTCGGCGAGGTGGACGCGCTCCCGGCACGCAGGCTCGAGGCGCCGCCAGCGGGCGATGCAGTCGGCGAGCACCTCGGCGCCCTCCGGGTCGTCCGACACCCCGCTGACCTCGGGACCGGCGAGCACGAGGTGCACGTCGCCGGGCAGGTCATCGACGTGCCGGGTGAACGCCTCCAGCACGCCGGCCATGTCCTTGAGCCGGTCCCACCGGCTGACCTGGACGACGAGCCGCGCGTCCAGCGGCGGGGCCGCTGCCGCGTCGACGAGGACGCCGGTGTGCCGGCCGACGACGTCCGGGCGACCGTCCCGACGGGTGAACTCCACCGGTGGGTGCTCCCCGGCGCCGTCCCGGACCAGGCCGGCGGAGAGCAGGATGCCGCGGACCTGCTCGCCGGTGAGCTCCTGGTTCTTGGCGGTGAACGGGTCGATGGACGGGGGGATGACGGTCACCCGGTCCTGCGGAAGCCACTCGGGGACGTACTGTGCGCGGGAGAAGATGAACCGCTCGACGTCGGCGAGGTACGGACGCAGGAACTCCCAGGCCCGGTCGGTGTGCTCGTTGTCCTCGTCCCGGCCCACGTGCGAGCGCCAGACGACGTGCGCCCCGGCGGCGCGCAGGCCGGCGGCGAGCCCGGCGGTCTGGGGATCGTGCAGGAGCACCGCGTCCCCCGGGGACACCTCGTGCACGATGGCCTCGAGGTTGTCCTGCAGCACCTCCTCGTAGTGCGCCCGCTCGGCGTCCCCGAGCGGCCCGCCGTCACCGGGTGAGCCGTGCAGCAGGTGGTGCAGCCGTTTGGTGAGGGTGAAGAACGGCGGGTCGCCGCGCAGCACGAGCCAGCGCGCGTCGACCCCGGCGCCGCGGATGTAGGCGAGCAGTGACTGGAGCATCTCAGCGACCCCGCCGCCCTGGGCGGTGGCGTTGACGTTCCACACCACGCGCCCGGCAAGCGCCTCGCGGGCGTGCTCGGCGGTCCGGCGCAGCTGCTCGGCGCGCTCCGGCACGAGGAGGGCGGCCAGCCGTTCGGGGGGCAGGGGGTCGATCCACACGTGTCGCACCGGCTCTTTCTAGTGCACCCCTTGTCCGCCGGCATCCGGCGTGCTTACCGTCGGGCGAGGCAACGGAGGTCGCGCCATGACGGTTCCAGGGTCCCGGGTCCCCGACGGTCTGCCCCGGCTGCTGCGCGGCAGCCACGACAACCCGACCGAGGGCGCCTGCTTCATGGAGTACGCGTCGGTGCTGGCCGGCGAGCCGTTCAGCGACCAGCCGCGGTGCACCCACCCGCTGCTCGCCGAGCTGGCCCGGATGGTCAACGACATGACCAGCGACGCGGCCAGGGCCGGCCTCGTCCCACTCGTCCCCCGTGTGGTGGGCTGCACCACCGACGACCCGGCGTGCGCGCCGCGGCTGGTGCTCGACCTGCTCACCCTCGCCTCGCGGCACGGCCTGCGCGGCACCGTGCTGGAGTGGCACCAGGCGCGCGCCGCCCGCCGGTTGCAAGTGGTGCGCCGCCGGCGTCCGGTCGGCAGGCCGGTCGGTGGGCTGGTTACCGGCGTGCGCCGGCTGCGGGACGTCCTGTACTCCGAGGGGCCCGCGGTGCGGGCAGTGAGCGCCGTCGGCTGCGCCGCGGCCACCCTGAGCCCGGCCCGCCGGGACGCCGTGCTCGCCGAGCTGCTCGAGTGCGGGATCCGGACCGTCGCCGAGGTGCGGGACGCCGCTCAGCCGGCCGGGTCGACCGGTGGCAGCGGCTTCACCGCCGGTCCCTGGAGCACGGCGCCGGTGGGGTCGAACCGGGAGCCGTGACAGGGGCAGTCCCAGCTGCGCTCGCCGTCGTTCCAGGCCACGTAGCACCCGAGGTGGGTGCAGCGGGCCGAGACGCTGTGCAGCCGGCCGTCCTCGTCCCGGTAGCAGGCGGCGGGGGTGCGGCCGAGGCGTAGGACGGCGGCCTCGCCGGGCGCCAGGTCCGCCGGGGACCGGTGGTCGCGGTTCGTCACCCGGTCGGTGACGAACCGTTGACCGACGTGCAGGTTCTGCCGGGCAAGACGGCCCGCGGTCGCGACCAGGTTGACCCGGCGGGCGTCCCACGCCTGCGCCCACGGGTTCTCGTGGCCGAGCAGCAGGTCGCTGAGCAGGATGGCGGCCGCGGTCCCGTTGGTCATCCCCCACCCGGCGAACCCGGTCGCGGTGAGCAGCCGGTCGGTCCCCGGCGTCAGCCAGCCGACGTACGGCATCCCGTCGAGGCTGGTCACGTCCTGGGTCGACCACCGGTACCGCACCGGGCCGGCGCCGAGGTGCTCGCGGCCCCAGTCGGCCAGCGCGCGCCACCGCGCCTCGGTGTCCCGGTCGTGACCGACCGGGTGGCTCTCCCCCACGACGACGAGCAGCCGCTCGCCGTCCAGGCGGGCGGTCCGGGTGGAGCGGGTCGGGGCGTCGACGGTGATGGTCATCCCGGCGGCGACGTCCTCGGGCAGCGCCAGCGCCACCCCGTAGGCGCGCTTGTGCGACAGCCGGGCAAAGTGCATCCCGCGGTCGAGCACCGGGTAGTGGGTGGCGACGACGACCTGCTCGGCGGTCAGGTCGCCGCGCTCGGTGGTGACCACGCAGGGGGCGTCGTCGGAGACCCCGGTGGCCCGGGTGCCCTCGAGGAGGGTGCCGCCGGCGGCGACGAAGGCAGCGGCCAGCCCGTACAGGTAGGCCACGGGGTGCAGGGCCACCTGGTCGTCGAAGGCCACCGCTGCCCGGACGACGAGCGGCAGCGGCACGTCGCCGGTGAGCCGGGCCGGCAGCCCGAACCGTCGGGCCAGCTCGGCCTCCCGCTCCAGGGCGGCCACCCCGTCCGGCTCGGCGGTCCAGACGACGTGCGGCGCGACATCGAGGTCGCAGTCGATCCCGAGCTCCTCGACCAGGGAGCGCACGGTGGCCAGGCCGGCCTGGTTGGCGTCGGCGTAGGTCCGTGCGGCGTCCTCGCCGAGCCGGTCGCTGATGCTGCCGAGCACGGTGCCCTGCCCGACGGTCACCTTGACCGTGGAGTGCCCGGTGACGCCGTGCCCGACGGGGCCGGCGTCCAGCAGGGTCACCTGTCGGCCCGCGCGCTGGACCAGCAGCGCGGTGGTGAGGCCGGCGACCCCCGCGCCCAGCACGACGACGTCGGCCTGGCCCGGTCGGAACGTGGTGTCCCCGAGGTCGGGGCGGGTCGCGGTGGCGATCCACGGGGACACGTGCCGGCCGGTGGGCGGTGCGCTCATCGGGACCTCGTCGTCGTCAGCCGGCCCGCCCGGCGCGGGCCGTCCTGTCCCCACCCTGCCCCGCGCCGTCCGACGGCGCACCTCGCCCGCAGCGGGCCAGCCCGGCCTCGACCGCGGCCACCAGCCGGGGCCGCAGCTCGTGCGGGGCGATGACCGCGTCGACGGACCCGACCTGGACGGCGCGGTGGATGCTGTGCACACGGTCGAACTCGGCGGCGACCTCGGCGAGCCGCTCGGTGCGCACCGCCGAGCGCACGCTCTCGAGCTCGGCGAGCAGGCCGGCGCGGGCCGCGTCGTCGGCGCCGGCGAGCCGCTCCTCCAGGGCCCGCACCCGTGGGTCCGCGGCGGTGCGGGCGTCCACCTCGCCGGCGAAGACGACCGCCGCCGCCGGGGCCCCGCCGATGACCGAGGCGTAGGACCCCTCGACGGCCAGCACGGTCATCGCGCTGTTGAGCGCCTTGGAGAACACGACGAACGCGCCGCCGTGGTAGCGGGAGACCACGCAGAACACGATCGGGCCGTCGAAGTTGACGACCGCCCGGCCGATCTCGGCGCCGTACTCCAGCTGCAGGTTGCGCATCGACTCCGGGGAGCCGTCGAAGCCGGAGAGGTTCGCCAGCACGACGACGGGCCGGTTTCCGCTGGCCGCGTTGATCGCCCGGGCGGTCTTCTTCGACGACCGGGGGAACAGGGTGCCGGCGGTCCACGTGGCGGGCCCGTCGCTGGGCGGGAACCCGCGCCGCGGCACCGGGTGGGACTCGATACCGATCAGGCACACCGGCCAGCCGCCCAGGGAGGCGTCCAGGACGACGGAGGTCTCGGCGTCCGCCATGTCGGCCCACCGCTCGAGCACCGGCTGGTCGGCGTCCGCCACGGCCCGCAGCAGGGTGCGGATGTCGAACGGCTTCTTGCGCTCAGGGTTCCGCTCGGCGGAGAACACGTCGCCGATGGTGGTGAAGTCGCTGCCCGGGAGGGTGTGCGGCGTGGCGCAGACGTCCCGGTCCACCGGGTCGGTGGTCCGCGCGCGCCGGGGCCCGGGCTCGCCGGGTGCCCGGTAGGTGTGCTCGTGGTGAGCGAGCAGCAGGTCGACCGCCGAGCCGAGGTCGGGGGCCCAGTACTGCGCCTGCCCGTTGGGGCCCATCACCCGGTCGTAGCCGCCGATGCCGACGTTGTCCTCCGCGGAGACACCGCCGGAGAAGTCCAGGGACTGCTTGCCGGTCAGCACCATCGCGCTGTCCGGGGTCATGACGAGGATCCCCTTGGTGTGCATGAGCATCGTCGCCTCGGCGTTCCAGTACGGCTGGGCCCCGACGGTGATGCCGGCGACGACGACGTGGACGGTGCGGCCGTCCTGGGTGAACCGGACCAGGCGCCGCAGCGCCCGCGCGACCCAGTCCATGTTCTCGGTGCCGGAGTCCATCGCGATCCGGGCGCCGGCGGACAGCGCGTACCAGTCCACCGGCACGTCGAGGCGCTCGGCGAGGTCGAGGGCGGCGATGATCCGGCGGCACTCCGGCTCGGCGACCGCCCCGAGCGCCCGGGTCGGGTCCCCCATCAGCACCACCCGCCGCACGCCCTCGGGGTACCGGGCGGTGGGAGTGACTGCGACGCCGACGACGACCCCGGCAGTGTTGAGGCCCTTCGGCCGGTCGACGGGCACCAGGGTGGTCCCGTCCTCGGCGAGGTCGTACTCGGTGAACTGCCCGCCGGGTCCGGCGACCCGCTCGGCCAGCTCGTGCGGGTGCACGGCACCGCGACGGCGAGCCCGGATCACCTTCTGGGCGTAGCCGTCCAGCGGCGCCAGCCGCCGGGTCGGCGGTCCACCGACGTTGGCGACGACGCCGGTGCCCGGCCGGTAGCCGAACCGGACGGCGGCCCGGCGGGTGCCCCCGTCGACGTCCCGGACCCGGCCCTGGACGACGACCTCCTGGACCCCGGCGCCGACGGTGAGCGGGGAGACCCGCTCCTTCAGCGGCAGGAGCTCCTCGAGTGCGGCGTCCAGCACCGGCCAGATGGTGAGCCACACGTGGTTGGTGTCGAGCCGCGACCCGGCCGGACCGCGGGCGCTCCGTGCCCCACGGATCGCCTCCAGGCAGGCGGCCAGCGCCCGCTCGAGGTGCGGCAGGGAGGTGACCGTGCCCTCGGCGTCCCGGACGACGGCGAGCTCACGCACCTGCGCCAGGGCGACGAGCCGCTGGTCGGACGGGTTGTCCGGGGCGACGCAGTGGTACAGCAGGACGTCCCCGGGCGCATCGAGGCGGGTCACCTCGAAGTCCCGCAGCCGCCACAGGTCGAGGCGCCGGGCGACCATCGGGTGCACGCCCCGGACCAACCGGTCCTCCACCAGGGCACGGGTGGGGTCGTCGTCCTCGGCGCCGTACCGCTCGGGCTGGTAGGTGAGGTACTGGACGTCGCGGCCGTCGCCCGGGTGCACCCCGACGACCACCCGCTTGACCCGCCGCAGGGCCTCGACCTGCTCGAGCACGACTCGTAAACGGTCGGCCAGGTCGTCCGGCGCCACGGGGGCCCCCGGCCAGTACAGGTAGAGGTCGACGGCCCGCTCGACGCCTGACCCGGCGCCTGACCCGGCGCCTGACCCGGCGCCGGCCAGCAGGTCGGCGAGGTCACGCGCCAACGGCGCCGGCCTGGTCGGCCCGCCCGGTGCCCCGGGGCCGGCTTCCGGGGCCAGCTCCTCGACGTGCCCCAGGGTGCTGACCAGGACGGTGTCCCGGCCGTCCAGGGTGTACCGGGCGCTCACCGCGGCCCGGGAGCCGTCGTGCACCCGCAGGTCGCGGACGTCGTGCTCGCGGTAGTGCCGGCCGACGAGGACCTCGAGCATCGGCTCCCGGGCCGGGACGCCGCGCTCCAGGCGCTGGGCGAGGACACCGACGATCCGCTCCGGCACGGCGACCAGGGCGTCGATCCGTCTGGCCCGGTCCGGCGCCTCGGGATCGGCGAGGGCGTCGACCTCGGCGGGGACGCCGGCGAGCACGTCGGCGCGGGCGGCGTCGACGAGCGGCTGGTCGAACCACCGGAACCGGGCGCTGCGGGCCAGGTCACCCAGCAGCGGGTGGCGCAGCTGGGTGGCGAGCACCAGGTGGTCCAGGACGTCGTGGACGCGCTCGGCACGGACCCCGTCCGGGGCCCGGTCGGTGAGCCACTGCTGCAGGACGGCGGCGACCGCGCCGGCGTGCGCCGCGGCCTGCTGCTGGGCCAGGAAGAGCCGGTACACGGCCTGCTCCAGGGCGGGGGTCCGCTCGAGGTCACCGACCCCGTAGTGCGCCAGCGCCCGGACCAGTCGGCGCCGGAACGACTCCGGCAGCCGCTCCCGCTCGGCGTCCAGGCTGTGCAGGTAGCTGTGCAGGTGCTCGCGCGGGGAGTGCACCCGGGTCTCGGCGTCCTCCTCCCCGGCCGGCCGGTTGCGGGCGACCTCGGCCACGTCGGCGAAGGCCTCGAGCAGGGCCACCTCGGCGTCCAGGACCGCCGGTGGCACCGGGTCGGTGCCGGCGCGGACCGCCCGGTAGGCGGCCAGCGCCCGGTCCTGCTCCCCCGGCAGCAGGTCGTGGCCGAGGACGAGGTCCCGCAGGTCGCGCAGCGCCGCCACCGCGGTCGCGGCGGGGTCCTCGCCGGTGGACGACGCCGCCTCGGGCAGTCCGAGCGGCTCGGGGACGTCGGCCGCCGGCCGCGGCGTGGCTGGGTCCTGAGCGGCGTCGGGGGCGTCGGGGTCGTCGGGGTCGAGCCGCAGCAGCGGCGTCCCGGACTCGACCTGCCCGCCCACGGCGACGGCGACCTCCCGCACCACCCCGTCGTGCGGGGCGGTCAGGACGGTCTCCATCTTCATCGACTCGAGCACGACCACCCGCTCGCCGCGCCGGACCCGGTCGCCGGGGCCGACCGGGGTGGCGACGACCAGCGCCGGTGCCGGGGAGCGCACGACCCCGCCCTCGTCCCGCCAGACCCGGTGCACGGCGCCCTCGACGTCGATGGTGTGCACGGCGCCGTGGGTGGCGCTGACCACCTGGAAGGCGCTGTCCCCGATCGTGACCCGGGCCGTGTAGCGGTCGAACCGCTCGACCCCGACGTCGACCGGTGCCGTCCCCTCCCCCGGGGCGACCCGGTAGCGGGTCGGGCCGCGGCGGGTGACGGTGACCCGGTGCAGCCGGTCGCGCAGCCGCAGCTCGACGGCTCGCAGCGGCTCGTGCCGGACGTGCGGGCGTCCGCCGTGCGCGGTGGTGAGGAAGTGCGCGCGCTCGTGCGCCTCCTCCTGGTCGTGCACCTCGATCGCGGCGACGACGACGGCGACGCCCGCGTGAGTGGTGGAGGCGAGCCGGCCGGAGGCGCGGACGCGGTCGATCCAGCCGGTGTCGGCGCTGCCGTCGACGACCTCGCGCTGGTGGAGCAGGTCGAGCAGGAAGCCCTTGTTCGTCGTCCCGCCCTCGACGACGACGTGGGTGTCGGCCAGCGCCCGGCGCAGCCGCGCCAGGGCCTCACCGCGGTCCCGCCCGGTGGCGATGACCTTGGCGACCATCGAGTCGAACTCGGCCGGGATGGTGTCCCCCTCGGCCAGGCCGGTGTCGACGCGTACGCCCGGCCCGCTGGGCAGCCGCAGCAGGGCGACCCGGCCGGGGGCGGGGGCGAAGTCGCGGTCGGGGTCCTCAGCGTTGAGCCGCGCCTCGACGGCGTGCCCGGCCTCCCTCGGCCGCTCCCCCTCGAGGCGGCCGCCCGCGGCGACGTGCAGCTGGGTCTTCACCAGGTCCGTCCCGGTGGTCAGCTCGGTCACCGGGTGCTCCACCTGCAGGCGGGTGTTCACCTCGAGGAAGGCGAGGGTGCCGTCGCCCGGGTGGTAGAGGAACTCGACGGTGGCCGCGCCGCGGTAGCCGACCTCCAGGACGAGCCGCTCGGCGGACTCGCGCAGCCGGCGGTCGGCGTCCGCCGGGAGCACCGGGGAGGAGGACTCCTCGATCAGCTTCTGGTTGCGGCGCTGGACGCTGCAGTCGCGCACCCCGAGCGCCCAGGCGGTGCCCTGGCCGTCGGCGACGACCTGGACCTCGACGTGCCGGGCACCGGTGACGAGCCGCTCGAGGAAGACGACGTCGCTGCCGAACGCCCGGGCGGCCTCCTGGCGGGTGCGCTCGAACGCGTCGGCGAGCTCGGCGTCCGTGGTGACGACGCGGATGCCCCGCCCGCCGCCGCCGGCGGTCGCCTTGAGCACCAGCGGGTAGCCGATCCGGTCGGCGGCGGCGCGGGCCTGCTCGAGGTCGCTGACGGGTCCACGGCTCCACGGCGCGACCGGGACGCCGACCGACTCGGCGAGCAGCTTGGCGCCGATCTTGTCGCCGAGCCGGCGCATCGCCTGCGCGTCCGGGCCGACGAAGGTGACACCGAGCCGGTCGCACAGCTCGGCGAACGCGGGGTCCTCCGCGACGAACCCCCAGCCCACCCACGCGGCGTCCGCCCCGGTCGCCGTGAGCGCCCGCTCGAGGACGGCGAGGTCGAGGTACGGGCGTGCCGCCGCCGGGCCGAGGTCGTACCCGGCGTCCGCCTCCCGCACGAACCGGGCTCCAGCCTCCTCGGTGACGTGGAGGGCGACGGTGCGCACCGGCGGGGTCGAGGGGTCCTCGCCGCGGGCGGCGTTGAGCTCTCGGACGGCGTGCAGGAGGCGGACCGCGGCCTCACCGCGGTTGACGATCGCGACGGTGCGCAAGGGGCGCGGGGACGTGGTGGTGGTGGTGCGGCTCACCCGCGTCACCGTAGGCACTACTGCCCGGTAGGCCGGTATCGCGTGGCCGGCCCCGCAGCAACCGCATGGCGTTAAGGATCACCGCCAGCACCGACACCTCGTGGACGAGCATGCCGACGGACATCGTCACCCCGCCGACCAGGACCCCGACGAGCAGGACCACGACGGTGCCCACGGCCACGGCGATGTTCTGCCGCAGCACCCGCACGGTGCGCCGGGCCAGGGCGAGCGCGTACGGCAGGCGCAGCAGGTCGTCCGCCATCAGCGCGACGTCCGCAGTCTCCACCGCCACCGCGGTGCCAGCAGCGCCCATCGCCACACCGACGTCTGCGGTGGCCAGGGCAGGGGCGTCGTTCACCCCGTCGCCGACCATCGCGACCACGTGCCCCTCGGCCTGCAGCTCTCGGACGGCGTCCAGCTTCGCCTCCGGCAGCAGCCCGGCGCGGACGTCCTCGATCCCCACCTGCGCGGCGACGGCTACCGCCACCTGCGGAGCGTCTCCGGTCAGCATGACGGTCCGCAGCCCGAGGGCGTGCAGCTGCTGGACGGCGCGTCGCGACTCGGCCCGGACCGGGTCGGCGACGGCGAGGACCCCGACGACCTGGCCGTCCACGGCGACCGCCACCGGCGTGCGGCCGAGCGTCGCGAACCGGTCCAGCAAGGGCTCGACGACAGCGGTGCTGACCCCTCGGGCACGCAGCAGCGCCGCGGTCCCGACCAGGACGGCGTGGCCGGCAACGACGGCCACCACCCCGTACCCGGGGACGGGCTCGGTCTGCTCGGGCAGCGTCGGCGCGGGCAGTCCCGCGGCGCGTGCGGCGTCCATGATCGGCCGGGCCAGCGGGTGCTCCGAGCCGGCCTCCGCCTGAGCCGCCCACCGCAGCACGTCGTCTTCGTCGGCGCCCGGCGCGACGGCCACGACGTCGGTGAGCCTGGGTCGGCCCTCGGTCAGGGTGCCGGTCTTGTCGAGCGCGACCACGCTCACCCGGGCGGTGGTCTCGAGGTGCTCCCCGCCCTTGACCAGGACGCCGTCACGGGCGCCGCGCCCGATCCCGGCGACGACAGCGACCGGCACGGAGATGACAAGGGCACCGGGGCAGCCGATGACCAGCAGGGTCAGCGCCAGCACGACGTCACCGCTCAGCACGCCGGCCACGACGGCCAGGACGATGACGGAGGGCGTGTACCAGGCCGAGAACCGGTCCATGAACGCCTGGGTGCGGGCGCGAGCGTCCTGGGCCTGCTCGACCCGGTGGATGATCCGGGCCAGCGTGGTGTCGGCGCCGACGCCCACGGCGCGGACCTGCAGCAGGCCGCCGCGGGAGACCGTGCCGGCGAACACGTCGTCCCCGCGGCTCTTCTCCACCGGCATCGACTCCCCGGTGACGGTGGACTCGTCGACGGCCCCGGAGCCACCGGTCACGACGCCGTCCACGGGGACCTTCGCCCCGTTCTTGACGAGCACGCTCTCCCCGGGCCGGACGGCGAGCGCGGGGACCTGTACCTGCTCGCCGTCCCGGACGACGACGGCGACGTCCGGGGCGACGGCGACGAGCTCGGCGAGAGCCGACCGGGTGCGGGCCAGGGTGGCCGCCTCCAGGGCGTGCCCGACAGCGAACAGGACGGTCACCGCGGCGGCCTCCCAGTACTCGCCGATGAGGACCGCGCCGACGGCCGCGACGGAGACGAGCAGGTCGATGCCGACGGTGCGGACCCGCAGAGCGCGCACCGCGCCGCGGACGATCCCCGTGCCGGCCACGACGGCGGCGGTGACCATGAGCAGGTCCTCGACGGCGTGCCGGTCCAGGACTCGACCGGCCAGCAGGCCGGCGACGACGAGGCCACCGGAGACCGCGGGAACGGCCCACCGGCTGCGGGTAGCGGCGGAAGGGTGCACGGCTTCTCCTCAGAACGCGGCGGGCACGGCGCGGTAGCCGGCGTCGGCGACCTCGGCGACGAGGTCGCCGACGGGGACCCGCTGCGGGTCGTGGTCGACCTCGATCCGCCCGGAGGCGAACCGGACGGTCGCCGCGCTCACGCCGTCGAGGCGCAGCAGCCGCTTCTCGATCGTCGCCACGCAGGAGGGGCAGGAGAAGCCCTCCGCGCGCAGGACGGTGTGGGTCGGGGTGGTGGGTACTGCGGTCATCTCAGCTGCCTCCCGGCGGGACGGACGGCCCCGGTCGGGGCCGGACCCCGCACGGTCGCGGGGCACGTCCGGGACGCTAGGAGCTCGCCGGAGCACCGACCATGACGTGCGTCAGGTTGCGGCAGAACGGCCCTAGGCTGGCGCCGATGGCACGCCGACACGCCCCGCTGCGCCGGGTATGCGCCGAGCCGCACGCCTGCCCGCTGCCGCTGCGGCTCGAGGTGCTCGCCCACGTGCCCGTGCTCGCCGGCCTGACCCGTGGTGAGCTCGCCGGAGTCGACCGGCGGATGAAGAGCCTCGCCTGGGGGCAGGGCGAGGCCCTCTACCGGGCCGGGGAGCCGGCCGAGTACCTGTTCGTGCTCGCCGAGGGCCGGGTCAAGGTGACCCAGCCCACTGCGTCCGGCGCGGAGGTGGTCACCGACGTCCTCGTCCCCGGTGACCTGTTCGGCTCGCTGACCGTGCACGGCGAGGCCCGCTACCCCGAGTCCGCGGTGGCACTGACGACGGTGTGCGCGCTGCGGATCGGGCCGGCGGCCTTCCGGCAAGTGCTCACCGAGCACCCGGCGGTCGCCCTGCAGGTGCTGGACGACGTCGCCGTCCGGCTCGAGCGCAGCCGCACCTCCACGAGCCGGTCCGCGTCGGGCACGGTCACCGAACGGGTCGCCGCGACCCTGCTCCGGCTCGCCGACCGGGTGGGTCAGCGACGCACCGACGGCGGGACGCTGCTGCAGCTGCCGCTCACCCGCGCCGACCTGGCCGGGATGACGGGGTCGACCCCGGAGTCGGTGTCGCGGGTGATGAGCCGACTGGTCGCCGACGGTGTCGTGGAGACCGGGCGTCGGTGGACGGCGGTGCTGGACCGTGACCGGCTGGAGGAGCTCAGCGGAACGCGGAGTGCCCGGTGAGGGCCTGCCCGACGACGAGGGTGTGCACCTCGGAGGTGCCCTCGTAGGTCAGCACCGACTCCAGGTTGCTGGCGTGCCGCATCACCGGGTAGTCCAGGGTGATGCCGTTGGCGCCCAGCAGGGTCCGGGCCTCCCGGGCGACCGCGAGGGCCTCCCGCACGTTGTTGAGCTTGCCGACGCTGACCTGCTCGGGGCGCAGCCGGCCGGCGTCCTTCAACCGCCCGAGGTGCAGTGCCAGCAGCATCGACGTGCCGAGGGCCACGGTCATGTCGGCGAGCTTGCGCTGGGTCAGCTGGTAGCCGGCCAGCGGACGGTCGAACACCTCCCGCTCCGCGGTGTACGCCAGGGCGGTCTCCACGCAGTCGCGGGCCGCGCCGACCGCGCCGAAGACGATCCCGAACCGGGCCTCGGTGAGGCAGCCCAGCGGTCCGGCCAGGCCCCGGGCGCCGGGCAGCTCGGCGCCGGCGGGCAGCCGCACGCCGTCCAGGGCCAGCTCGGCGGTCACCGAGGCGCGCAGGGAGAGCTTGCGCGGCACCGGGGTCGCGGTGAAGCCGGGGGTTTTCGTGGGGACGACGAACCCGCGGACACCGTCCTCGGTGCGGGCCCACACCACGGCGACGTCGGCGACGGAGCCGTTGGTGATCCACGCCTTCGTGCCGTCGAGCACCCAGTCGGGGCCGTCCCGCCGGGCCCGGGTCCGCATCCCGCCGGGGTCGGACCCGTGGTCCGGCTCGGTGAGGCCGAAGCAGCCGATCGCCTCGCCCGCGGCCATCCGCGGCAGCCACTCCTGCTTGTGCTCCTCGCTGCCGTAGGCGTGCAGCGCGTACATCGCCAGCGACCCCTGGACGCTGACCAGCGAGCGGACGCCGGAGTCGGCGGCCTCCAGCTCGAGGCAGGCCAGGCCGTACTCGACGGCGCTGGTGCCGGCGCACCCGTAGCCCTGCAGGTGCATCCCGAGCAGGCCGAGACCGCCCATCTCCCGGGCCAGCTCGCGGACCGGCAGGTCGCCCGCGGCGAACCAGTCGGCCACGTGGGGCCGGACCCGGTCGCCGCAGAACCGGCGCACGGTCCGCTGGACGTCCCGCTCCTGCTCGGTCAGCAGCGAGTCGACGTCGAGCAGGTCGAGCGGGGCGACCGGCCGGGGTCGCGGCGACTGGGGTCGGGTCGACTGGGGTCGGGTCGGCTGGGTCACGGGGCCTCCCGGGGACGGCTGTGCGGCGCAGGTTAGCCGCCGGCGCCGCCGGCAGGGTGACCGTGCTGCCGATCAGGCGCCGACGAGTGACATCCTGACGCGGTGAGCGTGCGGGACGGAGGGGTCCGGTGGACGGCGTCCTGAGCGACGTCGGGATGGTCGTGCTGTTCATCCTCGTCGGCGGCTTCTTCGCGGCGAGCGAGATCGCCCTGGTGTCGCTGCGCAGCACCCAGCTGGAGCGCCTCGCCGAGCGGGGGGCTGCCGGCGCGCGGGCCGGGCGGCTCGCGGCCGACGCGAACCGGTTCCTGTCGACCGTGCAGATCGGGGTCACCTTGGCGGGGTTCTTCTCCGCCTCCTACGGCGCGGTCACGCTCGCCCCCTACCTGGCCCCCGTCCTCGTGGACTGGGGGCTCGGCCAGGAGGCGGCCGACACGGTGGCGTTCATCGTCATCACCGTCGCGATCGCCTACCTGTCGCTGGTCTTCGGCGAGCTGGCACCCAAACGCCTTGCGCTGCAACGGCCCGAGGGCCTGTCCCTCGTCGTCGCCATCCCCCTGGACCTGCTGGCGACCGTGCTGCGCCCGGTGATCTGGCTGCTGTCCCGGTCCACGGACGTCGTCGTCCGGCTGCTCGGCGGTGACCCGACGGCCCAGCGGGAGGAGATCAGCGAGGAGGAGCTGGCGGTGCTGCTGCGCGGCCACCAGTCGCTGACCGTGCACGAGCGCCGGATCCTCGGCGACGTGCTGGAGGCCGGTGACCGGCACGTCCGGGAGGTGATGCTGCCGCGGACCGAGGTGGAGTTCCTGCGCGCCGACCTGCCGTTGGCCGAGGCGGTCGAGACGTGCCGGGGGCGGCCGTACTCCCGCTACCCCGTGATCGGGACGACCCCGGACGACGTCCGCGGCTTCGTCCACGTGCGGGACCTGTTCGACCCAGCCACGACCGCCGGCGCCCAGGTCGTCGGTGACGTCGTGCGGGAGGTGCCGCTGCTGCCCGAGTCCATGCACGCGCTGGTGGCGCTGGCCCGGATGCGTGCCTCGGGCACGCACCTGGCCGTCGTGGTCGACGAGTACGGCGGGACGGCGGGGATCGTCACCCTCGAGGACCTCATCGAGGAGCTCGTCGGGGACATCCGCGACGAGTACGACCTGGTCCCGGAGGTGCCGCCGCCGGCGCCGGTGGGCGCCCGGACGCTGGACGGGCTCACCCGGGTCGACGAGGTCCACGAGACGGTGCCGGGCCTGCGTCTGCCGGACGGCGACTACGACACCGTCGGCGGGTTCGTCATGGACCGGCTCGGGCGCGTGCCCCGCCTCGGGGACCGGGTGACGGCGGACGGGCACGAGCTCGAGGTGGTCGAGATGGACGGCTACCGGGTCGCCCGCGTGCTGGTCCGACCGGTCTCCCGGCCCGACTGAGGTCTGCGGGTCAGCGACCGCGGCGCGGGCCGCCGGCCCGGGAGACGTCGACCGCCGTCCGCGCCCGGCCGCCGGAGCGGCGGGAGCGGCTGCGGGTGCCGGACGGCCCGGCCACCGGCACCGGTGCCACTGCGGGCTCGATGTGCGCCGCGCGGTCGCCGACCAGGCGGCGCAGCACCGGCGCCCCGGCCGAGGCCGGGGAGTGCTCGGCGGTGATCCCGGCCTGACGCATCAGGGTGCGGACGTCGCCGCGCTGCTCGGTGAGCATCACGGTGACGACCGTCCCGCCGGCCCCGGCGCGCGCCGTCCGGCCGGAGCGGTGCAGGTAGGCCTTGTGCTCGACCGGCGGGTCGACGTGCACGACGAGCTCGACGTCGTCCACGTGGATGCCGCGGGCGGCGATGTCGGTGGCGACGAGCACCCGCACCGCCCCGTCGGAGAACGCCGCCAGGTTCCGCTCCCGGGCGTTCTGGGAGAGGTTGCCGTGCAGGTCGACGGCGGGGATGCCGGCCGCGGTGAGCTGCTTGGCCAGCTTCTTCGCGGCGTGCTTGGTGCGGGTGAACAGCAGCCGGCGGCCGGTGCCGGCGGCCAGCTCGTGGACGACGTCCCGCTTGTCGCCCGGACCGTCCACCGCCAGGACGTGGTGGGTCATGCCGGCGACCGGAGAGGACGCCGAGTCGACCGAGTGCGTCACCGGGTCGCGCATGTAGCGGCGGACCAGCACGTCGACGCCGTTGTCCAGGGTGGCGGAGAACAGCAGCCGCTGGATGCCCGCCGGGGTCGCGTCGAGGATCCGCTTGACCCCGGGCAGGAAGCCGAGGTCGGCCATGTGGTCGGCCTCGTCCAGGACGGTGACCTCGACGGCGTCCAGGGCGATGTGCCGCTGGCCCATCAGGTCCTCCAGCCGGCCCGGCGTGGCGATGACGATGTCCACGCCGGCGCGCAAGGCGGTGACCTGACGGTGCTGGGAGACCCCGCCGAACACGGTGGTCACCGACAGCCCGGCGACCGCGGCGAGCGGCTCGAGGACGGCGGTGATCTGGTTGACGAGCTCGCGGGTGGGCGCCAGGACGAGCCCGCGGGGGTGGCCGGGGCGGGTGCGCCGGCCCCCGGCGGTGAGCCGGGTGAGGAGCGGCAGGGCGAAGGCGAGGGTCTTGCCGCTGCCGGTGCGGCCGCGGCCCAGGACGTCACGGCCGCGCAGGGAGTCCGGCAGGGTCGCGGCCTGGATCGGGAACGGGGCGGTGATGCCCTGGGCGGTGAGGATGGCCGCCAGGGCCGCCGGGACGCCGAGGGCGGTGAAGCCGTCGGCCCCGGCGGGAGCGGCGGCTGGAGCAGTGCGGGTGCTGCGAGGGGACGTGCGAACAGGGGACAGCGTGCTGCTGGTCAAGGGGAGGTGCCTTCCGGGCAGAGGGTCGGGGCGCCGCGCAACGGGCACGGACACGGCCGGTGAGGGCGGGTGCCGGGCGGGAGCTCCACGACGGGCGGGTGCGCCGGGTCGGCGCTGCCTCGCAGGTCCCAGTATGCCCTACCCCAGACCAACCGGCGTCCGCCCCCCTGGTGCCACGCGATCTCTGGAGGCTTTCCGTGGTCTCAAGTGGCCGTGAGACCACGGAAAGCCTCCAGAGATCGAGGGGACGTCAGGGGGTGGTCAGGGTGGGGGTGGTGATGTCGGCTCCGTAGCCGTCGCCGCGCTGGGCGAGCGAGGTGACCCAGAGCATCCAGTACCGGTGGGCGCCGGCGTCCGCGGCGGACAGCTCGTTGGTCCCGGCGACGGTCGTCGTCTCGGCCACCGGTGTCATCCCCTCAGCGGCCCCGGACGGCGGAGCGTCACCGGCGAGCAGGGCGACGGCCACCCCCGCGGAGGCACTGTCGAACGTCACCGTGCCGACCTCGCGGGGTTCGCCGAGGTCGACGAGCAGGCCGACGCCGGGCTTGAGCCGGCCGAAGTCGGCGGTGGTGTACGTCTGGGTGCTCCACGCGCCGCCGCCCTCGTCCTGGAAGCCGCTGCCGCCGACCGGGTCGTAGCTGGTCACCGAGACGGGCTCGATCGCGACGGGCTCCTGGGTCGGTTCGTCGGTGATGGTGACGACCGGGGTGCCGCCGGCCGGCCCACCGAGCCGGCCGAGCAGGACCCCGGCCCCGGCCCCGAGCACGGCGGCCAGGACCAGGCTGAGCAGGACGACGGCAAGACCGGGCCCGCCTCGACCGTCGGGGACCGCGGGGACGCCATCGACCGGGGTGACAGGACCGGAGGTGGACACGGACGTCAGTCCACCACACCCGGGCCGGGCGCCCTACGCTCCCAGGATGGCCAGGTACCTCGAGGTGCACCCCCAGGACCCGCAGCCGCACGCGATCGCCACGGTCGTCAGGATGCTGCGCGACGACGCCCTCATCGCCTACCCGACGGACTCCGGCTACGCCCTGGGCTGCGTGCTGGGCAGCCCGACCGGCGCGGAGCGGATCCGGCGGATCCGCGGCCTCGACGACGGGCACCACTTCACCCTGCTGTGCGCAAACTTCGGGCAGCTGGGCCAGCTGGTGCACCTGAGCAACACCGCGTTCCGGTCGGTGAAGGCGGCGACCCCCGGGCCGTACACGTTCATCCTCCCGGCGACCAAGGAGGTCCCGCGCCGACTCGCGCACCCGCGCAAGCGGACCGTCGGTGTGCGCATCCCGGACCACCCGGTGACGACGGCCCTGCTCCGCGAGCTCGGGGAGCCGCTGATGTCGAGCACGTTGATCCTGCCTGGGGAGCAGGAGCCGATGACGGACGGCTGGGAGATCAAGGAGACGCTGGACAGCGCGGTCGACGTCGTCCTGGACTGCGGTGACAGCCGCCCCGGACCCACCACCGTCGTCGACTGGTCCGGCCCGGAGCCGGAGGTCGTGCGGGTCGGGGTCGGCGACCCCTCCCGCTTCAGCTGAGGTCAGTGCACCTCGGTGAGCGTGCCGTCGGTCACCGAGTAGACGAAGCCGCGCACCTGCTCCTTGTGCGGGATGAAGGGGTTGGCGGTGATCCGCCTGAGTGACTGCCGCACGTCCTCGGCGGGGTCCTGGAAGGCCTCAGCGGCCCAGGGCGGACGGATGCCGGTGTCGGCCTCGACCTGCGCCTTGAAGCCGTCGTCCGTGAAAGTCAGCATTCCGCAGTCGGTGTGGTGGATGAGGATGATCTCGCGTGTCCCGAGGAGACGCTGGCTGATCGCAAGGGACCGGATCACGTCCTCGGTGACGACCCCACCGGCGTTGCGGATCACGTGGGCGTCGCCCTCCGCCAGTCCGAGCAGGCCGTACGGGTTGAGGCGGGCGTCCATGCAGGCGACGACGGCGACCTGCCGACCTGGCGGCATGGGCAGATGGCCCAGGTCGAAGGAGGCGGCGTAGGCCTCGGCGTTCCGCAGAAGCTCATCGGTCATGCTCATGGCGGTGCTCCTCACCGGGCTCGCACGGAACTCTTCGGGCCGCGGAGCGACAGCCCCACGGAGCCACGAGATTCGCAGAGGAGCCCGGCGTCGACAAGGGCTCGACAGGGGCTGGACGACACGACCGCGGCGGCGCAGACTGGTCGGGTCGGACGACCCGTCCCCAGGGGGTGCCTCGTGGCCCACATCCTCGATGTCGCGGACGCACTCGACGTCCCGGACGCGCTACCCGTCCTGTCCCGCGGCAAGCACCGCAGACCGCGGCACGGCGGGTGCTTCATGGAGATCGCCTCCTTCCTGGCCGGGGAGCGGTGGAGCGACCACCCGGCCTGTACCCACCCGTTGCTCGCGGCGCTGGCCCGGCACGTCAACGACGTCACCGGGGACGACGCCCGCCCCCGTCTGGCGCCGCTGATCCCGTCGGTGATCGGCGTGGTCGGGGACGACCCGCGGCTGGACGTCGAGCTGGCCCGGCTGGCGGCCGTGCGGGCGCTGCCGGTGACCTCCGAGGAGCGTCAGCACGTGCTCGCCCTCGCGCTGCTCGCCACCGAGGCCGTCGACCGGTTGCTCGACGGCGGGCCGCCGGACGACGAGATCCGTTCCCCCGAGGTCCGGGCCGTGCTCCGGCTGGCGCCCGGGGCGGAGGCGTGGGCGCGGGACTTCCGGCGGCGGGTCGGCGGCCGGGTGCCGGTCTCGGTGCGGACCTTCCGCCGGTTCACCGCACCCAACACGGTCCGGCACGCGGTCGAGGGGATCGCGACGTCGTGCACCCACGACCCGGAGCGGATGCTCTACGACCTGCTCGTCGACGCGATCGCGGTGAGCCGGGAGGTGCTCGGGCGCGGGACCGTGCAGGCGCCGTCGGCCGAGCAGTGGGACGCCGCCTGCCGGCTCGTCGGGACGGCGCCGGGGCCGCGCGGCTGACCCGCTCGTAGCGGCGGCTCAGCCGATCGGCCGGCGCAGGCCGCTGGCCCGTCGCACCGGCCGCTCGACGGCGGCGGTGACCGCGGCCGCGGTCCCGACGACCCGGACCCGTTCGCGGGCCCGGGTGACGGCGGTGTACAGGAGCTCACGGGTCAGCAGCGGTGAGGTCGCCGGCGGCAGCAGCAGCGACACGGCGCCGAACTGGCTGCCCTGCCCCCGGTGCACGGTCATCGCGTGCACGGTCTGCACGGCCGGCAGGCGGTGCGGGCGCACCAGCAGCGGGGCCTCGGGGGTGCCGAAGACGGCGACCACCCCGCCGGGCGCGGCGACGACGACACCCGTGTCGCCGTTGTACAGCCCGCTGTCGCGGTCGTTGGCGGTGACGAGCAGTGGCCGCCCGGGGTACCAGGGGCCGTGGGCCCCGCCCGGGTCGGGCCCGGTCTCCTCGGCGACCCAGGCCTCCACCTCGGCGGCCCAGTGCGCGACGCCGGCCGGGCCGCGGCGGTGAGCGAGCAGCAGCCGGTGCCGCTCCAGGGCGGCGAGCGCAGCGGGGACGTCTCCGCGGCGGGCGGCCCGGACCAGCTCGGTGCCCGCGGCCACCGCGTCGGCCCGCACCCCGGCGACGTCCGCGGCGGTGGGCCGCTCGGTGGTGACCTCGACGAAGGACACGGCGTCCCTGCCGGTGCGCAGCAGGTGGAGGACCTCCTCCGCGCGCCCGTGCCGGACGGCGCCAGCGAGCTCGGCGATGACGGAGCCGTGCCGGTGCACCCGTTCCAGCCGGACGACGCCGTTGCCGAGCGCGGTCCGGTCCGCCGGGTGCTGGGGGACGTCGTCCGGGACGGCGGTGGCGAGCAGTGCGGGCAGGGTCCCGGCGACCGGGGGGCGGGCCACGAGGTCGCCGAGGACGGCGCCAGCCTCGACCGAGGCGAGCTGGTCGGGGTCCCCGACGAGCACGACCCTCGCCTGGGGTCGCAGCGCCTCGAGCAGCCTGGCCATGAGCGGCAGGGACACCATCGAGGTCTCGTCGACGACCACGACGTCGTGCGGCAGGTGGTGGCCGCGGTGGTGGACGAACCGGGTGCTGGTCCCGGGCCGCCAGCCGAGCAGGCGGTGCAGGGTGGACGCGGTGAGACCGCCGAGCCGGTCGGCCGTCTGCCCGCCGACGACGCCGGTGCTGCGCAAGTCGGCCACCTCGGCCCGGACGGCTTCCTGCAGCCGGGCCGCGGCCTTGCCGGTCGGCGCGGCCAGGGCGATCCGCAGTCCCGGTCCGGCGACGTCGTCGAGGGCGGCCAGGAGCCGGGCGACGGTGGTGGTCTTGCCGGTGCCCGGTCCGCCGGTGAGCACGGTGAGCGGGCTCAGGACGGCGCAGGCGGTGGCGAGCCGTTGGCGGGCGTCCTGCGGCCGGGGGAAGACCCGCCGGGCGGCGTGCCCGGCGCGCAGCGGGTCGACCCCGGTCGGGCCGGTGCCCTGACCGGACCCGGCAGTGCCCTGGCCGGACCCGGCGGTGAGCCGGCCGTCCACGTGCCGGCGGACGAGCTGCTCGTCGCGCCAGTACCGGTCCAGGTACATCCGCCCGTCGACCCACCGGACCGGGCGCTCCGGTGACCCGTCGGGGCCGACCGCGACCAGCGGGCTGGCGGCGATGGCGGCGCGCCACTGCTCCGGGTGGGGCCAGGGCAGCGCACCGAGCGGCTCGGCGTCCTCCGCCTCGGGGACGGCGAGCGCGTCGAGGTCGTCGAGGTCCAGGCACACGGACCCGGACCGCAGCGCCCGGACGGTGAGCGCGACGGCGAGCAGCACCCGTTCGTCGTCCTCGCCGGTGAGCCGGCCGAGCCGGCGGGCGACGTGGACGTCGGGGGCGGCGACGACGCCGGCCCGGTTGATCTCGGCGATCAGCGGCGGGGCGTGCACCGCGATGCGGGGGTCGCTGCCGGCGGCGGCTTCCGGCGGGCTCACCGGGTGCCGTCCAGGAGGGTGGACAGGCCGGTGACGACCGTGGTCGGGGGACGCCACGCCAGCACCCCGCAGGGGCTGCCGTCGACGACCGGGGTGGCCGGTCCGGCCATCCCGCGCACGAACAGGTACAGGCCGCCGCCGAGGTGGCGGTCGGGGTGGTAGCCGGGGACCCGCCAGCGCAGGTAGCGGTGCAGGGCGACGGTGTAGAGCAGCAGTTGCAGCGGGTAGTGGGAGCGCATCATCGCCTCGGCCATCGCCGCCGGCCGATAGTGCCCGAGGGTGAGCGGCTCGTCGGGGGCGGCGAGGTGGTTGGTCTTGTAGTCCACGACGACGTACCGCCGGTTCTCGGGCGGCCCGACCCGCAGCACGACGTCGATAGAGCCGGTGAGGTAGCCGAGCAGCCGGGCGCTGCCGAGGCCGTCGTCGAGCATCCGGTCGGGGTAGGCGGCGAACAGGTCGTCGGCGGGCAGCTCGCGGCGCAGCAGGTCCGCGACGTCGGCCAGGGCCCCGGCCACCCGACCGGCCGTTGCGGCGTCCCCGCCGCCTATCGGCAGACCGGCGTCCCCGCCGCCCAGCGGCAGCTCGAACTCCAGCTCCGCCAGCCGGTCGCGAGCCGGGACGTCGGCCAGCGTCAGCCCGTCGAGCGTCGGGCCGAGCGGCGTGGCGAGGACCGGTTCAAGAGCGGCGGCCAGGACCTCGGGAGCGACGCCCACGGTCCGCGCCGACCCGGACTCGGCGCAGCGACGGGCCAGCTCGGCGGCCGGGTCGCCGGCCTCCGGGTCGACGTGCTCGAGCACCTCGTGGACGACGGTCCCGAACGCCGCTCCCCCGGGCAGGTCGGCCATCGGGGAGGGCTGCGCCAACGGGTCGTCCCCGGCGGGCTCGCCGGCTACCTCCCCGGTCGCCTCCCCGGTTCCCGTGGCAGTGGCCGCACCGCCCCGGACGGCGATGTCGGTCTCGTCCTGGACGCCGGTGGTCTCCGGCTCGCTGGTCACCCCGGGCGCGGTGGCGTGCGCGGCTGCGGTGAGGCCGGTGTACGACGTCCGGCGCCAGGTCTGGTCGAGGACCCGGCCGAGGCGGCCCACGGACAGCTCCGCGCCGGTGGGCTCGGCCGCCGGCCAGTGCAGCCGGGCGGGGGCGGCGTCGACCAGCTCGTGCACGACGGTCCCCTGCGAGCCCGCGGCGAGCCCCGCCAGCCGGGTGGCGACCGCGTCGTCGGCGAGGCGGGCGGCGGTGACCCGTTCGGGCGGCTGGGCACCGGGCGGGTGCCCGCCGAGCAGCAGCCGGGTCAGCGGCCCGCAGGCGGTGTTCCGCTGCGTCGGGCACCACCACAGGACGACCTGGGAGCGGGCCCGGGTCAGCGCGACGTAGAGCAGGCGCAGGTCCTCGCCGCGCTCCTCGGCCCGGTGGCGGGCGACGGCCTCGTCGTGGCCGGGGTCGGTGGAGCCGCCGACGGACAGCACCCGCTCGCCGCGCTCGTCGTGGTAGCGCAGCACCCCGGGCGGGCGACCGTCGTGGCGGTCCCAGGCGAACGGCACGTAGACGACGGGGAACTCCAGGCCCTTGGCCGAGTGCACGGTGACGACCTGGACGGCGGCGGCGTCGGTCTCCAGCCGCCGGCTGCGCTCCTCGGCGTAGTCGGCGTCGGCCTCCTGGGTGCGCCGGCGCAGCCACTCAGTGAGCGCGGAGGTCCCGAGCCCGTGCTCGAGGGCAGCGGCGTGCAGCACCTGCCCGATGTGGCGCAGGTCGGTGAGCACGCGCTCACCGGTGTCCGTGCGCAGCAGCCGCTCGGCCAGCCCGTCGGCTGCGGCCGCCTCGAGCAGGGCGGCGACCCCGCGGGTGGCGAGCAGCCGGCTCCAGCGGCGCAGGGTGTCGGCGAGGGCGTCGCGCTCGTCGTCCCCGGCGGTGGCCAGCCGGGCGGCGTCCCAGCCGAGGAAGGGGGTGAGGGCGGCCGCGGCCACCAGCCCGGAGCGCCCGGGCTGCTCGAGGGCGGCGAGCAGGGTGGTCCAGGCCCGGGCGGCCGGGGTGTCGAAGACGCTGGCCTGGCCGGACACGACGGCGGGGACGCCGCAGGCGACGAGCTCGTCGCGGACCTGGGCGGCCTCCTTGTTGGTCCGGGTGAGCACGGCGACGTCGGCGGGCCGCAGCGGGCGCCAGCCGTCGCCGTCCTGCACCCGGACGCCGCCCAGCTGGCGGACGACGTCGGCGGCGACGTCGGCGACGACGAGGTCGCGGGCCGACTGGACCCTGGGGCCGGCGGACGGCGAGCGGGGCCCGAACGCGGCCCGGGTCACCTGCCGGACCCGCAGCGGGGCGCCGCCGTCGAGCCGGCGGCCGGCGTGCTGGGCCTGCACCGGGTGGACGACGATCGCGTCGTCACCGAGGGCGGCGCCACCCAGGACGGCGTCCAGGGCGCGGGCCAGAGGGGCGTCGCTGCGCCAGCTGCGCCCGAGGGTGGCGACGTGGTGGGCCCGGGTCCGGGCGGCCAGGTAGGCGTGCACGTCGCCGCCGCGGAAGGCGTAGACGGCCTGCTTGGGGTCGCCGATGAGGACGAGGGTGCGGTGCCCGTGGAACGCGCGCTCGAGCACGGTCCACTGCACGGGGTCGGTGTCCTGGAACTCGTCGACCATCACCACCCGGTAGCGCGAGCGGACGCGTTCGGCGACGACGGGTCCGTGCTCGGGGTGCACGAGGGCGTCGCGCAGCAGGGTGAGCTGGTCGTCGTAGTCGAGCAGCCGACGGGCCCGTTTGCGGCGGGCGACCTCGGCGACGACGTCCCGGGCCAGGGCGTACCGGTGACCGGCCTGCGTGGCCGGGTCGGCGTCGGCGGGCTCGAGCCGCGCCTGCCGGTCCCCGGCCGCGGCGCGAGCGACCGCGCGGGCCTCCGAGACGCTGAGGACCGGGTCGGGGTCGTCGGCGTACCGCTGCAGGTACAGGTCGTCGACGACCTCGTCGACGAGGTCGGCGATGTCCGGCAGGAGCACCGCGTCACGGTCCATGTCCCCAGCGACCCCGAGGGAGAGCAGCATCTGGTGGCAGAAGCCGTGGGTGGTGGTGATGGTGGCGGCGTCGACGTCGGCGAGGGCCCGAGTGAGGCGGCTGCGGCGACGGTCGAGCTCGTCGTCGTCGACGTCGGCGAGCAACCGGATCAGCGGGTCGTCCGCGGTACGCGCGTCCACGGCTCGCAGGGCCCGTTCGGCGCTGACGAGCCGCTCCCGGACCCGGTCACGCAGCTCGCTGGTGGCGGCGCGACCGAAGGTGACGAGGAGCAGGTCGGCGAGGTCGGCGTGCCCCTCGGCGACGTAGCGGGTGGCGAGGGCGGCGATGGTGAAGGTCTTGCCGGTGCCGGCGCTGGCCTCGAGCACGGTGGTGCCGGTGGGCAGCGGTCCGCAGACGTCGAAGACGTCCGGTGGGGCGAGCAGGGAGGTCATGACGTCTCGGTCTCCTCGTGCGCCAGCAGCGGGTGCCACACCCGCCGGGCCAGGACGCCGAACCGGGTGGTCTCCTGCGGCCACCAGGCCTGCTCGGTGGGGTCGGGGACGCCGGCCAGGGCGCTCAGGGGCACGTCGTCGCCCCAGCACAACCGGTGGTGCTCGTCGGCCCGCTCGAACCCGTCGTGCCAGGTGCGGGCGGCGGCCTCCAGGGCGACCGGCTCGGTGTCGCCGCCGAGCCGGGCCCGGGCGTAGGAGGCGGCGGTGTCGACGGGCAGCGGCAGCGGCTGGCGGGCGGCCCGGGGGCGCAGCCGGACGAGCTCGTCGAGCCGCCGGGTCGCGGTGGCCTGGTCCAGTGGTGGCAGCAGCGCCGCGGTGGCCGTGGGCCGCCCGGTCGGGCCGCGTCCCACGGTGACAGCCCGCCACCCGCCGTCCGGGCGGGCGGCGCTGAGCGCGAGCAGCTGGACCCAGGCCCGCAGCCGGTGCTTGGCGCCGAGCCTGGAGTACACGGCGCGTACGACGGTGCGTTCGTGCACGCCGGTGACGCTGCCGGTGAGCCGGGTGCCGTCGGGCAGGTCGACGGCGACGTCGAGGACCTCGCCGTCACCCGGGTCGTCGCCGGTGTGCCGGCGGGTGAGGGCCAGGACCGGGGCGAGCTCGTCGAGGACCGTGTTGAGCACCGCCCGGCCCAGCGCCCGGGGCGGTACCTCTCCGCGGCGCCACTCCGCGGCCGCGGCCCGGTCGCGGGGCACGCCGGCGAGCGCGGCCTGGAGCAGCCGGTTGCCGACCGCCCACTTCTGCAGGGGGTCGACGGTGAGCGGCAGCCGGTCCTCGACGTCCGCCTCGTCCCCGGCCAAAGAGATGCCCAGCCGGTGACGCAGGAACCACTTGGCCGGGTGCTCGAGGAGGGCGACGAGGTCGTCGAGGTCGACCTCGGCGGGCGAGGGCTCGGCGGGCAGCGGCCCGGGCAGGAACGGCGGTGTCGGGGTGCGTCCGGCGCGGGCGGCGAGCGCGGCGCGGTGGGCGTGGACGTCGAAGCTGAACGGGCCCGGCCGGCGCAGGGCGCCGGGGGTGAAGGCCCGGTCGTCGACCGGCTGCAAGGGGTGCCGGACGACGACGTGGTCGCGGACGGGCCGGCCGTCACCGGCGGCGGCGGTCACGTCGAGGGCGTCGAGCAGCTCCCCGACCGGGACGGCGGGCGCCCGGACGGCTCCGGTGCGCTCGTCCGCGCCGGCGTACAGGACGACGAGGCGCTCCCCGGCCGCGGCCACCGCGTCGAGGAACAGCTGGCGGTCCTCGCTGCGCTGGTCCCGCTCCCCCAGGCACGGGTCGCGCAGCAGGACGTCGTCCCCGTCGGTACCGGTGCCGCGGGGGAACGCCCCGTCGTCCATGCCGAGCAGGCACACGACCCGGTGCGGGACGGCGCGCATGGGTTCCAGCGAGCACACCGTCAGGGCGCCGGTGCGGAACCCGGCGCGGGTGGGCCGGCCCTCGAGCCGGCCAGCGAGCAGGGCCCGCACGTCGGGCAGCCGCAGCGGCACCCCGTCGTGGGCCTGCCCGGCGCGTCGCACGTCGGCGAGCACGCGGCGGGCCTGCACGGCCTGCCAGGACTGGTCCGGCGGGACGTCGGTGAGCAGGTCCAGGGCCTGGTCGAGGTCGTCGAGCCAGTGGGCCAGCGGCCGGGTGCCGTCGAGGGCGGCCAGCACGGTGCCCAACCGGTCGACGAGCTCGGCCAGGCGTCCGGCGAGGTCGACGTCCGTGCTGTCGACGTCGTCCAACGGCAGCGCTGACCCGACGTAGCGGTGGTCCTCCTCGGCCATGGCGACACCGAGCAGCAGCCGGTCCAGGCCGGCGTCCCAGGTGCCCTGGCGCAGGACGCCGAGCCCGTACCGGGCGCGGCGCCGGGTGTCCTCGCCCCACCGGGTCCCGGTGGCGACCACCCAGCTGCGGACGCGGTCGAGGTCGTCGTCGCCGAGGGCGAACCGGCGCCGGACCGGTTCGCGGGCGGCGAGGTCGAGGACCTCCGAGGCGGTGACGCGCCCGTCGGCGAGACGCAGCAGGTCCTCGAGCACTCCGAGCACGGGGTTGGTGCGCCGCGGTGACCGGTCGGCCAGGCGGACCCGCAGCGTCTGGCCGGGGTGGACGACGTCCGGGCCGTCGTCGTCCCCGGCCAGGCCGAAGGTCGCGGTGACGAGCGGGGCGTAGGCCTCGACGTCCGGGCACATGACGAGGACGTCGCGCGGCTCCAGGGTGGGGTCGTCGGCGAGCAGGCCGACCAGTGCCTCGCGGAGCACCTCGACCTGGCGGGCCCGGCCGTGGCAGGCGTGGACCTCGACGCTGCGGTCCTGCGGGTCGAACGGCACCGGCGGGAAGGTGGCGTCGTCGTCCCGCAGCCGCTGCTGCAGGGCGCCGAGCAGGGTGGCCGGGGGCGCCGGGGCCGGGTGGTGCTCGTCTGTGTGCGGGACGGCCAGCGCGCCGAGTCGAACCTGGAGCTCGGCGGTGTCGCGGGCCATCGACGCGAGCAGCGGGTGGGCGGCCAGCGGCGGAAGCGCCCGGCGGCGCGGGCCCGGCGCCGACGCGGCGGCCACCTTCTCCCACAGCCGGGGGGACGGGTGCGGCAGCCACAGATGGACGTCGCGGTGCTCGGCCAGGGCGGCGAGGACGGCGAGGTGCTCGGCGGGCAGCCGGGTCGGCCCGAACACGCTGAGCCGGGCCGGCAGGTCCACCCGGTCGGGCTGGTCGCGCAGCAGAGCGACGGCGTCCTCGATCCGCTCGGCGGGACTGGGGACGCCGACCTCGCGGCGCACCCGCCGCCAGAGCTCGGGCTGCCACCGCAGGTCCGCCGGGACGGTGCCGCCGGCGCCGTCCCCGTCCCCGCCGTCGAGCCACTCGAGCACGAGCCCGGGTCGCTGCCGGTGGTAGGAGGCGAACAGGCCGGCCAGGTGCCGGGCGACGGCGAGACGGCGGCCGCGGCGCGGGCCGGTCGGGTCGTCGGGGCCAGCAGAGTCAGCCGCGTCGACAGCGTCGGCAGGGTCGGCGGGGTCGGCGGCATCAGCGGGGTCGGGGTCGACCGCGACGTCCAGGCCGAGGTGCCGGGTGAGCACCTCGCACCACGGCTCGCCCGCGGAGTGGTCGATCACCCGCAGCAGCGGCCAGAGGAGCCGGTCGGGGTGCCACGGGTCGTCGTCCGGGTCGACGTCGAGCACCCCCGCGAGCACCCCGGCCAGCACGGAGCCGACGAGCCGGGACGGGGAGGCGAAGTCGATGTTGGCGCACACCCCGGTCTCGCCGTCCGGGCCGGCGCCGAGGTGGTGGGACAGCCGCTGGGCCAGCCACCGCTCGACGCCCCGGGTGGGGACGGCCACGACGTCCGGGGTGAACGGGTCCTGCGGGGGCACGGCGAGCACCGCGGCGAGCGGTGCGACCAGCGCGTCCGCGCGTTCCGAGCGGTGCGTCCTCAGCACGTCGTCCCCTCCCCGTGACCTGTGGCCGGCTGGCCCCCGGCCGGTGCACCGGGCCGTGACGGCCACGGCTGGTGCGTCGCCAGCGACCCTAGAGGACCCCACCGACAACGCCCGGACGCCGCCACGCGAGGCCGGTCAGGCCCGCAGTGATCGGCGGTGCAGCACCCGGTAGCCGACGAGCAGGACCCCGTTGCTGAGCAGCAGCCACAGCGCCAGCAGCACGAGGGTCGCCAGCGAGCTCGCCCCGTAGCGCTCGGTGACGTCGGCGAACACCCGCAGGTACACCAGGTAGCCACCGGTGACGACGGCGATGAGGCCGGTCGTCGCCAGCGCCGCCACTGCGACGTCCCGCCAACGGGTGCCTTCCAGACGGAAGACGCCGAAGAGTGCGGCGACGACGAGGGCCAGGACGGCGAACGCGCCGACGGCGAGCAGCGCCGTCAGCAGCCACCCGGTGCCGAGTACACGGGGCGCCAGGTACAGCACGACGATGGTCGACAGGACGACGAGGGGCAGCACCGCGACGACGCCGAGTGCGGCGAGCCGGCCGCGCCAGCCGCGCAGCCGGCGCTCGGAGTCCGGCGCGACCTCGGTGAAGGCACGGGCCAGCGCCGAGCCGTAGGCCGTAGCGGGCCACAGGGCCGCGAGCACCGACACCCAGCCGGCCGTGGTGGCGACGTCGATGAGCCCCTGCAGGACGGTCCCGACCGGCAGCTCCTGGGGTGCCCGCTGGTCGAGGGTCGTCCCGAGCTGCTGGAGCTCGTCGTCCGAGACGAACGACCCGGCCACCCAGAAGGCGATGAGGACGGTCGGCGGCAACGAGATGAGGGCGTAGAACGCCAGGCCGGCGCTCGTCGTCGTCAGCTCCGGACCTACCAGGCGCTCTGCCCGGTCATGCGGCTCAGGCAACCACGGCGGCAACGGTGGTGCCGCTCGGGTGCAGCCACTCCCGCGCGGCGCTGCTGCGGTGTTCAGCGTGCAGGGCCGGCCAGGTGCTCGGCGAAGAACGCGTCGATGCGGCGCCACGCGTCGGCCGCCGCCGCCGGGTCGGGTCCCGCCCCGAGCACCCGCTTCAGCAGCGGCCGCAGCAACCAGGGGACGTCCTCATCGCTGTCGTTGAGGAACGAGTGACCGGCTGTCGGGTACTGCTTGACGTCGTGCGGGACGCCCGCTGCCGACAGGGCCGCCTCGAGTCTGGCCGGAGCCTTGCGCAGCGTGAGGTCCCGCCCGCCGTAGCTGGCAACGATCGGACAGGCTCCGGCGAGAGCCTCGTCCAGGTGGCGAGGCAGCTGACCGTAGTTGACCGATGCCACGTCGAAGCCCTTGCCGTCGGCGGCCATCAGCGCGAACCCGCCGCCCATGCAGAACCCGAGGACACCGATCCGACCCGTGCAGTCGGTGCGGGCGAGCAGCGCCTGACGGGCCACCTCGACGTCGACGAACGCGCGACCCTCGCCTCGGAGGATGTCAGCGAAGGTGGACCGCAGGCACTTGCGCGGGCCTCCCTCGACGAACAGGTCGGGCATCAGGACGAGAAACCCGGCGTCGGCCATGCGCTGCACCTGCCGCCGCATGGTTGGGGTGAGTCCGAACGCCTCGTGCACCATGACGACGCCCGGCCACGGGCCCGGGCCCTCGGGCACCCCGAGCACCCCGCGCAGGTGCGGGCTCACCCCCGGCGCGTCCGACGGCAGGTCGACGTCGAGAAGGGTGGAGCTGCTGGGCATGAAGGCCTCCGCTCGAAAGAGAGCGGGATCGTACAAGCCGACGGCCTGACGAGGGAACTCGTCGGGTCGCCGGCTCGGACGATTTGGGGCCTGACGGGCCCGACCACCGCTGCGGCGGCAGCGCTCTCCGGTTACATGGCCGTGTGGCCACCGTCGACGGCGAGAACCTGGCCCGTTATCCAGGAGGACTCGTCCGAGGCGAGGAACAGAGCCGCAGCCGCAATGTCCTCGGGCGTGCCAGGCCGCTTAAGCGGTTGGACCGAGAGCATCATCTGAATGAACGGGTCGTTGGACAGATCTGCTGTCTGCTTGGTGAATGGCACGAACCCCGGGGCCAGAGCATTGCAGCGGATGCCGTGCGTGCCATAGTCAACGGCGATGGAGCGAGTGAGTCCGATGACACCCGCCTTCGTCGCGGCATGCGGTCCGTGCGTGGGGATGCCGACCATGCCTGAGGTCGAGGCAGTATTGATGATGACTCCGGAGCCGCGCTCCTTCATGACCCGCAGAGCATACTTGCAACCGTAGTACACCTGCGTCAGCTCGAACCGGACCGTGAAGTCCCAGTCTTCGGTGGACAGATCTGCGATGGGCGCCATCCTGACAAGTCCGGCGTTGTTGTACATGACATCAAGTCGGCCGTGGACGTCGACAGTGTGTTGAACGAGCGTAGCCACCTGCTCCTCAGACGTGACGTCGACCTTGAAGAAGGACGCGTCTCCGCCGTCCTTGACGATGGCCTCGGCAGCTTCGCGCCCCCCTTCCTCGTCAAAGTCCGCGACGACCACGTGCGCACCTTCACGTGCAAAAAGTGATGCGGCCGCCCTCCCCTGGCCTGACGCCGCACCGGTAATAATCACAATTTTGTCAGACAGCCTGTCCATCCGTGTCTCCTTGAGTCCTGGTCCGCCATGAGATGACGCATCTGGCCATACTTGATTCCACCTTGGGCACCAGCGGCGAGGCCGTAGTCTTTCTGAGTGGCACCAGCCGCGGCAGGGACTAAGGTCCTGACACGTCTGGGCTCAGGCGGTCGTCGGACATCGCAGGTGATTGGCAGCTCACTGGCCGGCGGACAGACACAGAATGCTGGATCTGGCCGCCGCTACGCGGCGTGTCGCGGCAACAACCCAGCATTCTGGGAGAGGGGATTCTGGGAGAGGCGGGAGGGGTTCACCACAGGTGGTCGAGGAGGGTGTCGAGCACGGCCTCCTCGTGCACGGCTCGCCCGGTGCGACGCATCGCCTCACCGAGCGCGGGGTCCCACTCGGGGGCCACGGGTGCCCCGAGCAGCGCGGGCCCGTCGGCACGGACGGCGGCCTGGTAGTCCTCGGCGGACATCCGCCAGGGGCGGCAGCCGGCCGATACGACGAGCCGGTTCGCGATCGCGACCCCGGGCCAGTCGAAGTCGCCGTGGTAGTCCAGGTGGGCGCCGCCGGTCCGCAGCTGCCGCAGCACGTCGGAGGTGACCAGCCCAGGCATCCCGGACGTGCACACCACCGGCACCGCTCCCCCGCGCCGCTCGGCGACGGCCTCCAGCACGCGGGGGTTCTCGCAGACCAGGACCCGGGTGCCCCCGGGCACGGCGACGTCCGCCCGGGCCAGGTCCCACGCGGTGAGGTGCACGGGGTCGCCGTCGTCCGCGGCCAGAGCCAGCCGGTGCGCGAGCGCGGATCGGGCTGCGGGCCGCAGGCCGAGGGTCAGGCAGGTCCCGGACACGGCGTCGGGGCGCACCCCGTGCCGCTCCCACAGGGCGCGCCGGGCGGCGGCGGTGCGCGGCGCCTCCTCCCCCACGGCGGCGGCGAGCGCCCGCAGCACCAGGGCGCCCAGCACGGTGCCGTCGTCCAGGGCGTGGGCGTCCCCGGCGACCCGGGCGGCCAGCACGTTGCGGCCGGTGGGCACGGGGTCGCCCTCCCCCAGCAGACCGGCGGCCACGGCCGCCGCCTGGACGAGCACCCGGCCGGCGTCCTGGGGGTCGGTGACCCGGGCCAGCAGGCCGGAGCGACGGACGCCGGCCAGCCACGGCTCCACCCAGGGCTGGGCCGCGACCGCGGGGTGGTCGGCGAGCCAGGACCGCAGCGCCGCGTACGGGGCCTGCCGGGCCGCGGCGGCGGCAGACCGTTCCGCCACGCGGTCACGCAGCGGGCCGCCGACCGCCTCCACCAGGGCCACCACGCCGGCGGTGCCGGCCCGCTCGCGCGCCACCGCGTCCAGCAGCTCCAGGTCGATGCGCACCCGGTCGCGCAGCACCGGCCGGCCGAGCAGGCCGGAGACGGCGTGGCGGACCGACCGGTCCGGGCAGTCCACCGTGATCGTGCCGACCGGTTCGAGCCCGTTGCGCTCCAGCCGGCTGCGGGCGGCCCTCCACACCGGCGACAGCGCCGGGTCGAGCGCCCACGGGGCGGGCATCAGGCGCCGACCGCCTGGAGCCGGGCGCCGTCCCAGGTGTACCGGTACTGGGCGATCCCCCGCTGCCCCGGGTCGCGCAGCGCCTCGTAGATCGCCAGGGACGGCACGGTCGCGTGGTCGCCCCAGAGCCGTTCGCTGGTGACGATGAAGTCGAGGTCGAGGTCGACGAGCAGGCCGAACAGCAGCGGGTGGGTCCGGACGTCGATCTTGGGGAAGGCGTCGTCGAGCAGGATGAACCGCGGAGCGTGCGGTGCGGCGCCGGCCAGGGAGGTGAAGTGCGCGGCGGCGGCCGCGAACAGGGGCAGGTAGCACACCACCTTCTGCTCCCCCTGGGACAGCGGGGAGCGCCGGTGCAGGTCCAGCCAGGTACCCGGCGCCTCGGGGCGGGTGTAGCGGATCCGGAAGGCGAACCACTGCCGGTAGTCCAGCGCCCGGCTCAGGTGCTCGGTGTAGCTCTCCTCGGGCGCCTCCACCCGGGAGGCCTCGATGAGCCGGTGCAGCGCGTCCCGCAGCTCGGTCCGCTCGCTGGGCAGCAGCGCGCCGACGTCGCGCCCGAGCAGGTCGACCGCGCGCCGGGCGTCCTCGGGGACGTCCTCGCGCATCTGCCAGCGCAACCGGACCGCGATGCCCTGGGACGTCGTCACCTGGCCCAGCAGCCGGTTCATCCCCTCGACGAGATCGGCGGCCTCGAGCCGGCGCCGGCGCAGCACCGCGCCGAGCTCGCCGATGAGGTGCTCCTCGAACAGGGTGCGCTCCCGTTCGGTGAGCAGCTCCCGGTCGCGGCGGACGGCGGCCTCCAGCCGGGTGGCCAGCTCGGTCACCGGGTGCTCCCCGCCGTCGTCGCGGCCGAGCGCGGCGAGCAGGTCACCGACGGGCAGCACCCGCGGCTCGTGGTCGGCGGCGTCACTGCTCGTCGCCTGCTGCAGCGCGGCGTACAGGGCGGCCGCGTCGACCGGACGCGACGGCTCCGGCAGGGCGGCGAACCGGCGGGCCAGGTCCAGGACCGGCCGCGGCACGGGCGCCCCGGCCTGCAGTCCCGCGGCCAGGCTGAGTGCGGCGCCGTCCGGGGAGCCGCCGTCCGGGGAGCCGCCGTCCGGGGAGCCGCCGTCTGGGGAGTGACCGTCCCGGGCGACGTCGACGGCACCGACGAGTCCCGGGACGTCGCCGAGCTCGGCGAGGCGACGGCCGGCGGCGACGACGAGCGGCTCGGCCTCCTCCCGCCGCTGGGCGGCGGCCTGCAGGGCGGTCCGCGCGGCGCCGAGCTGCTCACGCAGCCGGCCGGCGTCCTGGCGCAGCACCCGCAGCTCGGCGCGTGCGCTCTCGGTCTCGCCGCGGGCGGCGGCGAGCCGGCGTTCCAGCTCGGCGATGCCGGCCCCCACGGCGTCGGCGAGCGTGCGGTGCTGCTCGTCCGCCGACTGGGCCGCCGCCCTGGCCTGCGCCGCCTGCTCGGCCAGATTCTCGGCGTGTTCGGCGTCCCCGCTCCACAGCGCCCAGTCATCGCCCCACCGCTTCAGTCGCCGCTGCAGGTCGGGGACGGCGTCGACGAGCCGGTTCACCCGGGTCCGCAGGGTGACGAGCAGGTCGCGGCGCTCGGCGAGCGCCTGCCCGGAGGTGGGCAGCCGGTGCCGGTCGGCGAGGCTGACCAGGGCGGCCCGGCGCTCGGCGGCCACCGTCCGTGCCGCGACCGCCGCCCGCTCGGCGGTGTCGGCCTCCTCCTCGGCTCGGCGGGCGGCCTCGGTGCGCTCCTCCAGCCGCGTCCAGGCGGTGAGCAGCGGTTGACCGGAGGGCAGGTCGGCGAGCCAGCTCTCGATCTCGCGGCGACGGGTCCTGGCGGTCTCCCGCTGGCGGCGGGCGTCGTCGCGGCGGCCGGTGGCGGCGAGGATCCGGGCGGTGACGTCGGCGAGGCGGCGCTCGCGCTCCGCGGCCCGGGCGGTCGCCCCGAGGTACTGGGCCGCGGGCTTGGCGGCCCGGCCGGTCAACGGGCCCAGCCGCCACGACCCGTCGAGGGCGACGGTCGCGGTCCCCGGGGACACGGCGGCGTCCGTGTCGCCCACGGCGACCCGGCGCAGGACGCCGGTGACCAGGTCCGCGGTGACCGGGGACCCGGCGGGTACGTCGACGACGAGGACGTCGGCCAGGGTGCGGCCGGCGGCGGGCTCGCCGCTGGGCAGGACGACGTCACGGCGGTCGGGGTCGAGCAGCGCACCGTCGGCCCGCACCCAGGCGTCGAGCAGCCCGGAGGACTCCAGGGCTGCCTCCAGGGCGGCGCGCCGATCGTCGTCCAGGTCTGCGGCGACGTCGACGAGCCGCCACAGCGGGGCGCCGTCAGCGTCGTCCCGGGGAGTGCGGCCGAGCGGCGGGGCGGGCGGCGCCGGGTCCCGCTCGGCCTCGACCGCCTGGCGTTCGGCGGCCAGCTCGGCGAGCAGCTGGTCCTCCGCCCGTTCGGCGGCGGCCGCAGCCGCCTCGGTCTCCCGCAGCTGGCCGGTCTGCGGCTCGGCGGCGGCCCGGACGGCGGCGGGCAGCCCCGCGATGGTGGTCGCCGTGAGCTCGGGCAGCTCGACCGGGACGCCGCGCGCGTCGCCGCGCCAGGTGGCCAGCCCGGTGAGCAGCCGCTCCTCGGCGTCGGCGGCCAGCCGGGCGGCGTCCTGGCGTCGTCCGCGTTCCGCCTCGGCGCGCCGCTCGGTCTCCGCGGCCCGCCGCTCGGCCGCCTCCCGCTCGGCGTCCGCCCGCTCGGCGGCCTTGCGCGCGTCGTCGACGACGGCGACCGCGACGAGCAGCTCCCCGAGCGGACCGAGCACCGAGCGCACCGCGGTGGCGTGCTCGGTGAGCCGGTCGACCAGGGCGTCGGCGGTGCCACGGTCGGTCAACGGGCCGTCGCGCAGGCCGGCCGGCAGGGCGGGGACCTGCGCCAGCCCGGCGTCCGACGCCGCCCCCAGCACCTCGAGACCGGCGGCGGCCGCCGACGCCGTCTCCTCGAGCAGGCCGCGGGCGTCGGCGGCGACCCGCTCACCGACCTGCTGGGCCCGCTGCCGGGCGTGCTCGGCGGTCCGCTGGGCCGTGTCGGCGACGTCGGCGGCCTCCCGGGCCCGGGCGGCGAGGTCCAGCACCCGTTGGTGGCTGCGGGCCTCCGGGCTGGACTCCAGCTCGGCGGTGCGCGCCTGCGCCCGCTGCAGCCGCTGCTCGGTGTCCGCGAGCCGGGCGTCCACCTCGTCGTTCTCGCGCTGGCGGTCCTGCGCGTCCTGGGCCGCCCTGGCCTCGGCGTCCCGGCGCCGGCCCAGCTCGCGGTATGCCTCGACGAAGGCGGCGCCGCGCTCCCGGGCCCGGGCGGTGGCGTAGCCGCGGTAGGTGGCGGCCATCGCGGCCACGGCCTCGGCGGCCCGTCCGCGGCGCTCGATCTGCTCGCCGAACGCGGCGAGCTCGTCGAAGGTGTCCCCGGCGGACCGCACCGCGTCGTCGTCGAGCTGGGGCAGGGCCTGGGCGAGCTGGTCGGCCAGGCGCGCGGGTTCGATGTCCTCGCCGATCTGCGGCTGGCGCAGCCAGTACAGCAGCCGGAGCAGCTCGTCGTAGCGGGCGGCGTCGAGGCCGAACAGGACCCGCCCGACGTGTGCCTTGTAGGCGCGGGCCTGGTCGAAGAAGGAGCCGTCGGCGGACACCTCGGCCCGCAGCCGGTCCCGGGTCAGCGGGCCGGCGTCGTCCTCGAGGAACAGGTCGACGCCCACCGACCGCGGGCAGGTGAAGTACCAGGACGTCGCGGTCCTGGCGGTGGAGGAGGCCCGGACGCCGACCCCGCAGGTGAGCACCTCGCGCTCGCCGTCCGGCGTGGTCCGGGCGAACTCCACCCACAGGTAGCCGGTGCGGTTGCCGTCGTGACCGTCGGTCATCAGCCACAGCAGGCTGGTGTGGTGCCGGCCCGAGGCGGTGATCCGCATCTTGTCGCCGTCGATCGCGAACGGCAGCAGCATCTCCAGGGTCTTGGACTTGCCGGCGCCGTTCGCGCCGCGCAGCAGCATCCGGCCGTCGGCCAGCTCGAAGACCTGCTCGTCGTACTGCCACACGTTGAGCACGCCGGCGCGGGACAACCGGTACCGGCCGGCCGACGCCGTCACGTGATCGGTCGTCTGATCGGTCGTCGCGGGCCCGGCGGTCACCTGCTCGGCGGTCAGCTGCTCGGTGACGGTGCGCGCACTCACTGGCCCTCCTCGTCGTCGAACAGGGACGCCTCGCCGGAGGGCGCCGCCGCGGCCAGTGTCGGGCGGGCTGCGTACCGGGCGGCGGCCGCGTGCAGCCACCACCCGCCGCCGGGGTCGGGGCGGACCAGGCCGGCGTCGGTGAGGACGTCGGTGGCCTCCGCCCGGGCCGCCTGCGGGTTGTCGCGGTGCTCCCGGCGCAGCCCCGCGCCCCACTCGGCCAGCACGTCCTCGGCCGCCCGGGCCACGACGTCCGGGCCGAGCCACCACCACACCCGGTCCGCGGTGTCCGCGCTCCGGGCCGCCGGCCGGGCCACCTCCACCAGCCGTTCCAGCCACAGGAGGGCGAGGTGCCGCGCGGACCCGGTGCCGGGGAACGGGGCGTCGGTCAGCTCGTCGAGCGGGTCGACGGCCAGGGCACCCTCGGCGCGCAGCTCGAGGTCGAGCCCGAACCGGTCGGCGAACCAGTCCCGCTCCCGGTTGCGGTTGCGCCGCCACCACTCGGCCTGGTCCTCGGTGAGGTCGGTGACGGACAGCACCGGGGTCTCCACGAGCCGGCGGCGGACGGCGACCCGGGCGCCCCCGGACGCCGAGGGCAGGGCCGCGACGTCCAGCAGCTCGCGGGGGCCGGTGGCCGAGGCCAGCGGGGCGGCGACGAGCAGGCCGAGCCGGTCGCGGCGGACGTCGAGCAGGGACAGGGTGCGCTGCTCGGCCCAGTGCTCGAGGTCACCGTCCCGTTCGGTGAGCACGCCGAGGTCGACGAGGGCCAGCAGGGCCCCGTGCAGGGCCCGCCGGTCGGCGATCGCGTCGAGGTCCACGTCGAGGCCGGCGTCCCCGGCCGCGGAGCGGACCTCGGCGACGAGCTCGTCGACGAGCAGCTGGGTCTTGCACCGGGTGAGCGCGGCGAGGGTGAGGCAGAGCAGGGCGTAGCCGCGGGGCCCGAACGGCCGGCCGGACCGGCGCCGCAGGGGCCGTGAGGCGTCGTCGCCGAGACCGGCCTTGAACAGCCGGGCCGCGCCCGGTTCGACGACGAGGCGGTACCCGAGGCCGTCGGCGAAGGTCCTCGTCAGCTCGTCGCGGTGCCGCCGGACGAGGCGCAGCAGGGCGGCGGAGTCGTCGTCCTCGTCGGTGACCAGGGGCGTGCGGAGCAGGCCACGGGCGGCGCGTCGACGCTCCTGGGCGGCCTGCAGGTCCCCGGCGGGCGCGGGACGGTCGACCCGGGGCTGGGTCACTGGTCCCCCATCCATGTCACGGCGCTCACGCGCTGACCTCCTGCTGCCCGGTGCGGACATCTGTCGCGGTGGTGAGGCTAAGGGTCAGGTCCGACAGCACGAGCCGCCCTTCCGGGCTGGCGATGGTCGTGCTGCGCCCGGGGGTGCGGCGGACCGCCAGGCGGAAGGCGGCCTGGCTGTCGGTGGACGCGGTGGCGTCGGCGCGGGCCTCCCCGCCGGCGCCGAGTGCCGGGCCGCTCCCGGTGAGCGCCCGGGCCAGCACCTCCAGCAGGGCCGCGCGGGCGTCGTCGGAGATCCGCAGCACCTCCGGCTCGCCGGTGTGCCGGGCCACCTCGGCCAGGGCGGCGGCCCGCCGGCGCTCAGCCGCCTGCCGCTCGGCGAGCCGGGCGCGCTTGGCGTCGGTGAAGTCCTCGCGGCGTCCGGAGCGGCCGGTGACCTTGCGCTCACCGCGTTGCCGCAGGGTCACCGGCACCTCCGCGACCGGGGTGCGCCACCAGGAGGCGGTGGCCGGGACCGGGTCGGCGTCGTCGTCCGCCGGGAAGGCCAGGTGGCGACAGGAGTACAGGCCGAACGCAGCCGCCCACAGCGCGTGCGCCGTGGCGTCGTCCGCCTCATCGAACCAACCGGCGAGGCGCAGCAGGTCGGCGTACCGGCTGCGCTCCCGGTCGCTGCTCGCGGCGATCCGGCGCAGGTTGACCAGCAGTGCCCGCATGGCCTCGGTGGCGAGCCGGCGGACCCCGTCGGCGTCGGCGTCCCGGCCGGGGGTGCCGACGAACCAGCTGTGCAGACCGTCCCAGTCACGGGGGTCCAGGCCGCGGGCGCGGCGGGCCTGCCGGCCGTCCAGGGACATCAGCCGGCTGCCGGCGTTGGCGCGGGCGGTCAGGGCCGGCACGAGCGGCCGCAGCGCCGTCAGCTCCTCGGCGATCTGCGGCATCCGGCGGGCGACCTCCTCGACGAACCGCTGCAGGTAGTCCAGCAGCGCCGTCTTGAACGCCTGGTACTCATCCCGGTCCAGGTCGTAGCGGACGAGCACCTGGGACAGGTAGGTGTAGAACTCGCGGGTCGACTCCACCAGCCGCTCGAACTGGGCGAACACCGTGCCGATCCGGCGGGCGACGTCGTCCGGGTCGGCGGTGGCCAGTGCGGGTGCGTCGTCGCGGTGCAGCCGACGCAGGCCGTCGAGGATCCCGCCGAGCATCTCGGTGGACACCTCGTGGGCGGTGTCGGTGTGCTGCAGCAGCTCCTCCACCTGCCGCTGGACGAGCTCGCCGCGCTGGGTCAGCTGGTAGCGGGCCCGGTTCGCCAGGTAGTCCCGCAGGCTGCGGGCCTCGGTCTCCCGGGGGCTGCGGGCCAGGTTGCCGTGCTCGACGAGGTAGGACAGGCGCGCGTCGACGGTGTCGACGTCCAGCTCCAGACCCTGCTCGGCGAGCCGCTGGGCGACCTCCGCCGCGGACTGGTCCGACAGCAGCCCGGCAATAGCGCCGGTGAACGTCCGCATGATCGCCAGGTAGGACGCCGCCTCCTCGTTGACGGCGTAGCGCAACGCCTCCAGCCGGACGCGGTCGTCCCGGCCGAGTCGCTCCGGCGGCAGCTGCTGGCTCACGGTCGGCCACGATAACCGCGCCCACCGACAGGACTAGCGTTCCGGCATGACCGGTCGCAGCGAGCACGCCCTCGCCTTCATCTCCCGGCACCACCACGCCGTCATGGCGACCACCCGCGCGGACGGCAGGGCGGCGATGTCCCCGGTGCTCGCCACCGTGGACGACGAGGGGCGGGTGCTCGTCAGCTCACGGGAGACGGCGATGAAGGTCCGCCACCTCCGCCGGGACCCGTACGCGTCGCTGTGCGTGTTCACCGACAGGTTCTTCGGGTCGTGGGTGCAGGTCGAGGGCGACGTGGAGGTGCTCTCGCTGCCCGAGGCCATGGAACCGCTCGTCGGCTACTACCGGCTGGCCGTCGGGGAGCACCCGGACTGGGACGACTACCGCGCCGCAATGACCAGCGAGCAGCGCGTGCTGCTGCGGATGACGGTGACCAGGTCGGGGCCGGCGCAGCAGGGCTGAGCCGGAGTCCTCACGGCTGGCCCACGACGCCGGGGGGTGCGGGCGACGCAGCTGACACGGTCGGCACGGCTGGCACGGTCGGCGCGGTCGCGCGGAGCAGGCCCGCGGTGAGGCTGTTCAGCCACAGCAGGGACATGACGATCACACCCACGGCGACGGCGGCCTTGAGTCCGCGACCCCCCTCGGACGACGGCACTCCCCTGCCGACGGACGGCCCGCGACGACCTGGCGGCATCCGTGGCGGGTTACGTGGCAGACCGGTGGGCCGAGCCAGGACGGTCGGGGCCCGCTGGGCCAGCGCGGCCGTGGTGGCCAGCTCGGGGCTGTGCGGACCGGCGAGGTGACGGCGCAGGGATGCGTGCAGGGCGGAAACCTCCTCCGGGCGCAGCACCGGCGGCAGGGAGCGCAGCCACGGCGCGAGGCCGGTCAGTCCGACGAGGACGGCCCCGGGAGGCAGCGTCTGCGGGTTGAGCGGCTGCTGGATCAGGCAGACCACGGCGCGCACGGCGGACCGGTGCTGCGGCGTCAGCAGCGCGGTGACGGCCCCGGCGGCCGCGCAGACGGCCACCGGGACCTGGTCGCGGCGGTAGCCGTTCTGTCGCAGGACGCCGTCGTGGACGCTGACAGTGCCGGACCAGTTCTTCGCGTCGATGACAATGACGCCGCCGGGTCCGATCGCGACGTGGTCGAGGTTGGCCTTGGGCCGCCCGGGCCAGTGGACGTCGTGCAGGACACGCCAGCCGTTCTCGCCCAGTGCTTCCAGCGCGCGGGCGACCGCCCGCTCGCCCGCAGCGCCGGCCTCCCAGGCCTGACGGTTGCGCCGCGCCCTGGCCAGCTGCTCGACCAGCTCGGCCTCGCGCGCCGCAGCGCGGCGGGCCATGTCCTCGGCCCCACCGCCCGCAGCTCCTGTCACGGACACGTGGCACCCCCCGTCATTGCCGCCTGCACCGGCGTCACGGCCGGTCCTGGGACGTCTCCGGCCAGACCTACCTCTCTCGGCCGGTCCTGTGACGGGCTTGAGCGCTCGTACGCCGTCCGGGTGAGCCTCCGGACGGACCCGGGACTCGCTATGGTGCCGGTCAGCGGCCCGACGGGCTTCCCGTGTCACGGGACATGCCCCCACCCGCACGAGTCACTTCGTGCTGCCTGGGGGACGATCCGTGACGCTGCTCCGCCGCTCCGCGGCCGCCTTGCACGCCGAGCTGTCTGCCGGCGACTCCGTGGTCGAGCACATGATGCGCCAGATGATCCGCCGCATGGGGCACCGGCCGGCCGAGGCGGAGGTGGCCTCCTGGCGGCGCAGCCTCCCGGTCCTCATGACCGACCTGGTGGAGGCCGGGCTCGGGAACGTCGAGGTGCTCGTCGAGCACCACCTGCCGCTGACCAGCCAGCGGGCGGACGTCGTCCTGGCCGGCGCGCACCCCCGGACGGGCGACCCCTCCTACGTCGTCGTCGAGCTCAAGCAGTGGAGTGCGGCCCGCCGCTGGGAGGACGACCCGAACCTGGTGGATGTGCCGGGCATGCCCGGCGGCCCGAAGCTGCACCCGGTCAAGCAGGTGCGCGGCTACTGCGAGTACCTCATGGACTTCACCCGGACCGTGCAGGACCTGCCCGACGCGCTGGCCGGCGTCGCCTACCTGCACAACGCGGTCGAGCGCGAGCGGGTCGGGGACCTCCTCGCCTATCCGATGGATCTCACCGGGCGGCTGTTCACGGCCGCAGACCGCGGGGCGCTGCGGGAGTTCCTGCGCCAACGGCTCTCACCGGACGTGGCCGGTGCCCCGTTCGCGGACGCGCTGCTGCACTCCAAGGTGGCGCCGTCCGTGCAGCTGCTGAAGGTCGCCGCAGACGAGGTGCGCGACCGGGAACAGTTTCCCCTGGTGGGCAACCAGCAGCTCGCCGTCGACATGGTCCTGCACGAGGTCGAGCGGTCGCGTCGGGCCGACAGCAAGCGGGTCCTCGTCGTCACGGGCGGGCCGGGCAGCGGCAAGAGCGTCATCGCCCTGTCACTGCTGGGCGAGCTCGCCCGGCAGGGGCGCTCCGTCGTCCACGCGACGGGCTCTCGCTCCTTCACCCAGACCCTGCGGCAGGTCACCGGGCACCGGGCTCCGCGGGTGCGCAGCCTGTTCAAGTACTTCAACCAGTTCATGACGGCGGAGCGCAACGGCCTCGACGTCCTCATCCTCGACGAGGCGCACCGGATCCGCCGGACGTCCGTGGACCGGTACACCCGGGCCGAGCTCCGCAGCGACCGTCCGCAGCTCGACGAGCTGATCGCCGCGGCGCGGGTGCCGGTGTTCCTGCTCGACGAGGAGCAGACCGTCCGCCCCGGGGAGATGGGGTCCGTCGAGGAGATCGCGGCGCACTGCGCCCGACTCGGCCTCGACCACTGCGTCGTCGAGCTGGGCAGCCAGTTCCGGTGCGGTGGCAGCGAGGAGTACGTGCACTGGGTGCACGGGTTGCTCGGTCTGGCGGACGGCGGGCCGGCGCCGTGGCCAGGCGACCCGGCGATGCGGCTGCGGGTCGCCGAGAGCCCCGAGGAGCTCGAGGTCTTCCTCGAGCAGCAGCGGGAGCAGGGGTACTCCGCACGGATCACTGCAGGCTACTGCTGGCCGTGGAGCGACCCTCGCCCGGACGGCACGCTGGTGGCGGACGTGCGGATCGGCGCCTGGAGCCGGCCCTGGAACGTCAAGGGCGACCGCCGGGTGGGTGGCGCCCCGCCGGCTGCCCTGTGGGCGACGGACGACGCCGGGTTCGGCCAGGTGGGGTGCGTGTACACGGCCCAGGGCTTCGAGTACGACTGGAACGGCGTCATCCTGGGACCCGACCTGGTCTGGCGCGACGGCCGCCTGGTCAGCGTGCGAGGAGCGAACAAGGACCCGGACTTCCGCAACACCAAGACGGTGAGCGACGCAGAGTTCGACCGCCTTGTGCGCAACGTCTACAAGGTGCTGCTCACCCGCGGCATGGTCGGGACCGTTGTGTACTCGACCGATCCGCCGACGCAGGAGGCGCTGAGGCGGCTCATCAAGGGTTCGACGCAGGGTAGTGCCTCAGCCTCCGGGTGAACTGAGGCCCGGGCCGTCGACCCGACTGTGCGCCCGGCGCCTTCACCGCTCGCACACGCGCGCTTGCCGGACCGCTAGCCCGGCGCTTTCGTCGCGGTCCGGCCTGACGGCGCGTTCATCACATGAAAAGTGCTCCTGACCTGGGATGATGTGGCTTGTCGAAGGTCCACGCGTTCCAGATCGAGGAGCACCTTTCAGGTGAAGCAGCGTAGCCGGTTCTATCCGCGTCTCCACGTCGACACGACCGGTACCGGTGGGGTCGGCCACGGCGGCGGAACGGTGATCACCGAGACGGTCGCCACGACCGGGCTGGATGCGGCGCTGTCGCAGGCGCTGGCGCCGTGGCGCAAGCCGCTGGCGATCCACGATCCGGCCAAGGTGGTACTGGACCTGGCGGTCAGCCTGGTGCTCGGCGGGGACTGCCTGGCCGACGTCGCGGTGCTGCGCGCCGCACCTGAGGTGTACGGCCCGGTCGCGTCGGACCCGACGGTGTCACGGACGATCAGCGCGCTGGCCCAGGACGCCCCCGCAGCACTGAAGGCGATCAATGCGGCGCGGCAGGTCGCGCGCACGACGGCGTGGCGGCTGGCCGGCAGGCATGCTCCGGACGCCGGCACCAGCAGGGACCGGCCGCTGGTCATCGACTTGGACGCCACGCTGGTGACCTCGCACAGCGAGAAGGAGTCCGCCGCGCCGACCTTCAAACGGGGATACGGCTTCCACCCGTTGTGCTCGTTCGTCGACCATGGGGCCGACGGGACCGGGGAGCCGCTGTCGGTGCTGCTGCGGCCCGGGAACGCCGGTTCGAACACCGCCGCCGACCACATCACCGTCACCCGCGAGGCGTTGCGGCAGCTGCCGTCCCACCACAAGGGCACCCGGGCCGGGCGCAAGGTGCTGATCCGCACCGACGCCGCCGGGGCCACCCACGAGTTCCTGAACTGGGTCGTGTCCCAACGCTTGTCGTACTCGGTCGGGTTCACCCTGCCGGCCGACTTCGAGCCGACTTTGAAGCTGATTCCGAAGCAGGCGTGGACCCCCGCCTACGACGGCGACGGTGACGTCCGCGAGGGAGCCTGGGTCACCGAGGTCACCCACCTCCTGGATCTGTCGACGTGGCCGAAAGGCATGCGGGTCATCATCCGCAAAGAACGCCCGCACCCCGGCGCGCAGCTGCGCATCACCGACGTCGACGGGCACCGGGTCACCGCGTTCGCCACCAACACCGGCCCCGGCGGCCTGGGCACCCAGCTGGCCGACCTGGAACTGCGGCACCGCCGCCGGGCTCGCGCCGAGGACCGCATCCGCTGCGCCAAGGACACCGGTCTGGCGAACCTGCCGCTGCACGACTTCGCGCAGAACCAGATCTGGTGCGCCATCGTCGCTCTCGCCGCGGAGCTCACCGCGTGGATGCAGATGCTGGCTCTCACCGGGCACGACGCCCGGCGCTGGGAGCCCAAACGGCTACGACTGCGGTTGTTCACCGTCCCGGCCACCCTGGCACGCACCGGCCGCCGGGTCGTCCTGCACGTCAAGACGACCGCGCCCTGGGGACACCTCGTCGACGACGGCGTCCGCCAACTCCGTGCCCTCGCCGCCCCCGGGTGAGCGCCGGCCCACCCGTCCCGACAAACCCAAGGACCCCACCGGCCAGTGGAACCGGCGACCACCCGAGACGACACTCGGGGCGCTGTCACACCCTCCTGCCAGAATCACCCCACGCCGCGGTCACGACCCGCAGCGCCATGATCAACACCGGTGGGATGAAAGATCCGGGCTAGCGCAGTCGCCTGCAGCAGACAGGCTGGGAGCATGGTGGGCATGGCACCGGTGACGCTGCGATCCGCGACGGGTCGGTGGGTGGTGTTCGCTGCCACCCTCGGCTCAGCGACCGCCCTGCTCGACGGGACGATCGTCAACGTCGCCCTCCGGCCGATCGGGCTCGACCTGGGCGCCACCCTCCCGCAGCTGCAGTGGGTCGTCAACGCCTACATGCTCGCCCTGGCCTCCCTCATCCTCGTGGGTGGGTCCCTCGGTGACCGCCTCGGCCGGCGCCGCGTGTTTCTCGTGGGTGTGGGCTGGTTCGCGCTGGCCTCTCTGGCGTGCGGCGTGGCGCAGAGCACCGAGCAACTCATCCTGGCCCGCGGTGTCCAGGGCATCGGTGGCGCCCTGCTCACGCCGGGCAGCCTGGCGCTCATCCAGTCCACCATCGCCGAGAAGGACCGGCCGCGAGCCATCGGGGTGTGGTCGGCGTGGTCCGGCGTCGCGGGCGTCGTCGGACCGCTGCTCGGTGGCGGACTCATCGAGGTTCTCTCGTGGCGGTGGATCTTCCTCATCAACCTGCCGGTGGCCGCCGTCGTGATCGCCGTGGGCGTCCTGCGCGTACCGGAGTCCGGCGGGGTGCCGCGGTCCGAACGGAGCGGATTCGACGTCGGTGGCGCCGCGTTCGGGGTGGTCGGGCTCGGCGGCCTTACCTTCGCTCTCATCCAGGGCGAGTGGCTGGCGGCCGCGATCGGCGCTGCGGGGCTGGCGGCATTCCTGCTCGTCGAGACTCGGGTGGACCACCCGATGCTGCCGCTGCAGGTCTTCGCCGACCGGACGTTCTCGGCCGTCAACGCGATGACCTTCGTGGTCTACGGCGCCCTTGGCGCACTGATGTTCTTCCTGGTCCTGCAGCTGCAGGTGGTCGCCGGGTACAGCCCGTTGGAGGCAGGGGCAGCCACCATCCCGTTCAGTGTGCTCATGCTGCTGTTCTCCCCGCGGGTGGGCACGCTGATGAACCGGACCGGGCCGCGCCTGCTCATGACTGCCGGTCCGGCGGTCGCCGCGCTCGGCGTCCTGCTCCTGGCCGGGGTGCCGGCGGACGCCTCGTACCTGAGGGACGTGCTGCCCGGGGTGCTCCTGTTCGGCGCGGGGCTGACGCTCATGGTCACGCCACTGACCGCGACGGTTCTCGCCGCGGTCCCGGCCACGCAGGTCGGCCTGGCCAGTGGGGTGAACAACGCCATCGCCCGAGCCGCGAGCCTGCTCGCCGTCGCGGCCGTGCCCGCGGCCGTGGGACTGGCCGGGGACGACTACGAGGCCCCCGAGGTGTTCAGTGCCGGGTACACGCAGGCCATGTGGTGGTGTGCGGGCCTGCTGCTCGCCGGGGCAGTGGTCGCCGCGCTCTTCGTGCCCGGGCGCCGCCGGGAGCCGAGTGGCGCCGCCCGCCGTTCACGGCCGGGGACGTTCACCGTGTGACGCCCGTACAGGGCCAGCTCTTGGGCGCAGCGCGTGCCAGACTGATCAACATGGTCCTGGACGACGACGAGCGGCGGGCAGCAGCTGTAGCTGACCTGAGGGCGGCCGGCGCCAGGTTCGCGTTCGTCCACGGCAGCCGGGCCCGCGGAGACCACCGGCCAGACTCCGACCTGGACGTTGCCACCTGGTGGGAATCCGGCGCCCCGGCATCCTTCGAGGTCCTGCTGCCCCCCGGTGTTGACCTGCTCGTGCTGGACACGGCGCCCCTCGAGCTGGCCGGCCGGGTCGCGGTCGAGGGCGTGCTGCTGTTCGACGATGACCCTCCCGCTCGCGTCCGCTGGGTCGCCACCACACGAAAGATCTACTTCGACGAGCTGCCCCGCATCTGGCGTGCCCACCGGGAGTTCGCGGAGAACCAGCGCCGTGGTTGACGAGACGCGCGTCCTCCGCTTGCTGCGATCGGTGACGGACGACATCTCCTTCCTGGAGACCGAGGCCCGTGCCGACGCCCAGCGGCGCTCGGACCCCGTGTGGCTGCGCGGAGTCAAGTACGCCTTCGTCACCGCCGTCGAGGCGTGCATCGACGTTGCCCAGCACATCTGCTCGTCGCAGGGATGGGGGCCTCCGGCCGACAACGGCGACGCGATGCGGCTGCTCGGGGAGCACCGGGTGATCCCCGCCGAGCTGTCCCGGCGCATGCGCCTGGCCGTCGGCTTCCACAACGTTCTCGTGCACGAGTATGGCGACGTCGACGACGCCGTCGTGCTCCGGCGCCTCAGCGACCTGGCCGACCTGCAGGAGTTCGTCCGCGCCGTCACCCGCTGGCTGCCGTAGTCAGCACCGCCGGTCGAAAGAGTCCATGGGCACGAGGCCACCGGCACGAACCCGTTGTCCGACCCGGCACCTGGTGTCGTTCCCACCAGTGGTGGACGCCCCTCGGCCGAGGCGATGGAGCAGCCCTCTCAGGAGGTTCGCTGACGTTCTGGCGGTCACCGACGGCGTGTCGCGCACCGTCCCACAGCCGAAACGTCAGCGAACCCCGTGTCGTGTCGCGTGCGCCGCTACGACCAGGACGTCAGCGGCGTGACGGACGACGTAGCCATGCGGATGAGGCTTGGTGAGGATGTCCGACGGTCCGACGGCGCCCCAGACCGACTACGACCTCCAGGTGGAGCGAGACCTGCACGCCGACGACCTGGCCAAGGTGACCCCTCTCGTCGCGAGCTGACCCCCACTCACCGACCGGCGGCGCGGGTGGCATGGGTGTGAGACAAACGAGTCACAGCCACAACTTCCTCGGGGGGTCTTGCATCATCCTGGCTGCCACCGACGGCCGGTCCAACTAGCCTCGCAGCCGACTAGCTCTCGCAGCCGATGCCGTCGTTGTCCCGGCCGTCCAAGCGGTGCGGGTCTGGCGCCAGCACGGTGAACCGCCGGCGCGGGATGTCGCCACAGTCCAGGTCGCCGACCTGTGACGGGGGCGGGATGCAGACGTCGGGGTAGGCGGGGTCACAGTCGGACGTCGCGGCCGGCGTCGTCGGGGCGAGAGCCGGGGCCGGTGGGGCCGCGATCGGGGCCTCCACCGGCGCGTCGCTGCTCGGTACCGGCTCGTCGGGGCACGCGGACAGCACCCGAGCGACGGCGCCCCGTTCGGCAGCCGTCACCCAGGCGTCGTACTTGACCTTCACCGCCACCTGACGGGCCACGTACGCGCAGCGGAACGCCTTGTTCGGCGGCAGCCAGGTCGCAGCGTCCCCGTCGCCCTTCTGCTGGTTCAGGGCGCCGTCGACCGCCAGCAGGTTGAGCGGGTCGTTGGCGAAGGCCAGCCGGCGCTGCGGCGTCCACTGCTGGGCGCCCTTCTGCCATGCGTCCGACAGGGCGACGACGTGATCGATCTGGACCAGCTCGCTGGTGCCCTGGCCGCGCACAAAGTCCACGTGCGCCCCGGAGTACGGCTCGACGAAGGACCCGGAGAGCACGACGCAGCCGTTGGTGCCGGGCTTCAGGACGACGTCGGTGAGGTCCCGTCGCAGGGTGTCGTTGCGGGTGTCGCACCCGTTGCGGTCGGTGTCGGCCCACCGCGGACCGAACAGGTCGCGGTCGTAGCCGGTGCGCGGCGCGCGTCCCTTGACCTCGAGAGTGCCGAGCAGCGCGAGGGCCGTGGCGTCTCCCGCGCCGGCGATCTGCTCCTCGACCGATCCAGCGGACGGCGCGGGGCTCGAGGGGGGTGGCTGAGGCGGCGTGGTCGTCGGCGAGGGGGCCGTCGTGGTGGGCGGCGGACTGCGCGTCCCGGCGGCGTCCGGGGCCACGGCGACGTCGGCGAGGGGTGCGGCGTCCGGTGTCGGCGACACGGCGCTGCCGACGCCGATCGCCGTCAGCCCGGCCACCATGACCCCGAGGCCCACCCGGCGCGAGGCGATGAACGCCCACCGCGCCCGCCCGACGACGGTGGCGCCGAGGCCCAGCACGAACAGCGGCAGGCCGAGCATCACGAGGCCGCCGCCGAGGCCACCGGTCGCGCCGCCGGCCAGGACCAGCAGGAACGACACCGACCCGAGGACGGCGAGCAGGATGCGGCGGGCCACTACGGCGTCCCCAGACTCTCGACACTCACCCGGAACGCCTCGACACGTACCCGGCAGGGCTTGAGACGCTACCCGGGACGGGTATGCCCTGGTGGCCGCGGACGGCATGAACAGCATGAACGGCATGGCCGTGCGGCAACCGACCACCCAGGCTCACGTACCCGAGCCACAGCCGGTCCCGCGCCCGCGTCATGCCGACGAACATCTCCCTGCGCCACAGCGCCGACCGTTCGGCGTACGCGGCGTCCGGCTCCCCGGGCCGCTGTTCGGGTGGCTGGTCGGACAGCTGCGGCAGGAAGACCTGCTTGAACTCCAGACCCTTGGAGCGCTTCACCGTGCCCACCTTGACCCGGCTGCAGGTCTCCCCGGTGTACTGCTCCAGGTCCAGGTCGCCGTAGCCGGCCGCAGCCAGCAACCGCTGGTAGCGCCGAGCCGTCGCCGTCGTGAGGGTCAGGACGGCGCAGTCGCCAGGTGACGTCGTCCCCGTCGCGGTGACCGATGCCAGCTCGGTGAGCAGGGCGTCGTCGTGGGCCCGGATGTCAGGAGCGTCGATACGGACCGTCGCGCCACCGGTGCGGACGACGTCCACCTCGCGCGTGCCCGACTGCGTGCCTTCGAGGTCCTCGAAGTCCTCGGCGACGACGAGCGCAGTCGCCGCCTGGAGCACCTCGGCGGCGTTACGGTAGTTCCTGCGGAGCACCGTCGACCGTCCGCGCACGTCGATGCCGACCTCGCTGAGGGTGAAACCGCCGGGGTAGATGGCCTGCTGGCCGTCCCCGATCAGGTGCAGGCCGTCGGGAGCGTCTCCCACGAGGGCGTGGACGAGCCGGACGCCGACCGCGGTCAGGTCCTGCACCTCGTCCACCAGCACCGCGGCGTACGGCTCGTCGAGCGGCCTGGCCTGCACCTCGGCCAGCGCGAGGCTCAGGACGTCGGCGAAGTCGTGGACGACGGCCTCGCGCAGTGCGACGTCGTAGGCCTGGTACAGATCCCACACCGCGGCTCGTTGCTCCATCTGGAGCGGGGTCCGCCGCCCCACCCGCTGCAGGTCGGCGTAGGCGGCGAAGTCGCGTAACCCCCGACCCTTGATCACGGCGATGACCTCGTCGTACCAGTAGTCCTGGTGGACCGGGGTGCGCCGCAGCACGGTGTACCGCCCGACGCTCGCCCAGGCCCGGTAGAACAGCTGCCGCGCGGCATCGCCGTTCAGGTTGACGCGGACCCCGCGGCTGCGCAGGAACCGCAGCGCCCACCCGTGCACGCTGGCGAACTCAACGCGGTCTGCGGTGTGCGGGCCGAGGCGGGCGTACAGGTAGCTGAGCACGGTGGGCAGCGTCCGCACGTACGACGCGTAGAGCAGCCGACCCGGCCGGCCGCCGGCCAGGTACGCCGCCCGGTGCAGGCCCACGACGGTCTTTCCGGTGCCGGCCGGGCCACGGATCCGGCTGGGACCGTTGGCCGTTCGGCGGACGACGGCGTGCTGGTCGGGATGCAGAAAGGTCATCCACTGCTCGATCGGCTTGGCAGCAACCCTTGAATGTCGGACGCGGGACCCGACAAGAGGCTGGTACCTCGCAAATCCGGCTATTATCACCCGTACTTCTTCCCCTCGGGGCCCGGCTGGTGGCCGCTCCCCTCGACGACGAGCGGAGGATCGGTTGAGTAACGGAACCCCGGTGGGCCACGGTGAGGGCAACGTGTCGACGGACCGACCTGACGCGGCCACCACCGGCGAGAAGCAGGTCTCCATCAGGCAGTGGCGGCTCGTTGGCCCGGGGCTCGTCGTCGCGGCCACCGGCGTCGGGGCAGCTGACCTCGTCGCGACCCTCGCCGCCGGCTCCCGGTACGGCTACGCCCTGCTGTGGGCGGTCGTCGCGGGGGTCCTCATGAAGATCATCCTGGTCGAGGGGGCGGGGAGGTTCTCGCTCGCGTCCGGGCTGACGATCTTCCAGGGCTGGCGGTCGTTGGGGCGGTGGACCACCTGGTACTTCGCGCCGTACATCGTCATCTGGGGCTTCGTCTACGGCGCCTCGGCGATGATCTCCTCGGCGCTGCCGATCGTCGAGCTCTTCAGCGCGTACACGAACGTCCTCGACGGCATGGCCGAGAACACGTTGCGCAGCATCATCGCCGCCGTCACTGGCCTGCTGGGCTTCCTCATGACCTGGTTCGGCCGCTACCGCACCTTCGAGAAGGTCGTCGGCACGCTGGTGCTGCTCATGATGGTGACGGTCGTGGGTATCTCCCTGTTCGCGCTGCCGAACCTCGGTGAGGCGGTCGCCGGACTGGTCCCGCGGATCCCCGACGGCGGTGGGGTCTACGTCCTCAGCGTCGCCGGCGGTGTGGGCGGCACCATCACGCTCGCCGCGTACGGCTACTGGCTGCGGGAGAAGGGCTGGATGTCGGCCCGCTGGATGAAGGTCATGCGGCTGGACAACGCCATGGCGTACATCGTCACTGGCATCTTCGTGATCGCCACCCTGGTCATGGGCGTCGAGCTGCTGTACCGGGCTGGACTGGCGGTCGAGTCCTCCGAGAGCTCCTTGCTCAACCTCGCCGACATCCTGCGTCAGGAGTACGGGGCCGTCATCGGCAACGCGTTCCTCGTCGGCTTCTGGGCCGCCGCGTTCTCCTCGCTCGTCGGCGTGTGGAACGGCGTCTCGCTGATGTTCGCCGACTTCGCCGGCACCCTGAGAGGGCTGCCGTCGGACCACCCGGACATGCACACGGGCGGCAAGTACTTCCGGTGGTACGTCATCTGGCTGACCTTCCCGCCGATGCTTCTGTTCTTCCTCGACCAGCCGACCGGTGTGACGATCGCCTACGGCGCGCTCGGTGCGCTGTTCATGCCGTTTCTCGCCCTGACCCTCCTCGGGCTGCTCAACTCGAATCGGGTTCCGGATCAGTGGCGGAACAAGTGGTACAGCAACGTCCTCCTCGCCATCGTGACGCTGCTCTTCGTGGCCCTGGGTGTCGACCAGCTGATCGGGGTGTTGTCGGGCGCCTGACCCCGACTTCGTGGACGAACCCACGAAGTCCACCCGCCAGGGCAGCGCGGCCATAAGCTCGTCACGATCACTCGCTGGCAGGTATGACGGGAGGCCGTGGCGATGGACTCGGTGGCCGAGGAGCGGATCCTCCGGCAGCTGATCATGGACCGGCTGGCTACGCGCACCGCGCACAACGGCGGATTCATCACCCGCGCCGAGCTCAGCGCCTTCCCAGTCGGCGATCAGACGCGCCGGCTCATCGACACCACCAGGGGCATCTGGAATCCCCGCGACCTGGTCGCGACGCTGTCGGTGGTGAGCTCCCCCGACGGCCCCTACGACGACCGGGACGTCGAGGGCGGGCTGTTCCGGTATCACTACCGCGCGGGGTCCGCGGCCGGGGACAACACCAAACTTCGCCGTGCCGCAGAGTTCGCGCTGCCGATCATCCTGCTGCGCAAGATCGCGGCCGGTGTCTTCGTCCCCGTCTTTCCCGTCTACGTCGTCGATGACGACGTCGCCGCCCGGCAGTTCACCCTGGCCCTGGACGAGAGCCTGCGCTTCCTGCCCAAGCCTGCCGAGTGGACCGAGGACCAGCGCAGCTACGCCGAACGAGTGGTCCGCCAGCGCCTGCACCAGCCCGAGTTCCGCGGCCGGGTCATCCGCGCCTACGCCACCCGGTGCGCGATCTGCTCGCTGCGCCATGGCGAGCTGCTGGACGCCGCTCACATCACCGCTGACAGTGAGGACGGCGGCCTGCCGGTGGTCACCAACGGCCTCAGCCTGTGCAAGATCCACCACAGCGCCTACGACGCACGGCTCCTCGGGATCTCACCGGACTACACCGTGCACATCGACCGGGACCTGCTGGTCGAGGTCGACGGGCCCATGCTCGAGCACGGCATCCAGGCGATGCATGGACGACGTCTGCTGCTCCCCGGGCGAGCTGCCGACTGGCCGGACCGGGACCGGTTAGCGGCTCGGTTCGAGAGCTTCGGCAGGTCTGCCTGAGCGGATGGGCACTCAGTGGGAGCTCCACGGATCGACGAGCTCGATGGCGATGCCGGCGAAGTCCTTCACGTTGCGAGTTGCCAACGCGGCGCCATGAGAGCGACAGATCGCTGCGATCTGCGCATCGAGTGCGTTGATGGGGTTGCCCTGACGCTCCCGGCGGGACACCACGTCGGCGTACTCGTGCGCAGCATCGAGGTCGAACGACAACACCTTGTCGCTGAAGCCGGCGAGTACCTCACGGGCCGCGTCCCGCAGGAGAGACTTGCGCCTGCCGTCCGGTAACCGCTCGATGCCGTAACAGATCTCTGCGGCGGTAATGGCGGTCATGTGCTGCTCACTCGCGTCCAGCGACATGGCCCATGCTACGACCGCAGGCGCAGGCACGGGCCGCATCAACTCGGAGACGACGTTGGTATCGAGGACGATCACGGGGCAAACGTCGCTGCCCGAGGGGCCGTGTCGCGCGACGGCAGTTCCAACTCCACCCCGCCGAGCTCGGCGAACCGCTGAAGGATGGCGGCGCTCAGCGACGTATCACCCGGTGACTCACGGACGGCCTCGACGAGGATTTCCCGCACTTCCGCCTCCATCGACCGTCCGTGCTGCGCTGCTCGGATCCGCAGCCGGGCCTTCGTCTCGTCGTCCAGTCCCCTGACGCTTAGAGCCGCCATGTCACCTCCCATGACTGCTAGCAACGCTAGCACCTCCGCCCGGCATGCTCACGCGGGAGGAACAACGTGCCAGTCGTCGAACGCCCCCGGCAGTTCCCATCCTGGAGCCAGCTGCCCAGCCACGAGGAGGGTCTTGGCGCCCACCACGGCGCGCACCGCTTGCACCAAGTGTCCCGCCGCTCCCGGCGTGGTGGCCAGCCTGGCGGTGGGAGATTCCTGGACCCAGATCGCGTGACGGGCCAGAGCAACCCAGGACGCCGCCGCGAGGGCAGCATGAGCGACCGCAGGGAGACGCCCGTCCAGCCGTTGACGAATCTCTCCCGCCCAGTACTTCCAGTCTGCTGCGGTGGACCGATCGCGGTCGGCGATGAGGTCCCGGACGTCGACACCGCGGGCAGTCACTCGCGACCGCGCCGAGACGGTCACCAGCGCTGGGTCCAGCCCGGTCCGGTCAGCAATGAGCTTGACGAACTGCGGTCGGAGCTCGTCGAGCACCATCGGTGTCATCTCGGTGCGCAGCACCAGGCGGAGTTCTGATCCTCGACGTACCAGCACCGCCGTACTGAGCTCGTCAGCGAGTCCCGAAAACTCGTCGCTGAGACGGGGGCGTAGATCGGCGTACCACCAGGCCCGCACCACGCCAGGCGTCAGGACGCCCTCCATGTCGAGCGACGATGACGGCGACGGGACGTCCGCCGCTGACGCGGCGGACCGTGACGTGGAGGACGTGTCCCCGGTGCCCTTCGCGTTGACCATGCGCTGGTTTCCTGTTCGCCTCAGGCCGGTCGACGGTCACCGTCGTGACTTGGCTAAAATCCCGGCAACAGCACTATCGTGCGGCACACGCGTGCGCGCCAGACCTCTGCCAATGGTGCGGACGTCAGCCCTCCCACCGTCTGGTCGTAGGAGACCACGTCCCCGCTGCGCTGCCATCAAGCAGACCATCAAGGCATGGACGGACGACCGCGAGAGCCTCGTTCAGGGTCGAAGGGATCCGGCCCACTGCGCGACCGGCCTCGGCGGCGTAGCCACCCTCCCACAAGCCACGGTCTGGGACGTCGAAACGAGTCATGAGCACGACTCCTCGACGGTCGGCCTCCGACAGGAGCGCACGCCGCGCCTTTGCGGCGTCCAACTCCGCACCCGAGACGATGGCCACAAGATCGACAAGATCCTTGAACCGAGTCGACGGTAGCGCCTGCCCCCCGTAGCGCTGCATCGTCGCAACGACCTTGTCGGCCAGATGGTCCGCCAGTGGGTAGGCACGGTAACCGTGCTGCTCTACCCCTGGCATGTCGATGCGCGCCAACGGCGGGACTGGGTCGGGGTCCCCCGTCATCCGCAGGTCAGCACCGACAAGGTCCACGTGAAAACTTGCCCACGGCGTTGCGCCGATGTAGGCAGTGACAGGCAGTCGCGTCCCAGGTTGCCCCTCACCACCGGCGCGCGACGGACCGATCTCAAATCGGAACCAGTCCCCGATGTCCCGCTCGACCGCGCTGCGAAGGTCGGTCTCGCTAGCAGATCGCGCCTGTAGCCGATAGACGTCGACGTCAATGGTCGCCCGCATGCCGAGTTCCCGCGCCAGCAACGCCGTCGCGCCCTTCACCACCCAACCGTCGTCGAGGAGGTAAAGCCGCTCCAAGAGGCGGTCGTAGGCAATCTGGCGCTGCAGCTGTGACAACGACCATCGGCTTCCCGCAGCAATCGACGTAAGCCGGTCCGTCAGCGCTCGCCGGAACGCCGCGGGAGTGGCGTAGGAGGGTCTGTCCTTCATGGCTTCCGGAGCGCCTTGGGCTCATCAAGAGCACCCGCCTCCGCAAGCCACGTCGCACTGTCGCGGGCACCCACGAGGTCGAGAAGCCAACGCAGCACCGCCAGGCCGTCGCCCCGACGCAGGCCCAGCTGAGGCGCCGCCGGCGCGAGCGACTCGGCGAAGCTGGCAGGGCGGTCGTACCCCGCTTCGATCGCGTCAACCACGACGTGAGCGACGGCTTCCGGGTCCTCCCGATCCCGCAGCAGGTCGGCCGCGGTGCGGCACGGGCGAGTCACGGGCAGTCCGCCGATCTTCGTCCAGAGGTTGCCGACTTCCCCGAGGTGCAGTCTGACGTCCCGGCGTCGCGACTGCCTGCGCACCGGAACAGTGAACTCATGGGAGTCCGCCGGCAGGTGCCCGAGCCCGTACAGGGCTGCCGCGGAGCGGTGCGAGACGACACCCTGCTGGGGTGTGCGTTCCCACGCCGGGACGTCGGGGGCCAGCTGCAGCCAGGCCGCACGGAGCTGGAGATGGTCCGTCTGCGGAGCGCCCGCGAGCCGGTAGACCCCGTGAGCGACCCGGTCCAGGGTGCCCTCCTTGACCAGACGGGTCATCGTGGCGGCGGGAACACCAGCGCCCTCAGCCTGACGCCGGGTCACCAGACCCCACTGCTCCTCGGCGAACGCTCCCAGCCGACTCATCGTGGTGACGCTAGGCACTACTTCAATGTAGCTCACATATGATCTAGTTCGCAGTATCACAGAAGCGCCGGCCCAACGAGCCCGAATCCCGGCGTTCCCCCTACCCCCGCCGAGTCATCCCCTCTCGCAGCACGACGTCGGCGCCCGCCCGGTCGGCCAGTCGTTCCGCCAGCGTGCGCACCGCCAGCTCCGGCGGAAGGCTGCCGCCGAACTTCAACCCGCGGATCGCAGCCCCATCGACGTCGGGCAGCCACCGGTCCCCCGGATCGATGCGGGAGATCGCGGCCCGCAGCTCGGCGATCCCCACCCCTCCCCGCAGCCGGATGCGGTCGTTCTCGTACCGGCTGCGCGCGTCCACCAGATCCGGTATCGCCGCAGCCAGCGTGGCGTTGGCCCGTGCACCGGCCCACGTCCACCACCAGCTGCCCTCCACATCCACGACCGTCGACCCGGCGGCCACGGTCGGCGCCGCGAGCTCGCGCTCGCGCTCGATTGCCTGCTGGGCGCGGGCGCTGAGAGTGACCGGCGGCGTCGAGCCGAGCAGGACGTCGCGCCGGGCTCGGGTCATCTCGAAGGACAGCGGCTGGGGCTGGCCCTGCCAGCGCATCCTGGCCTTGTCCTCGGCCGGTTCGACCCAGCAGCGGCGTCGCCGCCAGTCGATGTGGGTGACCCGCCAGGCACGCGCGGCGAGGACGATCAGCCGCGGCCCGTCGACCTTGCGGGTCAGCACGAGCGGGTCCACCGTCCCGAGCTCCTGTCGACCGGCGATCACGGTGAACTGGGGCTCGGCCGTGAACGAGCTGACGAGGTCCATGAAGTGCCGGTGACCGTAACGGCGTTCGGCTTCCGGGCCGATGAAGAGCATCCCCGAGTCGTGGTCGAGGTGCCCTGTGGTGACGAGCCAGTCGACGACGGCGTCGGCGTCTGCCGGCTCCACGCCGCCGACGTCGACCCACTCCCGCCAGGTCGCGTCCCCGACCCGGTGCTCCTGCAGGCACACGCCCAGCAGCTGCTGGGCCACGAGGTGCCGTGGCGAGGGTGGCGGCACGACCGGCTCCACCCAGCCCTGGGCCCACAGCGACAGCAGGCCCGCGCTGTGCACCAGCGCCTCCCCGGATGTGGCGAGGAACAACGCGTTTCGAGAAGTGTCGGAGCGCCGCCCGGTGCGCCCGAGGCGCTGGAGGAACGACGCCACCGTTGTGGGCGCGTCGACCTGGACGACCCGGTCCAGGTCACCGACGTCGATACCGAGCTCCAGTGTGGACGTCGAGACGATGACGCAGTCGCGGGCCTCGGCGAAGGCCGTCTCCGCCCGCCGGCGCTCGTCCACCGACAGCGACGAGTGCGACACGAACGTGGTGACGCCGTGGGTGCGCAGGGAGACAGCCAGCTCCTCGACCTGTCGGCGGCTCTCGCAGAACACGAGCCGCTTCTCACCCCGGTGCAGCGAGGCGATGACCTTGGCCGCGTTCGATACCGAACCGACGTAGTCCAGCCCGACGTCGGCGCTGCGCGCGGCCGTCGCCTGCTGTGGCATCACCACCCGTGCCCGCTCGTGGGCGGGCTCACTGCCCTGCAGCCAGGCGAGCAGCTGCTCCGGGTTGCCGACGGTGGCGGACAGGCCGACTCGCTGGAGCCGGCGCCCGGCCAGTCGTTGAAGCCGCGCCAGCACGGCGAGCAGGTGCCATCCGCGGTCGTCACCGGCGAAGGCGTGCACCTCGTCGACGACGACGACGCGCAGGTCGGCGAACAGCGCGTGCGGGTCGACCCGGGTGGAGACGAGCATCGCCTCGAGCGACTCCGGTGTGGTCAGCAGGATCTCGGGGGGCTCGGCGAGCACTCTGCGCCGTGCGGTGTCGCCGGTGTCTCCGTGCCACAGGCCCGCCCGGTGACCGGTCCACGACGCGTAGGTGCTCAGCCGGGGGTGCAGGTTGTTCAGCAGCGCCCGCAGCGGGCACACGTACAGCACCGACAGCCCCGTCCACCCGGCCGTGGCGGCAGCGGACAGCAGCGGGAAGATCGCGGCCTCGGTCTTGCCACCGGCGGTGGGGGCGATGAGCAGGGCGTCGTCCCCGTCGAGCAGCGGGTCGATCGCCGCCTCCTGCAACGGCCGGAGCGCGGGCCAGCCCAAGGTGTTGGCCACGTGGTGCAGGACGACGGGGTGCAGCCGCTCGACGGGACTCATCGGCACCGGGGACGACGCGTCATAGCTCGAGGTCCACCTCGTCCGGGTTGCTGGCCGCGCTCACGGCCGCGTTCCGCTCGACCTCGGTCAGCTCGGAGGCCGCCATGGTCAGCCGGTAGTGCCGGCGGGGGTCGAAGTCGTCGTACTGGTCCACCCGGTCCAGGACGTCGCTGACGAGCTTCTTGAGGAACACCCGGGGTGCGATGCCGACCTTTCCCCCGAGCCCCCCGGCGACGGCGGTCGCCAGGTCGTCCACGTACGCGTCGTCCACGAGGGCGCTGATCCGGGCCGGGGCGAGGGAGCCCTGCGCGTACAGGTCGCGGACCCGGCGCCCCACCTCGACGAGCGACTGGCGGGTGAAGCCCGGCAGCCGCACCTGGACGGCGCGCGGGTTGTCGAACCGTGCGTCGGTGGTGAAGTCGACCGCCAGCCGTTGCGCCAGCGGAGGCAGCCGCTGCACGCCCTGCGTGCCCTCGAAGAACGCCGGGGTTCCGGTGACGAGCAGGTACAGACCCGGGAACCGGCCGCTGTCGATCTCGTCGATGAGCTGCCGCAGCGCGTTGAGGGCCTTCTCGCGGACGTCGGAACGCACCCGTTGCAGGGTCTCCACCTCGTCGAGGACGACGAGGAGCCCGGGGTGCCCGGCGTCGCGCAGCACGGCGAGCAGCCCCTGCAGAAAGCCGAACGCGCCGAAGTGGTCGAGCTCGCCGCGGATGCCGGCGGCCCGCCGCACGGACGCCGCGACGTGCGGCTGACCGGCGACCCAGGCGGCGAGGCCGTCGGCGGTGGCCGTGTCGCCGGCGGTGACCGCCGCCCGGTAGCCGCGCAGGGCGGTCGCGAACGTCGGCGCCGTCCGGCTGACGTCGGCCAGCCGTCTCTCCAGCAGCGTGTCGACCGCCGCCGCCAGGGCAGTGGTGTCGGTCTCGGCGACACCGCCGGCGAGCGCGTCCTCCTCGAGGGTGAACAGCCAGGCGTCGAGAACGGGCCGGAACGCCGAGGGTGGGAACTCGGCCGTCGTCAGTGCCTCGCACACGCGGCGGTACACGGTCTCCAGGCGGTGCAGGGGGGTCTCGGTCTCGGAGATCTGCACCTCGGCGACCGCCATCCCCCGTGCCTTGGCCCGTTCACCCAGCCAGCGGGAGAAGAACGTCTTGCCGGAGCCGTACTCCCCGCGCACCGCCTTGAACACCGAGCCGCCGCCGCAGACGGTGTCCAGCTCGGCCGCGACGGCGCCCTCGAACCGGTCGAGGCCGACGGCGAGGACGTCCAGGCCGTTCTGCGGGACGGTGCCTCGGCGCAGCGCGTCGACGATCTCCCGTCGGCGCCGCTCGCTGATCGTCGTCACGAGGTCGCTCCGAGCCCGAACTGCTCACGCAGCAGCGGCACGTCGAGCACGAGGGTGACCCCGTCGGCGTCCACCGACAGGGCCTCGTACCCGTCGACGGCGAGCAGGCGCCGAATGGCGGCGAGCACCGAGCTGGTGCGCGCCAACGGGATCCGCGCCTCGGCGGCGACGCTGTTCTGGTGCATCCGCCCGCCGGCGCGCAGCACGGCGGACACCACCGCCCGCACCCGTTCGTCGTCGGGTGCGGCGCGGCCGCTGCGTGCCCGTTGCGCGGCGTAGACGTCGCTGGCGAGCAGGGCGGTGACCAGGTCCGCCGCCGAGTCGGCGGCCCCCGCCGGCGCCGGCGGCTCGAGGTCGTCGAACAGCGTGGGGCTGGTGTCCACCGCGGGCCGCCTGGGCACTGGCGGTGTCACGACGTCCGACGTCCCGGCGACAGGACTGTGCCACCACACCGGCTCCGGCGGCGGGCCGGGCACCCAGCCGGCGAGCCGCTCCACGACACCGGCGACGTGCACGGTCAGCGGCACCGCGACCTCCGCGGCACTGACACCACCGTGGTAGCCCGCACCGATGCTGGTGTACCGCAGGCGCTCCTGCCACGGCAGGACGACGCTGTGGTCACCGAGCAGCACCCGGCGTCCCCGGACGGCGACCTCCCCCGGGCCGGCCGGCCCGGTCGTCGCGGGTCGCCAGCGGGCGCCGGAGCCGGGGGCCGAGCGCAGCTCGCTGCCGCGCTCGACGACGTGCCCGTGGTCGGCGGTGAGCACCACGACCCGGTCGGCCTGCCGGGCCGCGTCCAGCACCGGGGACAGGTGCTGGATGGCGTCCAGGCCCCACCGGGTGCCCCCGGGGTCCATCTTGTCGAGGGAGTCGTCGACGGTGTTGAGGACGACGGCCACGACCCGGACCTGCGGGTCCAGCAGGGCGCCGCGGACGTCGGCCGCCAGGGCCTCGCCGGCGGCGGTCCGCAGGTCGGCCTTGTGAAAGATCCTCGCCGGCTCGCCGACGGCCGCCGGGAACTGCGAGCGCTCGGTCACCTGGGAGCCGACCTGGAGGCGGCCGGTCAGCAGGCTGGTGCGGGACGCCGAGGTGACGGTGGGCAGGACGGGCAGCACCGCCTGGCGCGCCCCGATTGGCTCGGAGACCAGCTCGACCCAGCGCCGGTCCCGCAGGCCCTCGGCGACCTCGGTCATCACCGACGCGGGCATCCCGTCGACGACGAGCAGCAGAACCGGTCGCTCCGCCGCCAGCGGCCGGACGACGCGGGCCAGGAGGTCCTCGACGAGGACGATCCGGCCCGGGTCGGCGTCGTCCTCGGTGGCTCGGGCGACGAGGGCGCCGATCCGCTCGTCGTCCGTGGCGCGGCGCTCCAGCACCCGCTCGGCGAGAGCCCGGTAGGCCGCGCCGACGTGCGGGTCGGGGTCGCCGGACCACACGGCCGCCACGGCCCGATCCACCCACGCCCCGACGCGGACCTGCCGGTCGAGGGCCGCTGCCAGCGTGTCCACGTCGTCCTGGCCGGTCGGCGGCTCCGCGGCGAGCCACCGCAGCAGCCGGACGGCCATGGTCGCCGTGTGGGCGCGGTCGTCACGGCCGGCGAGGTCGTGGGCCAGCAGCGCCGAGTGCGCCTGTTCCACCGGGGCCAGGGCGGCTGGGCTGGGGTCGGCGAGGGCGGCTCGGGCGGCGTCCGCGAGCCGGCGCAGCCGTTCGACGAACGCGCCGTCCAGCTGGTCGGACAGGGACACCACCTGCTCGGCGTGCAGCTCGTGCAGCAGGGCCTCGGCGCGGTGGACGGCGAGGATCGCGGCCTGGTCGCCGCCGGCCAGCCAGGCCGAGACGGTCGCGGTGACGGTGCGACCCCAGGTGCGCGCGTCGTCCTCGGTGACGTTGGCGCCGCCCAGCAGGGCGCGCAGCTGCCCGCGGGCGGGGCCGACGTCCAGGGGGTCGGCGTCCTCGTGCCACAGCAGCCAGGCGACCAGTCCGAGGGCGGCAGCGTCGCCGCCGCGCCCGTGCTCGACGGCTCGCAGGGTCCACGCGCCGGCCTTCCCGGTGCGGCCGGCCAGCCAGGCACCGAGGCCGGTTCTGACCGGCTCGGGCAGGTCGAGCCAGCGCCGCAGCGCCACCGGGTCGGCGGACCACCGAAGCAGTCCCTCCGGGTCCGGGTGCTCGGCCTCGACGTAGGGCGACTCGTCAGGCCCTCGGCGCAGCAGCGCGGCGGCGAGGTGGCCGAGGGCGTGGTCACGGGTAAGCACCCCGCTGGGAGCGGCGGGCCATCCGCCGGGCGGCTCGTGGTCGACCAGGGCCCGCGGCGCCCACGCCTTCTCCGCGACGAGCAGGGGGTCCAGCTTGGTGGCGGCGAAGGCGTCCTTGACCGCCTGCCACAGCTGGACGGCGTGCAGCCGCCCGCCGGCGAGGTGGGCCGTGATGCCGTGGCCGAGGTCGTGGACGTCGGTGATGACGACGAGGACGTCGTCGGGCCGGGTCGCGTGCTCGGCAAGCGCCTCCCGGACGGCGAGGGCCGAGACGCACGCCCGGACGTGCACGGTCGTGCCGTCGACGGTGAAGGACGGCGGGCCGTTCCAGACCGGCTGGGCGTGGATGCCGATGACCCGGCTGCGGTGCCGCCCGCGGTGCACCTGGCGGGCGAAGGCACGGACCACCGGCTGCGTGACGACCGGCAGCACTGGGCTCACCGCGGTGACGCTCACGACTCCACGAACCACGTCACGGTGATGGTGTCGTCCGGGTGCTGCTGCGCGGTCTGCCGCACCTCGGCCAGGACGTCCTCGACGTCCCGGCCTCGGACCGTGCGCTCTCCGCGGACGGTGACCGGTCGGGGGCGAGGCGGCACCGGCGGCGGCGGCGCGAGGATCTGCACCGCGGCCTCGACCGTGGCCCGCAGCACCGGCGCCAGCGGCTTGGCGTGCTCCTCGAAGCGTGCCGCCGCGCGCAGCTCGTCGACGACGGCTGCGGCCTCGGGGCGCTGGTCGACGAGCGGCAGCAGCCCCTCGACGATGGGCCACTGGGTGGCGCGCAGCGCGCTGGTGACCTCGGCCGCACTGGACAGCGACTTGGCGGCCACCTCGTCGGGGGCTGGCAGGGCCTCCCTACCGAGCACGGTGACGAGCGTGACGTCGTCCTGCTCGCGGGCGAGGCGTTCGACCAGGGTGGCGGCGGCGCGGGCCGTCGCCAGTCGCCCGGTGCGCGCCTCGTCGTCCAGGCCGAGGGTGCCGGCGTGCGTCTCCAGGGCGGCCACGAGGTCACGTGCCGCACTCCCCCAGGCGGAGGCCTTGGCCCGGACGCCGCTCGCCAGCGCCGAGAGGTTCGCGGCCGAGCGCAGCTCGGGGCTGTGCACGCCGAACAGGCGAGCGGCGCGGCGGACGGCGGCCGACCAGTCGGCGTCGTCCGGCAGCCGAGGCTCCCGCAGCTCGTGGTCCGGCTTCACCTCGTCGAGCGACGGCATCGGCACGGGTGCACCGTGGCGGTACCACGCCCGGTCGGTGATCAGCGCGTAGGCGCAGACCAGGAGGTTGCGGACCAGCGGGTCCAGGCCCCGCGGCCGCGGCTGGTCGGTCCAGGCCCACAGGTCGGCAACCGTGAGGGACGACCCGGTGCCGTGCTGGGCGGCGAGCTGGCCGAAACGGTCTCGCCAGGGGAACGTGGAGGCGTCGAAGAGGAAGTGCGACTCGAGCATCTCCCCGACCTGCAGCCGGTTGCAGATCCGCGCGAGTGTCGCGCGCTGCGCCTGCTCAACGGGGATCCGGCCGCCCTCGGCGACGGCGCGCCGCACGTGGTCGAGCACCTTGAGCAGGTCGGCGCGGCGGACCTCGGCCTCGAACTTCGGGTGGTCGGGGTAGGAGTGGGTGTGCATCTGGTCGACGAGGTGCTCGAAGGCGTCGGCGAGCCGGGCCCCGACCGGTGCCCCGACGGTGAAGGAGGGGTCCAGCGAGGCGAGGAACGTCGGTTCGCCGAAGGAGTGGTCGATGTCGGCGCGCTGCGGCTTGGTCACCCCGTAGGCCTGCTGGACGACGTCCAGCAGCCGCTGCCGCAGGGACGCCTGGCGGTTCTGCAGGATGACCTTGGCCTGGGCCCGGTCCTGCACCGACAGGTTGGAGGCGTTGGAGTCGAACCGGTCGGTGGACGCGAGGAGGTAGTTGAGGCAGACGAGGTCGCCGAGGTCACGCATCCGGTCCTCGGTGAAGAACGCCGGGATCCAGCAGACGGTCTGGCTGGTGACGCCCTGGCCGAGGAGCTCCTCGACGCGTGCGTGGTCGTCGTTCGGGGACCTGCGCTCGGCGTCGAAGGGGAAGTCGATGACGACCTTCCACCGCCCGCCGGAGGACATCAGGACGTCGTCGGGCATCTCGGTGCGGTCGCGGACGTTGCCGAACAGGACGTCGACGGTGCGCCGGCTGCCCCGCCACACGACGCTGTGCTGGATCTCGTGGGTGAGGGTCTCCCGCTGCTGGATGCCGAGGGAGTCGAACACCATCTCCCGCAGCAGACGCCGCCGCTCCCCCGTGTTGTCGACGCTGCGGACCCGCTCCAGGACGCTCTCGTAGTCCACCTGGGCGAGTTCCACGGTGATGAGCGGGTTCTTCGGGTCGTCGGTGAGCCGCAGCTCGCCGACGTCGCCGGACAGGGCGCGCATGAGGTCGACGACGCGGACCGCCTCGGTGCCGGGCAGCGGGGTGGCGATCGTGCCGTGGTTGAGCGCGGCGAGCTTGGCCGCGGTGAGGTTGCGCAGCGCGGGCACCTGGGGCGCCAGGGCCGACAGCAGGACCGTCTTGACGAGGCGGTCGTCGGTGCGGAACGGGTGCAGCCGGGGCAGGTCCTTCGCCTGCTCCTCGGTGAGCCCGTGCCGATCCAGCAGACGCGGTCGCAGCTTGTCGGCGTACAGGGTGCGGGCGTTCGTGAAGTGCTGGCGGATCTCGTCGGTGAGCGGGACGTCGCCGCTGCCGACGAGCGCGTCGAACAGGTCCCCGACCGGGATGAGGTCCTTGACCGTGAGCTCGTCGCGGCCGTCGACGAGGAGCTGCTGCATCACCTTGAGGGCGGTGCGTTCGCGCTGCAGCAGGCCGGAGAGGGCGACGAGCGTGGAGACCAGGGCCGGGGAGAACGGGTAGGTCCGCCGAAACGCCTCGGCGTCGGCGCCGCCGCGCCCGTCGGTGTCGAGGCCCTCGAGCAGGACGTTCCAGATCTTCGGCTCGCGGGTGAGGCTGTCGAAGGCGACCCGCAGCGCTTCGGGGTTGCCGTCCGGGTTGGGGCGCAGGAGCCGCTTCTCGACGATGACGGGCAGGTTCCGGTCCTCGAGGGTGATCCGGTTGAACCGGTCCTCCCACCACCGGAACGTCTCGCCGAAGGCCAGTTTCTCAGCGCCGGGGACATGGTCGCCGAGGAAGTCCTTGAGGTCGCGCTGGCGGGCGATGAACGACACGAGCGGCACCGGGCGGCGCGCGTCGGCGGCCTCGACGAGCTTGGCTACCTTGGCGCCCTCGCTGGCGACGAAGGCCTGGTCGGAGATGCGCGAGGCGAGCCACAGCACGAGCTCGTCGAGAAACAGGACGACGGCGTCGTACCCGAGGGAGTGGGCGTGGGCGCTGACGGCGGCCAGGCCGCGGTCCATGTCGACGTAGCCGGCGTGGGTCGCGTACGCGCCGAAGAAGGTGGCCACGAGATCACTGACGAGGCGCATGCGCTCGGTGTCGCCCAGCTCGGCGTTGCGGGCGGCGTCGTAGCGCTCGGCGTCCCAGCCGGCGGCCAGGTCTCCCCACCCGCTTGCCGCGGCCCCCGCACCGGCGAGCCGGGCGAAGAAGGCGTCGTCGCCCATGGTGGCGCGCAACCGGTCGGCGTCCGCGAACAACGCGTCGGTGACGTGCACCTCGGGCAGCGGGGCGTCCGGGTGCAGGCGCCGCACCTGCTCGACGTAGCCGCCGAGGACGGCCTGCTCGAGGCTCTCCGCCCCGATGAGGTGGTAGGTCAACGTCAGCACCTTGCGCCCGGCCAGCCAGGTGTCGTGCCGGGCCACGACGGCCTCCAGGCCCGGCAGGGAGCGGGCCACCGGGTCGTGGCGCAGGACCTGGTGGAGCACGGCCATGAAGTGGCTCTTGCCGGACCCGAACGACCCGTGCAGGAAGGCGCCGTCGCTGCGGCCCTTCTCCAGCGCGCCGCGCACCAGATCGAGGGCCTGGTCGAAGTTGCGGGCCAGCTCGGGCGTGACGACGTACTGGCCGAGGGTCTCCTGCGCGTGGGCGACGCCCTCGGTCAGCTTGAGCACGTAGTCGTTGGCGCTGACCGACCGCGGGATGACGATGGCGTCCCGCAGTGGAGTGGTGGCGGTCGTGGTGGTGCTCATTGCGTCATGGTCTCCGGGTCATCCGTCGCGCTGGGTCTGCCGTGGGCCCTGGTAGGCACCTTACGAGGTGACTGCCTCGGTGTCCGGGACCTCCTTGGCCCGTCGCGGGCCATCAGATGTCGAAGCGTGCGGCGTCCAGAATCCTGCCCTGGCCGAGTGACGAGAGTGCCCACCACTGCGGCAGAGGCATAGCCGAGCTCGGGACGAGTTCCTCCACGGTCCAGCCGCTACCTCGTTGCTGTCGACCTTGAATGTCCATCCACCTGAACTCTGCCGCCGGCCCAGTCCACGGCCAGGCGACGCACCTGACTCGCGCCGTTTTAGTGTGTCGGCCACTTGACGCCTACCGCGTCGATGATTGTGCCCGTGATGTCGGTGCCGCGCCGACCCCACGCTGTGGCACCAGCCAAGACGTCAACCTTTGAACGCAAGAGATGCCAGCTGGGTGGCAGTCGTGCTCGCGTGACCCGGGTCTGCATCGAACGCTTGAGGTTCCGGCGGCGGTTGTGGTCCCCCGCTCAGGTCGCGAGTACCACCATAGCCGCTAGCCCCGCCGCCTGGTCCCTGTTGCGGTGGCACAGTTCAACTTCCTGGCAAGTGGCACCATGCGGCGTGTCTGGCAGATCAGGAGACCCTGGCTCCGTACCCTTCTGCCATGCCGGGAGCGACGGAAAACAGGACTGGCGGATCGGGACCCCCGTGGTGGGCGTGGCCGCTCATGCTGGTGCTTTTTGGGCTGGCTGGATACCTGCTCTTCGCCCTTGTACGCGCAATTATAGAAGCGTTCTCAGACGCTGGGCCGGAGGTTGCGGCAGCGTTACTCACCGGTGCTACCACGGTTCTGGTCGCTGTGCTTTCCGTCCTGCTGACCCGCTTCTTCGAACGGCGAAACGCCCGTGAGCGGGAGCAACAACAAAAAAGGACGCCGGTCTACGAAGAGTTCATCGCTGGTTTGCTAGAGTCCCTTGGCTTCACTAAGACGGCGGAGGAGCGCAAGGAGGGAATGGACCAGGCTGAGGTGGCTAGGGTGTTGGGGAACTTTACCAAGCAGGCGGTTGTCTGGGGCTCGGATGACGTGATCCGAGCATGGGTTGATTACAGGTACGCCACGATGAAGATGAATCCAAAGGATCTGACTCAAGGAAGACAGGGCATGCGGAAGTTGGAGGAGTTGTTCTTGACCATTAGGAAGGACTTAGGTCTTAGCAACAAGTCTCTCCGCGACGGCGACCTGCTCCGACTGTTTATCAACGATCTGGACTCCGGAGAGGGTGCTGAACCGGCCCAACAGTCACGGTGATTTTCTTCGGCAAGGCGAAGTACCTTTCGCATACCCTGGCGATGCACGCCAAGAACTCCGAGTTCGGGGCAGGACGAGGACCGCCGCGTTTGCCGTGCCCTAGAGCAGCGCAGGTCGGTTTGAACCGGGCGGGCATCTCTATGGGAGTGGGTGCCTAACTCAGAACACTTTGAACGGCTGCCTCTTGGCGACAGTGCGGTGAAGAATGCCTCAAGTGCATTGAAGCCAACAGGACGAGAATTGTCAGTTCCGTTTCTTGGATGAGAACCGTGAGGGAACTTCCCGTACGTTTGCGCGTCGCTATCTGCGGCTGTTCGCAGAGGGACTAGTGATGTGGCTAGTAAGGTGGCAACGGAAGGCGCTGGCCGCATCTACCACGAAAGCACCAGGCGCCGGTTGTGTACCCGACCTGCCGCAGGTCGTCCTCCTTCTCGGCCTCGAAGTACAAGGTGGTGACGTCGTACAGCACCAGCGACAGATCACCGTGGACACTGGCGTGCTCGAAGCACGCCCTACCTGACTCGTGCCGATTTAGTGTGTCGGCCACTTGACACCTACAGCGTCGATGATCGTGCGGGCGGTGTCGGTGAGGGGGTCGCTGGCGGGATGTTCGTGTCCGGCGATGTTGACGGTGATCTGCTGCAGCGGGCGTAACGCCTGGATGATCTTCTTGAGGCTCATCCCGGTCGTGTTCTGCAGGTGACGGGCGACGGCGAGGGCGGCCATGACGACAGTGAGGTGGGCCTCGATCGCGTCGCGGTCGTGGTGGAACACCGGACGGGCCCGTAGGTCGCTCTTGCTCATGCGGAACGAGGCCTCGACCTGCCACAACGAGTGGTAGGAGTCGATGACCTCACTGGCCGCCATGAGCGTGGCGGGCACGTTGGTGATGTAGCCCTTCAACCCGACGAGCCGGCGGGCGCGGTCCAGGGCCGCCTGGTCGAGACTGACTGCGCCGTTCGCCGTCGTGACGAACCGGGGTGTGCGGGCGGCCTTCTCCCCGGAGACCACTGCCCTGGCCCTGTTCTCCTGCGCGGTGAGGGTCCTGCCGTCGCGGGCGGCTCGCTTGCTGGAGTACGACCACACTGCCCGCCACGACCGCTCGTGCACGGCCGGGTCCCACACGGGTTCGGCGCGCTTGGTGGTGTCGTTGCTGCTGCGGGCGGTGCCGGTGGACAAGCGTGGGGTGATCGTGTCGATGACCTGCCCATCGGTGAACGCGTCCCCGTGCCAGCGGAAGTGGGAGGCCAGGTCGACCGGCGCCTTGGTGACCCGCGAGCCGACGATGAACCGCAGGTTCGCCTCGTCCAGTTCCCGCAGGTTCGCCGCCGACAGCATCCCCGCGTCGGCGACGACGACCATGTCCGCGACCTGGTGGCGGGCCTGGAACTGCTGGATGATCGGCAGGATCGTGGTCGTCTCGGCCTTGTTGCCCTGAAAGCAGCCGACCTCGAGCGGGAACCCGGCCCGGTCCACGAGCAGCCCAACGACGATCTGCGGGTCCACGCGGCGTTCCTTGGAGTACCCGACCCGCCGCAGGTCGTCCTCCTTCTCAGCCTCGAAGTACAAGGTGGTGACGTCGTACAGCACCAGCGACAGATCACCGTGGACACTGGCGTGCTCGAAGCACGCCCTGGCGATCTGGTCCCGGTACCCACGCTCCTGGCAGCGGGCCAGCGACCGGAACATCGTGCGCAGCGAGGCGTGAGCGACCCCCAGCTCGTCCAGGACACGCACAGAGTCGGCCTTGCTGGTCGGCTCGACCAGCCGGGCCAGCACCAGCTGCTTGAACGCCTCGTCCCCGAGCGCGTCGAACCCCAACCGCGCGTACGTGCTGACCAGGACGTGCCACAGCAGGGCACTGGACCGGCTGGTGATGACCGCCTGACCAGCGGGCACCGACCCACCGCTGAGGTCCAGTTCGCCCTGACCCGGGCGGATCTTGCGGCGGGCGACCTCCAGCAGCGCCGTCAGCTCCTGCGCCGTGCGCGCCGACCCCACGTGCTCCAGCACCCGGTCACGCCCGCCCGCCCGCTCAGCGATCTGCACCGCCGTCGCCCCCGACCCCGTCCGCACCTTCCGAACGAACACCACCCGGCGACACTACCCACCGATTAGTGTGTCGCAGCCCCCCTACTCAACCCTCTGACCAGCAGCGATCCCCCCGCACCCACCAGATCCCGGAGAAGTGGCACGAGTCAGGAGGCGCCGGTTGTGTACCCGACCTGCCGCAGGTCGTCCTCCTTCTCGGCCTCGAAGTACAAGGTGGTGACGTCGTACAGCACCAGCGACAGATCACCGTGGACACTGGCGTGCTCGAAGCACGCCCTAGCGATCTGGTCCCGGTACCCACGCTCCTGGCAGCGGGCCAGCGACCGGAACATCGTGCGCAGCGAGGCGTGAGCGACCCCCAGCTCGTCCAGGACACGCACAGAGTCGGCCTTGCTGGTCGGCTCGACCAGCCGGGCCAGCACCAGCTGCTTGAACGCCTCGTCCCCGAGCGCGTCGAACCCCAACCGCGCGTACGTGCTGACCAGGACCTGCCACAGCAGGGCACTGGACCGGCTGGTGATGAGCGGGTCATCGAATAATGGCCGCGGACACGCTGCCCGCTTCCTGGCCGGTCAAACGCGCATGTAGCGCATATGCCTGCCTATCTGAGAGACTGGCCACCACGTCGCACGCCACACGTTGTCGCGCCATATCCAGAGAACCGTGCTGATTGGTAAGCGTCTCATCCCCCAAATAGGAGCGTGCCCACGCCGGCAAGACATGCACATTCGTGGCAGCCGATTCAACGAAGTAGTGGTAAAGGGTCTCAATAATCTTTCGCTGGCCTGCTTGCTGCGCTGCCAGGGCAGGGGCCTCGATGACGTAAGTCCAGGTGAGACTCTTCAAGAGATCAATCTCCCGGCGCATGTGCTCATCCTCTGTGACCGAATCTGAGTCAAATCGCAACCCAGAGACGTAACTATTGATCTTTATCGGCACAAGGCGGGCCATGATGCCCCGAGCTGTCGCACTGACCCACGGCTCCGTCGGGAATTCATAGAACAGGTTGGCCGCATCAGACTCGTAGTCCTCGCGGCCCCCTAGCAGTACCTTGGCTTCCCTGCTCCACCGCTCGAAGGTTCGATCGAGGAACCTGCTCTGCTCCTCCTCGTCCCGCGCGAGCCGGTCGAGGGGAATGAAACCTGCCTGAAAGAAGTCCTCCGTGTCATGAAGAGCATAGGCCACATCGTCAGCCCAGTCCATGATCTCTGCCTCGGGCGTCTTCCTGTCGGCCCTCGTGGAGGGAAGTCCCTCCCGAGACCATGTGAAGTCCTGCCGCTCAGGGTAGTAGTATCCGTACTTGTGCCTATGTTTGCCTGCCATGCCGCGGGACCAGGGGTATTTGGTCATCGCTTGCAGTGAGGCTCGCGTCAAGTCCAGACCAGGATGCACTTCCGCCCGGCGAGCCAATTTGGTTAGAATCCTGAACGATTGAGCATTTCCTTCAAATCCCTCTGGCTGATTGTCGTCAACGAGCAGTTGATCCAATTTCTCTTCCGCAATATGACCAAAAGGCGGATGCCCGAGGTCATGGGCCAGGGCTGCTGCCTCGACGACGTCTGGATCTATTGAAGAATCTTGATCTCTGACATGCCTTTCCGCTATGCGGCGAGCAATCTGTGCAACTTCCAGGGTATGCGTGAGGCGTGTATGAAACAAGTCGAGCTCATGACTGCCGACGACTTGCGTTACTTCTGCCAGACGTCGGAACTGCGGCGTGTACAGGACGCGGTCACGGTCACGCTGACCGGGAGTGCGAGGATCCGGGGGATCCTTCTCTTCGTCGGTGGACCGCCACAGCCGACCAAAGCGGTTTGTCACCTCGTTGCTTGCTTAGTTCGCAACTGCCCAGACGAGGAACGGCTCAGACGGTGCTCCGAGAGGAGCTTCCAGTAAGCCTCCCGTACCTGAGCACCTGGCTGCTTGGCCGAAGCTGCCCGCACAACTTCAGCAATGCTCGCAGCCTCTCCAGCTTGGGCGACTGCATCGAGCACCGCCTGCTCGGCAGCATGTAGATCTCGCGCACGACCCACGGGGATCCTCCTCCTCCTTGGCGATCTCTCAACATGGCTGAGTCTGTAGGAGGCTACCGACAGCGGCGCGCTGCCGCGTACGAAGCGCCCGACAGACAGCCTGTACTTGCAGTTTCAGACGACCTACGCGTCGGCGCGAACACCTGATCACAGGTCACCTCTGCTCTCCGGGGGCCAGTAAGCCCCACCTCTCGGGGCCTCGTGCCGTCGAGGTCGACGACCGCGAGCCGAGGCGCTTGCTGGACGTCCCCGGTGGGCTTGCGGACGCCAGGCGCGGACGGCGTCCCGGGTCAACCCGTGACCTTGCAGCTGGTCGTCGAGGAAGGCGGTGTAGAACGCGGCCGGGCTGCCGCCGTAGAGCGGGTCGGGCTCCTCGTGCCACTGGTGCAGCCACGGCTCTAGCTCCGTGAGCCCGGCGAGCAGCGGGGCGAGTCGGTCGGCGTCCCACCCGTCGTGCTGGCTGCGCTCGAGCACGAGCCGGGAAAGGGCTTGCGCCTGGGCGAGGCGGTCCCAGCCGGCCCAACCGAGGACGTCGGTGCGGTCGCCCTCGCGGGCGGCACCGGGGTAGGAGATGAAGCGCTCCTTGGGCACGTCGAGCTTGCCGCGGTGCCGCCAGATCGCGGTGCTTCGGAAGTCCCCTTGCCCGTACTTCGGCGGCACGGGGATCTCCCCCACCGGCTCGCCGCGGTCCTCAGCGCGCTGCAGGTCCCACACCCGCTCCCACTCGGCGCGCTTGCGCAGGCCGGAGTCCTTGTAGCGGTGGGCGGCCAGGTACGGCACCGCCTCCTCCTTGATCAGGCGGCCGAGTTCGGCGGTGAGGTCCTGGTCGGCGCGCCCGGTGAGCAGGACCAGGACGTCGCGCAGGCCGCCGTCAGCTCGGAGCAGGTCGCTGAGCTGGGCGACGGACAGCACCCGCGGCCCGTGCTCGTCGCGCCACAGAGACTCGGCCTCGAGGCGGTCCAGCACCCAGTCAGTGAGGGCGTCGGCCTGCTGGGCGTCCCAGGAGCGGGTGGCCCAGCGCCGTTTGCACTCCGGCCGCTCGATCAGGTGGAGCATAGGGTGGGACTCGATGACGTCGATACGCCGCTGGACCAGTTGGCGGTAGCCCGCCGGCCAGTGGTCGGGGATCTCGGTGACCGGGGTGGACCCGTGCCGGGCGAACCACTTGGTCTCGAGCTCGCCGGCGGCCATCTTGCGGGCAAGGACGATCTCGAACGCCCGCTCCCCCAGCGCCAGACCAGGCAGGTCGTCACCGGAATACGTGAGGTCCTCGTCGAGGACGCCGTACAGCCGGTAGACCTCCCAGTCGAGTTCCTCCTGGACCGCGATCATCTCGGCGCGCGTGGCAGCCCACTGGCGATGTGCCTCGGCCAGGGCGTCGCGGGTGGGGACGCCGGTGGAAGCGACGGCAGCGGGAGTGACGGTGGCCAGGTGCTGGGCGAGGGTGTCGAGCCGTCTCGCACGCTCCAGCGGGGCACCGTTCGGGAGCGGGAACTCCTGGAGTTTGGTGCCGGTGAACTCGTAAAAGTTCTCCCACTCTACGGTGGTCTGACGCGCTCCCCGCTGATCCACTGTGCTGCCCTTGTTGTGGCTGACCTGCTTCAGCCAGAAGCAGGCGGTGGACGAGTTGAGCAGGCCGAGGAGCCGCAGGTGGTCGTCCTCGCTGGCCCCCTCCGGCAACTTGATGACCGGCGCGGACCGGTTGAAGACCTTCCCGCCGCGGTCGAGCACGAAGTGGTTGTGCGTCGCCACGAACGCGAACGCAATCGATACCGGGGTCGCGTATCGCTCCGGAATCCACCGATACCACGTCCACCAGTCGTCGCCTGCAGCCAACCGAGTCTCGCCGCCGAACCCAGTGACATTCCCCGTCACTGTCCGATAGCGCCAGAGGTGGCGTCCCCACGCTGACGTAAGGTCAAGCGGCACGACGTCGCCACCATCACGATACGGAGCCAGCGCGTCGTCGCCCCGTTGAACGTCCCAGTCTCGAACCAGCTCGCCGATGATCAGGGGTCGGACCACGTGCGGGGGGACAGCCATGCGGACAGTCCACGGGCGTGGGACCAGAAAGACGTCATCGGCTCCGGGGAAGCTGGCAAAGCCGATGGGCCCCGAGATCAACGAAGCGAGTGGCGATGTGGACGCCTCATTCAATGCGGCCAGTAGTACATCGGCGCCGCCGCCGGAGAGAGACCAGGGATGCGCCAGGAGCCGGTCACGAAGTAGGTCCGTCACGGTGACGTAATCGTTCTGGGTCTCTGGTGCATTGATGTTGTCGACGATGCTGCGCCAGACGACTCCCTTCGCAGGATCGGCTGGCGCTGAAGGTTCACCGCGGATACCCAGGACCGCCCGGAGCGTCTGGGCTCTCGGGTACCGACGGTTGCCGACAAGGATCACCGTCGGCGTGCCGTGTCCCGGGATGTACGCACCGGAGGTGTCGATGACGTGCGTGAGGTCGATGCCAGTGAAGAACTGCTCGATGACCTTCTTCCCGAATTCGCGCTTCATGAAGGCGTTTGACGTGATCTGCCCGACAACGCCCGGGGTCTCTTCGTTCCTGACGGCAAGCGCGAAGAACAGCTCGGCGAACGGAACGGACAGCTGGTACTTGCCGGAGCATGTCTCGTACAAACCGCGGTAAGCGGTGTTGAGCGCCTTGTCCTTCACCGTGATGTACGGCGGGTTCCCCACCACCGCGTGGTAGCGCCCGCGGCTCAGGATGTCGGGGTACTGGTCGACGTCCTCCCAGGCGTACCGGTGCTCGTCGAGGCGAAGCTCCCCGCCGTCCAATTCGGCCTGCAGCTGCCGACCGCCGGACCCCCAGATGAGCGAGTCCCCCGTCGCGACGTGGAGCACGCGACTGAAGTCCGGCGCGTCCGCGGTGTCGAGACCGGTGGCACCGCAGGCGCGCAGGGCGGCGACGGTCAGCCGGAACTTCGCGATCGCCGTCGCCGCCGGGTTGACGTCCACCCCGTGCACGGCGTCCAGCGCCCGCTCGACCCGCTGCCGGACCTCCAGGCCGGGTTCGGCCCGCGTCCACCCGTCGAGCAGCCGCCGGAAGGCTCCGAGCAGGAAGTGCCCGGACCCGCACGTCGGGTCGATCATCCGAAAGTCGTTGAGCCCGAACCGGTCCAGCGCCGGGTCCAGGGTGAGGTCGAGGATGAACTCCTCGACGAACTCCGGTGTCTGCAGCAGCGCGTACCGCTTCCGGGCGTCCTGCGACAGGTCCTGGTACAGGTCACCGAGGAAGCGGGTGTCCCAGTCCGGGGAGTCGAACCGGTGCACCAGCCGGCCGTCGCCGTCGCGGCGGCGAAAGAAGGCGACGAGCGCCTCGGCCGCGTCCGCGGACACGTCCCACCACCAGACGAAGTCGGTGTCGGGGAACATCGACGCGCCGGCGCGGGTCCCCCGCAGCCAGCGGAAGGACTCCCGCAGCCAGGTGCGGTCGTTCTCCCGGGGATGCTGCTGGATCCACGCCGCCTGCCCGTCCACGGCGCGGGCCAGGCCGTCACCGCGCCGGTCCGGGACGCCGGCGATCCACCGCCGGTCGGTGAGGTCGTTGTCCTCGCAGAACCGCACGAACACACAGCCGAGCACCCACGACACGGCGGCCTGGGTGGCCTGCGCGTCCAGCCACGCCGTCCACGACTCGGCGGTGCGGCCCACGCCGCTGGCCCGGGCGTGGTCGCTGCGCAGCCGGGCGGCCAGGTCCGGCAGCCGGTCCACCTGCTGCCGCAGGTCGTCCTCCAGGCGGCGAACCTGCGCCTGCAGGTCGTTGAGCAGGGCGGCGGACTGCACGGTCACGAGGCTCTCCCGGTGGTGGTGACGAGGGCCGCGTCCACCCACGAGCGCGGCACGGTGACCCAGCCACCGACGGTCGGTGCGGGCTTGTCGTCCAGGCGGGGCGCGCGGCCGTCGCCGTTCGCCGCCACGAGCAGCCACCGCGTCGCCGGTCGGGCCGTGGCCGGGTCGGCGAGCTCCTCCAGCTGGCGCAGCCGGCCGTAGCGGGCCAGCACCTCCGCCTCCACCAGCAGGAGCGGCTGGGGATCGGCGGCCAGACGCTCCTCGACCCGGGCGGCGGCCCGACCGACGAGGTGACGCAGGTTCGCGGCATCCCCCGGGGCGGCGTCCGGGCGGTCCGCCCGCAGTACGAGGGACCAGTCCACGTTGAGGTCGTCGGCGACGTGGTGCATCTCCGCGAGCAGCTCCCGGGCCACGTCGACCACCTCGAGACCGAACGTCGACGCGAGCACCCGCGGTGCGACGTCCAGGCGGGACCGGTCGACGGCCAGGGTGAGGAAGCCGCGGGTGCCGAGCAGCGCCCGCATCCGCGCCACAAACTCCGAGTGCTCCGCCGTGGGCGACGTCGCGCCGGCCCGGGTCGTCGTCGCGGTCCGCGTGCCGGACAAGCCCGCGAAGGTCTCAGCGGTGAGCGGGACGAACCGCCCGCCGTCGGGCCGCAGCGGCAGACCCGCCTCCACGACCAGCTGCTCCAGGGCGGCACCCTCCGGCAGCGGGGCCGCCTGCGGGTAGCGGGTGCGGACCCGGGCGCTGAGCTGCTGGGCCGTCAGCGGGTTGCGCAGCCCGGAGAAGCTGCCGGCGAGTTGGCGCAGCGACCGCTCGGGCGGCATCCCAGCCGGGTAGATCTCCCCGCGGGAGGTCACGGCAGCCGTGCGGGAGGCGGCCACGGCGACCCGGGGCAGCCGGTCCGGTGCGAGCGGCGGCAGGCCCTCGGGCGGTCGGACGGCCTGCAGCCGGTCCAGGCTGCGAGCCGCGGACGGCAGGGGCTCCTCGGCGGCGAGTTCGTCGGCGGCTGCGCCGAGCGCGACCGCGTAGTCGAGCAGCGTGGCTGCCGCGGGCGCGTCCGCGGCCTCCGGCTCCACCGCCAGCAGGACCGTGCCGGCAGTGCGCCGCAAGTCCAGTCGCGAGTCCCCGCCCCGCTCCAGCTCGACCTCGACGGCGGCGCGCACCAGACCCAGACCCCGGGCCAGCCGCTGGACGTCCGGGGCGGTCGAACCGCGCAGCCGGAGCAGGCCGAAGGCCACCTCGTCGGCACCTGCCACGCCCCCGGCGTCCTGGACGAGCTGGACGACCTCGTCGCGCACCTCCCGCAGAGCCGGGACCCTGGCCCACCGGTCGCGGGCCTTCCGGACGATCTGGGTGACCCGCTGGCTGCTGACACCGAGCCGGCGGGCGACCTCCGCCTGGCTCGGCCACGTCGCCGACTGGTCGCCGTCCGGGCCGCCCAGCCCCAGCAGCAGCCGAGTCGCGTGGACCTCGCTGGCGTTGCGGCTGGTCTCCGCGGGCACCAGGGCGGCCAGGACGGCGTCCACGCTGCTGCCCTCGACCTCCGGCGCCGGGGCCGTCGTGACCGTGGACTCGCTCGTCGACGCCGGTGCCAGCTGCTGACGCCACTGCTTAGCCCGGCGGCGCACCTCGCGGCGGGTCGCCTCGGACACCCCCGCCAACCGGCTGATCTCGAACGGGGGCCGCTCGAGCAGGTCACCGACGGTGGCGATGCCGATCCGGGTCAGGGCGCTGACGGCCCGCGGGGTCAGACCGGTGTCGCCGACGGGTGTCTGCAGGCCGACCTGCTGGGCGAGCCGGTCACGCTCGGCGCCGGCCAGCGGCTCGACGTCCGACTCGCCCTCGTGGGCCGTCGGGACGCTCGCGAACACCTCCGCCCAGGCCCGCGCCATCGCGTCGATGCCGTCGTAGCGGGCCTTCGGGTCCCGGGCTAGCGCGGTGGCGAAGAACGCGGACAGGCCGTCGGCGACGGCGGGGTCGAACAGCTCCGGGTCGATGGTGATGTCATCGGCGACGACGGCCGGGTTGGCCTCACCGCCGTAGGTCGGCAGGGCGCCGGTCGCCATCTCGTAGAGGGTCACCGCGGCGGCGTAGCGCTCGGCCGCGGCGTCCCAGCGTGGCCGGTGCACCGGGTGGAAGAACGGATCCAGGTACGGCGGGGTGCCGACCTTCGTCTCCTCCAGCGGGGCCCGCGACAGCGAGAAGTCGAACAGGGCCAGGTGCTGAGCGCGGGTCTTCTGGTTCAGCTCACGGTGGGCCAGGTTGGCCGGCTTGATGTCCCGGTGGTTCACGCCCGCGTCGTCCAGGGCCTCGAGGATCTTCATGAGGTCGGTGCCCCACCGTTCGAGCAGGTCGATCGACAGGCGGCCCTCACGGCGCAGCAGCTCGTCCAGCGGCTCGCGGCCGGCGTCCTCCAGCAGCAGGCAGGTGCGGCCGCCGATCTCGAGCGGCCCGTCCAGCAGGGCGGCGATCCGCTGGTTGCGGACCCGGCGGAGCACCTCGGCCTCGTCGACGAGCCGGTCGCGGCGGCTCTCGTCCAGCACCACCTTGAGGACGGCGCGCCGCGGCGGGGTGGTGGCGTGGTCGTCCACCAGCAGGGCCTGGGCGGTCGAGCCACGGCCCAGCCGGTCGACGACGACGAAGCGGTCCGGGTGGTCCGGCGTCCCGAGCCGTGAACCCGTGACCGCCTCCAACGGGTCCACTCGCTCGTCGGCGTCGTCCGGGGTGGTCAGCTCGTCCAGGAGCTTCTCCACGCCGCGGGAGAACTCGGCCGCCGAGCGCATGCGCAGGTCGACGTCGCCCTGCGTCGCCTCGTAGACGAGCTCCTCCATCGCCTCCGGGACGCCGTCCAGGTCGGCGCTGACGAACAGCCCGCCGTCCGCAGCCAGCCGGGCGAGCAGCTCGTCGGTGCTGCGGGCCGGGGGCCGACCGGTGAAGACGAGGTAGGCCAGGGCGCCGAGGCCGAAGACGTCGAGCATGATGCCGTCGGCGTTCGGGTTGGTCAGGCCGTCCGGGGCCAGGAACGGTGCCGCCCCCGGGTCGGTCAGGGCCTCGAGGTTCCGCGTCCCGGAGACGACGGTGCCGACGGTCGCGGTGCTCGGCAGCCGCCCGGCGGTCTGCCAGTCCCGGATCCGTACCGCCGGGTGCCCGTCGGAGGTCTGCCGGACGTACACCGACCGGGGGCTGAGCCGGCGGTGCACGAGCCGGCGGCCGTGGGCGTACCGGATGGTCGACGCGAGGGTGCTGACGATGTCCAGCCGGTGCCCGACGTCCAGGTCGGGGTGCTGGGCCAGGTAGTGGTCGAGCCGGACCTCCCGCGTGTCGTGCTCAAAGACCACCGCAGGGCCCCGCTCGTGGTCGACGAAGTCGACGGCCCGGGCGATGCCGGGGTGCTGCACGCCCTCCAGCAGGGCGAACTCGCGGCGGGCGGCGCGCAGGATCGTGGCCCTGTCCTGGGCGGTGGCCGCCTTGTGCACTAGGTAGATCCGCACCCGGCGGACCACGCCGTCCAGCTGGGTGTGGTGGCCGAGGTAGTCCTGCCAGCCGGGGCCCTCGGCGATCGGGTCCTCGTCCAGCAGCAGGGTGCCGACCTGACGCAGCCGCACGCTGCGCCGGATCCCGGCGGCGTCGACGAGTTTGGCGATCTCCCGGGAGCGGGTGCGGTCGACGACGTTGCGGACGTCACCTGCCGGCGCGGTCAGCAGGTCCGCGACGAGCCTGGGGAGACCGGCCGGCCCCTGGCCGTCGAGACCGTAGACGCCCTGCCGGCCCTGGTCGTCCAGCTGGACGACGGTGCCCGGCGCGTGCAGGAGGACCGAGGCGGTCACGTACGGGACGCGGGTACGCAGCCCCTTGTCCCGGGCGACGTCCTCGAGCAGGGACCGCAGACGCTTGGCCTTAGCCTCGGCGAGCAGGCGCGGGTTGTCGACCGGGTGACCGTTGTGCCACCACGTCTGGCCGTCGCCGCGCAGGGCGCCCTGCCAGTGCTTGAGCTCGACCAGGTGCAGGCCGGACCTGCCGACGACGAGCAGGTCCACCTCGTACAGGCGGCCATCGGCGGCGGTGAAGGTGAAGTTGCTCCAGGCCCGGTAGGGGTCGGCGTCGGGCAGCAGGTCACGCACCGCCGCCAGGCCCGCCCGCTCGTGGGCGAACTCCGACGGGGTGACCTCGACCCATCGCCGACTGTCCGGTTGCACGTCTTCCGCTTCCTCCCCCGGTGTTGCCGCGGACGGCGACATCGTGCCACGGCGGGGGCGTTGGAGCCGGGACCGGCGGCGCGGTTTCGTCGCAGGCAGGCAACTGCTTCTTCAAGGGCTGATGATCGTGATCGAGCCGAAGTTGGGCGGCTCGACGACCTCGATCCCGAGACGCTCCAGGACCTGACGAACCGGCACCGGCGCCGGATCACCCGGCATGGCCGGGTTCGGGCTGCCGGCAGGGCCGAACAGAGCCATCCCCCGGGTCGGGCCCGGGGTGAACCGCAGCAGCGCATACACGCCGCCGAACCCGGCGCGGTGCAGCGTGTCGGCCCATGCCTGGGTGATGTCGTAGCGTTGAGTGGCGGGCAGTTCATTGGTGGCGCGGAACTGGGCCGCTCGGGCCGAGGTGGTGTCGGCGGCCTTCACGTCGTCGGGCAGCCGCAGCCGTGACACGACTCGTCCGGCGACGAGGTCCCCGTCCACCCAGCCGCGGTCGGCGCACTCGGGCCCGACCAACTCGTTGACGGCACCCAACTCGGTCGAGGCCAGGTAGCAGGTGCCGTCCGGGTGCGGCAGGTCGAACCGGCCACCTCCCTCGTCACCGGGAGGGTAGGAGGCGAAGTACCAGGCGCCGCGGTCCGCCGTTGGCCTCTCCTGGTGCTGCCGAAACCACTCGCTGCCCGCCCGCAGCGTCTTGCGAGGAAACCGCTTGAAATCGAGGGCCGCTTCGTCTGGGGCCCGCAGCCCAAGGCTGTTACGACCCACTCAAGCGGCCCACCGGTGTGCGGTGTGCCGGGCGAGGCGCAGCAGGTGCTCGCGATCCCGGCCCTCGTTGAGCCACTGCACGGGGGTGCGCTCGTCGAGGTCCTTGTTTGGCGTGGTCAGCCACGTCCCGACCGACCAGTTGGGGTGCTCGTCGAAGACGGCCAGAACCTGGGCCAGGCCGGGCATGACATCGTGGTCGCGAAACTGCCAGGCTGGATAGATCCAGCGTCCGTCGGAGGTCTGCAGCGCCAAGATCGTGTGCCGCCGGCGTCTGTGCTCGACCGCCTGCTTGGAGATCGGATCCCCGCCCGGTGGGGCGAGCACGACCATGACACCGGCAGTGTCGTAGAAGTCCGGCCCGACTTGTTCAGCCATCTTGTTCGCCGGTGCGGCGGCAGGCGTCACCGCCAGCATCCGCTTCGCCAACTCCCTCGGGGGCACTCGCGCGGCGCCGGTACGGAGCCGCTGCAGCAGCGCGGGAACCACGGTGGTGTCGAGTTCAGCGACAAACGCCTCTAGGTACTCCTGCAGATCGTGGGGCAGACCCGACTCGGCCGACGACCGCACGGAGGACGCACTCTGGGAAGCGCTCCGGCTGGTCATGGTGGCTGCCTTCTTGGTCGTCTTACTGGTGGTCTTCTTCGTCCCGCCCTTGCTCCAGCCCGCGACGCTACGGTTGCTGCTCGTCGCCTTCTTCGCCGCCATCTTCGAACCCTTCGGGACGACTCTGTTGAGTAGCCAGTCAAGCCAGTCAACCTCAGGATACGGCTCTTCACGGTGGGCGTGTAGATCCAGGGTCCACTCACCTTCACCCGCCGCCGCGGAGCGCCCGCTCCTGTCGAGGCGCAGCGTGGACAGGCTCAGCTACGACAGGTCATGCCAGGCCGAGGTCGGCTTTGACCTGCTCCCAAGGGACAGCGGGTCCACCCTCATCCATCTCGGTTGCAGCGGCCGCAGCGGCCGAGATGTCGGCCAGGTCCTCCGCGGCTGCGATGAGCCGATCGAGATCCTCGGCGTCGACCACCGCGGCTACCCGCTGGCCACGGCGAGTCAGGTAGACCGGGTCGTGCTGGGCCCGCGCGGTGTCGACGACGTCGTCCAGCCGCGCCTGCGCGTCGCCGACCGTCATCTCCACCATGCCATTGCCCTCGTCCTGTGATCACTTCGCGCTCGCGCTCGTGGTTACGCCTGGCGCAGCTCCATCAGCCGCGCCGCCAGATCCTCCGACACCGGAGCCTTCCTGCCGGTGTCGTAGTCAAAAGTGACGATCACCGACTCGCCATCTGCGGCGACCGCCCCGTGCTGGTGACTCACGATCCGGTGCCGCATGACGAACCGGTCGTCGCCGACGTCCCCGATCTGCGCGCCGACGGTCACGGTGTCGGGGTGGGTCAGCGGGATCCGGAACCGGCAGCTGGCCGAGTGCAGGATCGGTCCGACGCCGCGCGACTGCTCGATCGAGCCCAGGCCGAGCACGGCGAAGCACTCGATCCGCGCGGTCTCGAAGTAGCGGAAGTAGACGGTGTTGTTCACGTGGCCCATGGCGTCCATGTCGCCCCAGGCCACGGGGATCTCCACCCTCACGGGGTAGCCGGTGAGCAGCTCGTTGATCCGGTCGTGGTCAGTCACCGGCACAGGCTAGCGATCCGAGATGCCAGCGTGTCGGCGTCCACTCCCGTGTCGTCCCCGGGCCCCACGCCGCACTCAGCCCGCGAGATGACTCCACGCCGGCGCGAGCTCCTGCCAGGGACCGGTGGCTGCCACCTCTCCGTCGACGAGGACGACGACCCGATCGGCCTGGGCCAGGGCCGACCGCTTGGCCGTGGCGCCGATCACCGTCGTCCCCCGTTCCCGCAGCGCCGCCCACAACTCGATCTCGGTGCTGGCGTCCAGGGCGCTGGAGATGTCGTCGGCCAGGAGCAGCTCGGTGTCGGCGGCGAGCGCCCGCGCGAGGGCGAGCCGCTGGACCTGACCGCCGGAGAGCCGGACGCCGCGGTGCCCGACGACGGCGTCCTTCCCACCGGCGTCCTCGATGTCACGTCCGAGCCGGGCGGCGGAGACCGGGTCCTCGAAGGTCCGCCGGTGGCCCAGCAGCACGTTGTCGGAGAAGCTGCCGGACAGCACCCGCGGCACCTGGGCGACGTGGGCGACCTGCGCGGGCCGCAGGAACGCCTGGGGGTCGGTGACCGGCTGGCCGTTCCAGAGCAGGACGCCGGTGTGCTCGATCAGCCCAGCCAGCGCCGACAGCAGGCTGGACTTGCCGGCGCCGACCTGCCCGACGAGCAGCACGAGCTCACCGGCCTCCACGGTGAGGTCCACGCTGCTGACGCCGATCGTGCCGTCGTCGTGAATCGCCGAGAACCCGCGCAACTCGAGGCGCTCCAACGGAACCCGCCGGACCGGCTCCGGCGCCGGGGCCACCCCGGTGACGAGGTCGACGTCCGGGGGGAGGTCCATCAGGTCGGCCCCGCCGGCGAACCGGCTGGTCTCCTTCTGCCATGCCCGGGTCCCGGGCGCCTCGGTGACCACCATCCCGGCGACCCGACCGAACCAGTCGAACCCGCCGACCGCGTTGGCCACGAGCAGGGCGACCGCCAGGCTCCAGCCGTCCAGGAAGTAGATCCCCCACGCCGCGACGACGCCGCTCTGCACCATCACCATGGGCACGCCGTCCAGGAACGCCTGCACCCGGTGCTCCTTGACCGCGGCGTCGACCCGGCCGGAGTCCACGCGGCGCAGGTGGGCATGCAGCTCCGGGACGGCGGCAGCTAGCTTGACGGTGCGCACCGAGTCGAGCCCGGAGACGAGGGCGCGCCCGAACCTGGCCCGGGCCCCGGACGCCGCGGCCGCCGACCGACCGGCGATGGGCCGGCCGAGCGTCGAGGCGAGCGCCGAGGCCACCATCACGGCGAGCAGCACCGCGCCGGCCACCCAGGTGCCGGCGAGGAGCGCGGTGACGCTGGCGATGACCAGGCCGTTGAGGAAGTCGATCCACCGATCGGCGTACCGGGCGTAGCGGTCGGCGTCCATCGAGCGGGCGACGACCTCGCCGGGCGGCGTGCGCGCCAGCCGGCGCTGCCCCGTCTGGCCGTAGAGCACCGCCATCCGGGCCCGGAGCAGGACCTCCACCCACCACCGCGGATAGCGCCAGAAGGCGTTGGCCAGCATGAGCGGGGCGGCGAGCAGACTCATCGCGACCGCGCCGGTCAGCCACCACGGGTCCCCGCCCGCCTGGAGGGTCTCCACGGTCCGGCCCCACAGGAGTCCGGTGACGGCGCCCTGGGCTCCGGTGAGGGCGGCGAGCAGGAACAGGAGCGCCCCGAGCAGCCCCCACACCGGACGCACCACGAGCGCGTGGGCGATGCCGCGCGCCAGCGAGGGACCCGTGCCGGCGTCCTCGATCTCCGGCGGCGGACCGGACCGGCGGCGCCCCCCGACGCCGTCGTGGTCCGCCGCGGAGAACTCGGCCGCGGACAGCTCGGCGGCGGAGGGCTCGGCCGCGGAGGGCTCGGCCGCGGTGAGCTCGGCCGCGACCTGCCCCTTGGCGTCGATGCCGTCCGCGGCGGCCGGGTCGTGGCCGTGGTCGGTGCGGCTGGCCGTCAGCAGGTCGCGGAACGGCCCGGGGGTTACAGCGAGCTCGGTGCGCGGACCCTGCTGAACGATGCGCCCGCGGTCCAGGACGGCGACCAGCGGGGCCCGCTCGATCGTGGACAGCCGGTGGGCGACGAGGATCCCGGTCCGGGCCGTGAGCAGTCGGCTGGCGGCGGCCACGACGCGGCGCTCGGTGAGTGGGTCCATCCGGGCGGTGGCTTCGTCGAGCACGACCACCCGGACGTCGCGGACCAGCAGGCGCGCGAAGGCGACCAGCTGCTCCTCCCCCGCCGACAGCGACGTCCCGCCGGGTCCGAGGAGCGTCTCGAGGCCGTCCGGCAGGCCGGCGACCCAGCCGGCCAGGCCGAGTTCCGCCACGGCCGCCTCGACCCGGTCTCTCGGGACGTCGGCGAACAGGGTGATGTTCTCGGCGAGGGTGCCGGCAAGGATCTCCGTGCGCTGCGTGACGACGCCGACGGAACGCCGAAGGAGCTGCAGGTCCAGGTCCCGGACGTCGACGCCGCCGAGGAACACGGTGCCCGGCGGTGGCTCCATCGCCCGGGACACCAGGGCGGCCAAGGTCGACTTGCCGGAGCCGGTGCGGCCGACCAGGGCGACCGTCTGGCCGGCGGGGACGTGCAGGTCGATGCCCCGCAGTGCGAACGTCCCCTCGGCGTAGGAGAAGTCGAGACCCCGTAGTTCCAGGTCGACCGGCCCGTCGGGAACGGGACGGCCGCCCTCCGGCTCGGGGACGACGTCCAGCATCTGACGCAGTCGGATGACGGCCCCAAGGCCGGCCTGCAGGTCCGGCAGGTGGTTGGCGACCATCGCGATCTGGCCGACGAACGAGGAGGTGACGAGGAAGAGGGTCACCACCTCGGCGACCGAGAGGGCGCCGCTGGAGGTGAGCGCCACGCCGGCGACCGCGACGCCCGCCAGCAGCGCGTGGAGCAGGACGCCGGCGCGCCGGGCCAGGCGGCTCTCGACGTCGACGACCGAGCGGAACTTCGCGTGGACGTCGGCGGACAGCCGGGCCAGGCGGCGCAAGACGTAGGCCTGGCCCAGGCTGGTGCGCAGGTCGTCGCGGCCGGCGATGCCCTCCTCGAGGACGGCGGCGTGGTCGGTCCACGCCATCTCCTCGACCACCTTGCGGCGCGAGATCTCCCCGAGCAGCGACCGGACGGCGAACCAGGTGACGGCCGCGAGCACCGGGAACAGGACGAAGGACGGCCACCATGTGACGCCGGCGACCACCCACATCGGCAGGGCGCCGAAGACCGTGCGGGCGAGCATCCAGAACTGCCACCGGACGAGGTTGCCGACCTCGTGGCTGTCGTCGTCGATCCGGTCGAGGATCTCGCCGACCGCCTGCTCGCTGAGCGCGGGCAGCGGTTGGCGCAGCGCCGCCTGGAGCAGGTCCTCACGCAGCCGGCCCTCGGCGCGGTCCGAGCAGCCGACCCAGGCGATCTTGCCGGCGGTGTCGATGACGGCGGCGCCGACGAGGCAGACGGCGAGCAGCCAGACCAGGGCCCGGGTCGGGTTCTCGGCGAGCTGCCCGGCCACGACGGTGCCCAGCGTCATCCCGACCGCTCCCACCGCGGACGCGGTCAGGGCGGCCGCCGCGACGGGGCTCTTCAGCCGCCGCCAGTCGATCCGGCGGGACGGGTCGACGTCCGGAGGGGCCGCCCGCCGCTGGTCCGGGGTGGCGGCCTCCGCCGTGATCGCAGCCATGGTGGGGCCACGCTATGCGGAGGAGGGGACGTTCTTCGCCTGGTTTTTCTGCCGGCGAAGGCCCGCCAAGGGCTGTCCGGACCGCGAGCGGGCGGCGAGGGCCGCGGCCGCGCTCTCAGGCCGCCAACGCCGCTGCCTCGTGCCCGATCGCTGACACCGGGGGCACCGTTGTCCGATGGTACCGCCCGTAGTACCATCGGGCAGTGGTTTCGGTGGAGGCAATCGTCGCAGCGATGCGCCGCAGCCAGCACAACATCTCCTACGACGACCTCCGAAAAGTCTGTGAACATTATTTCGGGACACCCCGCCAAGCGAATTCCTCGCACGCCGTGTTCAAGACTCCTTGGTCAGGTGACCCGCGCGTGAACATCCAGAATGACAAGGGCAAGGCCAAAGCCTACCAAGTCCGCCAGGTGCTTAAAGCGATTGACAAAAAAGAGGAGGAGAAGTGATGGAGACCCTACAGCGTCCGCACATCGACGTGTCACATTATACGTACCGCGTCACCTGGTCGGCGGAAGACGATGCCTTCGTCGCCACCGTGGTGGAGTTTCCCTCCCTCTCGTGGCTGGCACCCTCCCAGATCGAGGCTCTCCAAGGCCTTGAGGCCCTGCTGTCAGACGTTATTGCCGACATGCTGCAACAGGGCGAAGACGTGCCGGAGCCGATCTCTGAGCGCAGTTACTCCGGTAAGTTCAATCTCCGGCTGGGCGAGACGCTGCACCGAGACATTGCACTGCGTGCGGCCGAGGAGAATCTGAGCATCAACCAATGGGTGGTTCGAAAGCTTATGGCCGACGGATGACGTCCATGCATGGCGTCTGGCGCTCTCCTTAGTTGTGGAGCCGGCGCGACCGAGGGGCGCGCTGCGCTAGCGCCTCGACGGCCTTCGCCGTCGGACGTGGCCTCATCGGAGAATCATATTCCTCCTCAAGTCCAGACAGCCACGATGAGGGAGCAGATCGCGGCCACGAAGGAGGCCGCCGCGATGCACACCGACACCCGGGCCGCCATCTCGGTGGATCTGGCGCGATGCTCACTGCGCAGGTCCCCGATCTCGCCTACTAGTTGCTGCATGAGCGTGGCCGAGCCGCCGACCCTCTGCCACGTCTCGAAGACCGCACCCACACGGTCCATGTCGGATATGGACTGCCACCACCACTGACGACGGAACTCGTCAAAGTGGCCGGCCGTCGAAAGGGCTTGCTTGCGGTTCCACTCTTCACCGTCAGCGAGTTCGCGGGCGAAGCCGAGGAGCCAATCTCGCTGCAGCACCGCGAGGAGCATCGCATCGGCCAGTTGTCCCCTGATCTCCCCGACGTAACTCCGCCAGCCGGGTGGCGGAGCCACCACCACACCATGGCGGGCGATCCGAGCGACTAGCCCAGAAGCCAGGAGCCGCTCACCCGCGACGACGGCACCATCGGGCATGGTGTCTGTGGGCAACTCGGTGAGGACGTCGAACCACGCGTCGACGGAGGCCGTGGCCGGCGGGTGGAATGGCGGCGGGTCGGACGTATCCGTCACCAGAGCAACCACAGTGGCACGGGCGACCCGCTCATCCAGCTGCCAGCCATGAAGCAAAGACTCCACGGCTTCGCGGGCTCGTTGACGCCGGGGCCGGGAAAGTTCACTTACCGCCTTCAGTTGCTCGCTAGTTCCGCCTCGCGGCCCCCTGGAGATTTCGAGATGAACGAGACCGTAGGCTTCCGGGGCATGGGGCGTCAGCGGCTCGGCCCGTACAAGCTCAGCGACGCGGCAGTGGACCCCAGGAGCGAGCAAACGATCGACGTTGCGCCAGTGGCGTCGCGGCGGAGTGACCAGCCGCCGGATCGGCTCGGGATTGACGTAGGGGTCGGTTCGCGTGGCGGAGTCGTACTGGCGGTTGTTGGTGCCAGGTTCTGGCCAGGCGCCCGTCAGCCAGTCAACCGACGTCTCCTGCTGACCACGCGCGACTAGAGGCCACAGGACGGTGACGTACAGGAACGGTTCATCCATCGCAGTCGTCCCCTCCTCCGTGCCTGTTGGTCGCCGTATGGGAAGGCACTCCAGGGTGATGAGCGCGACACGCAACTCCTGTAACCGGATGATCACCACCTGTCAAGCCTGGTCACGCCACCGCCAGACGCGGCAACTCGCGCACGGCGTGCGCGCCATCGTCTCTTAGCCGCTCCTTGGCCCAGTCGAGCACGACCGGCTCCTGGGCGAACAGCACGATCTGCCGCTCCTCGGACAGCCGCAGCAGCAGGTCCAGCAGCTGGCGGGTGCGCCCGTCGTCCGCCTGGACCGTGACGTCGTCCAGCAGGAGCGGACTCGTCTCACCCTCGGTGGTCAGGTGCTCGGCCAGCGCCACGCGCAGCAGGAGGTAGACCTGTTCGGCGGTGCCCACGGACAGCTGGTCCGCGGACCGCCAGCGCCGCTCCGGCCCGCACACCTGCACCCGCAGCGTGGCCGGGTCGACGGTGGCGTCGACGTACCGGCCCTCGGTGACCACCGGCAGCCAGCCGCGCAGCGTGGTCGCGATCACCGGGGCGATGTCGCGGTGCACCGTGTCCTGGGCGCGGGTGAGGAACTGCTGGGTGAGGGTCAGCGTCCGGGACAGCTCGGTCACCCGGTCGAGCTCCGCGGTGGCGGCGGCGAGCTCCTCCTCGGCCTCGGCGACCGACGGGAGGGCGCGGGCCCGTTCCTGCAGCACGCCGTCCGCGTGCTCGGCCCGCGCAGCGGCCTGCCTGGCCTCGGCCCGGGCGGCGTCGAGGGCCTCTCCGGTTGCCCGCAGGTGCTGGGCGGCGGCCTGCGCGTCGAGCGACCCGGTGACACCGATGGCGCGGGCGTGCTGGTCGCGGCGCTCGGCGGCCTCGGCGGCCACCTGCCGGTCACGGTGGAGCGCGAGGTCGGCCCGGTCCCGGTCCTCCGCCAGCACCTGGACGTTCTTGCGGACGTCCTCGACAGTGTCTCCCGCCAGCAGGGTCGTCAGCTCCGACCACTCCCGCTGGCGCTGCTCGCGGCCGGCGGCCGCGGCGTCCTGGCCTTGCTGCCACTGCTCGAGTCGGACGGCGAGAAGGTCCAGGTCGTCGTCCGCGCCGCCGGGGCTGGCCGAGTCGGTCACGCCGACCAGGGCGGCGGCGGACCGCAGCGCCTCGCCGGCCTCCTCACGCCGCCGGTGCGCCTGCGCGGCGGCGGCCTCCTCACGCCGTCGGGCATCCAGGGCGGCCAGCAGGCTGTCGCGCCGCGCCGCCGCTGCGGCGGTCTGCGCGCGCACCGCGCACTGCTCCTCGTAGGCGCGCACGGCGCTCTCGACGGGCTCATCGTCCTGGACCGGGTGGCCACGGTCGGCCAGCGCCGCGCGCAGCCGGTCACCGGCCGCCGTGACGTCCTCCGCGCAGGTGTGGGCGTCGCGCTCCCACCGGTCGAGCCGAGCGCGTTCCTCGAGCACCTGCTCGGCCTGGGCCGCGAGCTCACGCAGGCGCTGCGGGTCGGTGGGCAGGCCGCGGGCCGCGGCCCGGGACTCGATCTCCGCTCGCACCGCCTCGGCGCGCTGAGCCGCCGACAGTGCGGCGGCGCGCCGGCCCTCGAGCTCGGCGACGGTCCGCTCGGCGGCCAGCACGTCGGCGGGCGGGGCACTGCTGCCGGCCGTGGCGGCCCGCCGTCGTCCGAGGACGACCGCACCGACGGCGGCGCCGGCCGCGACCAGCCCGGCGCCCACGGCGGCCGGCACCTGACCGGCGACGCCCAGCACCACCGCCAGCGCGGCAGCGAGCCCGGCGAGCACCCAGCCGACGAGCGCCGTCCGCGGCCCGGAGGCGGCGGGTGCCCCGGCGGCGCGTGCCGCAGCGAGCGCGCGCCGGGCCTGCTCCAGCTGGCGGTCCAGGTCCGCGGTATCGGGTTCGGCAGTCCGGACGCCGTCCAGCTGGGAGGCGAGGTCGCGGACGACGGCGGGCCCGGCGGCGACGGCGGCGGCCACGTCGGGACGCTCGTGCAGGCCCTCGGTGACCTGCGGTCGGCGGTCGTCGTGCGCCTGGGCCACGGCCACGGCGTTCTGGTAGCGGTCGAGCGCGGTCCGGACCTGCGCGCTGACCGCCGTGTCGCCCTCGGGTGCGGCCGGCAGGGCCTCCACCTGGGCCTCGAGGTCTGCGGCGGTGGGCCCGTGCAAGGTGGGTGGCGCCGGGGCGGCGCGCCAAGCGGCCAGGGCGTCGGTGACGGCTCGCGACTGGTGCCCGGCGTCCTCGTGCCGGGCCGGCGGCCCGTCGGGGAAGGTGGCGTGCAGTTTCTCGATGCGGTCCAGCCGCTCGCTCTCGGCGGTCAGCCGGGTGGCGGCGTCCTGCGCCTGCCGCTCGGCCAGGCTGACACGCTCAGCGGCGGTCGCGGCGTCCCGGACGAGGGACACCAGCGTCTCCGCGGACCGGTGAGCGTCCTCGGCTGCGCGGACGGCGTCCTCGGCGGCGGCGGCCGCGGCGCGCTGGACGTCGGCGTCCTCGACCAGCTCGAGGTACTCCTCGTGGGCGGACCGGGCACGGTCGAGTGCCGCCTGTGCGACGGCGAGCCGGTCCTTGGCCTTGCGCAGTGGACGGGTCGAGTTGGCCTGGTCGCGTCCGACCCGCTCACGCATGAACGTGTCGAGGGCGGTGAGGGCAGCGGCGGCCGTCGCGTCGGTGCCGGCGGTGGACGCCGCGCGCTGGAGGTGCTCCTGCAGTCCGTCCGCGGAGGCGAGCACGGACAGTAGCTGTGCCTGGGAGACGCACGCGGTCGCCGCGAAGGACGTGCGGTCCAGGCCGAGCCAGCGGGAGGCGTCCGGCGCGCCGTCGTGCATGATCTCGTCGGAGACGTCGCGGCCGAGCGCCAGGTCCATGGCCCGGCAGTCGACCTTGCCCTCGAGGTCGTGGGTCAGCTCGACCCGCCGGCCGTCGTTCAGGACGACGACGGCGGACACCCGCCAGTCCGGGTGGTCCCACGGGCGGTGCTTCGTGGCGAACGCCCGCTCCTGCTTGGTCGACGCACCCCGGCCGCGGCGTCGGCCGACGAGGGCGGCGTAGATCGCGGCGTGCCAGGAGGACTTGGCGGACTCGTTGACGCCGGCGATGACGTTCATCCCCGGGGCCAGCTCGAGGCTCTGGTCGACCAGTGGGCCGAACGCGTGCGCGGTGACGGACTCGATGCGCATGTCAGTGCACCTCCAGCTCGCTGGCTCGCCCGTCCAGGGCTCGCAGCCCGGTGACGATGACCCGGCGCTGCTCGTCCTCGTCGAGGCCGGCGGCGAGCACGTCGCGGACGAACTGGCCGCGCACCGTGTGCTCGGCGGCCAGCGCCTGGACGTCGTAGCCGACCGTGACCCGGCCGAGCCGGGGCACGAGGGCGTCCAGGTGGGCGCCGACCCCGTCGAGGTCACCCAGGTGCACCTCGACGTCCGGGGCGACCTCACCGGACACGGTGACCCGGACGATGCCGGTCAACCCGCGGACGGCCGCCTCGGTGCGTTCGCGGACCTCGCTGGACGACGTCGCGCCGGTCACGTCGACGGTCACGTCATGCACCGCCGTCGACGCCACCGGGTGCCGCTGACGCTCGACGGTGCCGTCGTCGTGGACGGTGACGAGGACGGCCGCCCGCTCGCCGGTCTCGCCGAACGACAACGGGTCCGGGTTGCCCGGGTAGGTGTGCCGCTCGGCGTCCCGCGGGGTGTGGAAGTGGCCGAGCATCGCGTGGTGGATGCCGGACCGCTCGATCTGCTCTGCGGAGAACGGGGCGTGCGGTGCCTTGCCGGCCTCCTGGAACGCCAGGGCGGCGGCCTCCGAACCGTGGAAGAGCGCGACGTGGACGCCGCCGCGGTCGACGCGCCAGTCGCCGGTCAGGAAGCCGTCGGTGTTGGCCGGGGCGCGGTGGGCCGCTCCCCACAGGGTGAGGCCGTCTTCCAAGGGGACCGGGAGCAGTCGGTCCTCGGTGAACACGTGGACGTTCGGCGTCCACTCGACCTGCCGGTACAGGCTCGCGGGGCCGTACCAGTCGTGGTTGCCGGGGGCCAGGTAGACCGGGCGCTCGGTGCGGGCGAACTGCTCGCGCAGGAAGTTCGCGGTGTCAGGGGTGAAGCGCTCGTGCTCGTACAGGTCGCCGGCACAGGCGATGGCGTCGGCGTCCAGCTCCTCGGCGAGCTCGACGATGCGGCACAGCGTGTCGCGCAGGGCGTGCCGGCGCCGACGGGCCAGGTCCGGGCCGGCCCAGCTGAACGGCGTGTCGAGGTGCAGGTCCGAGAACAGCAAGAACTTCATGGCACTTCCCCGTTCCTGGCCCTGTCCCCCGGCGCTGCGGACCGGGCGGGACAGGGCCGTCTCCGCTGGTCCTTCGATACTGCCAGGGGGCACCGACAACGACGTGGACCTCGGGCTGCGTGGTCCTGCCGGGCCGGGCTACCAACCAAGCCCGGCTGCCATTCCCATGGAAGAGGACCGTGGGCCGCCACCGCATCGTCGCGGGTGCCTGCACACTCGCGGGTGCGCCCAACGTCGGACGGTGCCGGATGGTCGTGCCCCGCTAGGCGTGCCGCCGTGCCCTTGCGCCACCTGCGAGACTGAGCGCCCGGCGCTGGCCAGCAGTCATCTTGACCCGCACCTTGCTATTGCGGAGCGCAGACCGGACTACCTTCGCGCGCGCCTCCGGCGTCACGTTCACCCGAACAATCTTCTCCGCCATGCCGCTCAGTGTCCCCCCTTCCCGGGTGCCTTGCCAGTACCGGAGCGTGCCGGCCGCTCGTTCAACAGATCTATCAGCAGCCGGGCGTACGCCCGGGCCACTGCTTCCGCGCTTGCTGCCAGCGTCTCCCACTCGTCGCCGGCGCCGGCCGCTTCCTCCAGCGCAAGGTCCTCTCCGGGAACCAGGACAGCGAGTGCGCCAACAGGGGCGCCGTCGTCCATGGCGTATGCCATGGCAGTCCAACACTGCGGCCGGACCGTGATGCCAGTCTCGTAGGGCCGCTGGTTGGCTCGTCGGTCTAGGTCTCCGAGCGTTGCGTCGTCGTAGTCGTCGCCAATCTGATAGGTGCGCTCTAGCCGGCCGTCCTCGCCGAGGGTGTAACCGATCAACGTCGCGTCCTGTCCCCAGGCAGGCAGCAGCTGAGGAAGCCCGGCTAGACCCGCCTGGAAGGCCATCTGCGCGTACGCTCCAACCTCCTCGTCCGGCTCGAAGGGCCCCATATCGCCGGTGGTCACGTCGTCGAGGGCGGACGCGGTCTGAAACTGCCGGACGTTCAGGTTGATGTCGGTCCGACTAGCGGCATTCGCGTGGCTCAGCGCGGAGGCTTGGGTACGAATGCGAGTGATTTCCTCCTTCAGCTCTCGAGCTTCCTCGCGCGCCTCCTCAAGTCTACGGCGAAGGGTGACCACTCCGTAAAGTTCAAGTTCACTGACCTCGGGCAACAACAGGAGCGCTGCCACGATCAGGTACAGCGCCACGCGAGGGTCGGAGAGCCCCATTGGCTCGCAGACCTGCACCACCGCAGTGCCCGCGACTTCGTCGCGGCAGACTTCGGGCGCCCCCTGCCACAGGAGGACCCCTGCACCCCAGCCGAGCAGAAGAACAAGAGCGCCCCGACGAACCCAGGTCCCGCCCCGGTGCGGCACCGGAGCTGACTTCCACGAACTCAACATGTCCCGGAGACTAGAGACAACCACCGACACCGACGCGGCCGCAAGAGCCGCGCGGGAGAGTCAAACACCCCACCGATATGTGGCAGGGTCTAGCCCGCGCTGCTGCCGACCGTCGCCTCATCCTCCACTCACTTCAAAGCGACCGCATTCGGTTTAGCCAGAGCCCGGTTCCTATTCGAGCCAGAGCAGCGGCACAGTTGAGGACTATAACCATGAACCCCGGTGCGCCCGGCAAGAGGGATGGCGAGTGACCGCGTAACCCCGCCACGCGGGAGGGACGCGGGAACCGTCTGGTGCTCTCAAACTCAGGATCCCAGGCGTCGAACCCGCCCCTGAGCAATTCCTACTGTCCCTTGACAGTTCAGGTCCGCGGGGCCCGGCGCCCCGGGCTGGCCGCCGGGGACGTCACTTCGATCGGCGCTTTGGCGTCTGCGCCAACGCGCTGCCGGCGGCGGACTTGCTGGCCTTGCTCGTGCGCCCGTCGCGCAAAACCTTGCTGGCCGCCTTCGCCGCCTTGGCGCCGGTCTGCTTGCTGTTCTTGCTCATCTCTTACTCACCCCCTTCCGTGCCGGTTACGTCGCCGGCACCGAAGGTGATGTCATACGGACTTCCACACCCGCACGGACACCACCGTCTGTGCCTATGAAGGCCCGGCCCGGCAAGGCCGGGCCTTCGTGCTTGCCGCTGGCCGGTTGACCCGCGGTTCCTACTCGATCACACGTCACCGACTGTTCCTGTCCAGGGAGTGTGGTCAACGGGCACCGGCCCGGTCCCACTGCGGGTACCGGGCCGGCGTTGTCGCCATCAGGTATCACCCATCAAAACGCGATAGATCATGGCATTTGGTGCCGTGCAGTCGCGCCATTTTGTGCAACTGCCGTATGCCCGTCCGTGCAACTCGGCATCAGCTGCAGCCGCTCGTGCTCCCACACCCCTCGCACACGTAGCAGCTGCCCGCGGGCCGCATCTTGGTGCCGCAGGTGAAGCACATCGGTGCGTCCGACGCCTTGCCCTGCAGCGCCTCCATCAGCTCGGCCGACGAGTGGACCTCGACCGGCGCGGACTTGGCGGTCGCCGCCCCGGCGCCGGACTCGGTCGCCTCGGCGGGAACCGGCTTGGCCTGTGTTACCGGCGCCGACTGCGAGAGTCCCTCGTAGTCGTCGTCCGACTCCTCCGTGATCGGCTCGTAGGTGCCGGTCTCGAGCTGGCGGGCCCGCTCGGCGGCCGTGTAGATGCCCATCCCGGCCCGCGTCTCGAACGGCAGGTAGTCCAGGGCCAGGCGGCGGAAGACGTAGTCCATGACGGACTGGCTCATCCGCACGTCCGGGTCGTCGGTCAGACCGGCCGGCTCGAACCGCATGTTGGTGAACTTCTCGACGTAGGTCTCCAGCGGCACGCCGTACTGCAGCGCGATGGAGATCGCGATCGAGAAGGCGTCCATCACGCCGGCCAGGGTCGAGCCCTGCTTGCCGAGCTTGAGGAACACCTCGCCGAGGCCGTCGTCCGGGTAGGACCCGGCCGTCATGTACCCCTCGGCGCCACCGACGCTGAAGGACGTCGTCCGGCTCGGACGAGACTTCGGCAGCCGCCGGCGGGTCGGCCGGTACTCGACGACCTTCTCCACCTTGGGCTCGTCGGCCGCGGCCTCCTTCTTCTTGCCGTCGCCGAGCGGCTGACCGACCTTGCAGTTGTCGCGATACACCGCGATGGCCTTCAGGCCGAGCTTCCACCCCTGGAAGTAGATGTCCTCGATTTCTTCGACGGTCGCCGACTCCGGCAGGTTCACGGTCTTCGAGATGGCCCCTGAGATGAACGGCTGCGCCGCAGCCATCATCCGGACGTGGCCCATCGGCTTGATGGCCCGCTCACCGATCGCGCAGTCGAACACCTCGTAGTGCTCCGGCTTGAGGCCAGGGGCGTCCACAACATGCCCGTGCTCGGCGATGTACTCGACGATCGCCTCGACCGTCTCGTCGGCGTAGCCGAGCTTGCGCAGCGCCCGCGGAATCGTCTGGTTGACGATCTGCATCGACCCGCCGCCGACAAGCTTCTTGAACTTGACCAGGGAAAAGTCGGGCTCAATTCCCGTGGTATCACAGTCCATCATAAATCCAATGGTGCCGGTCGGAGCCAGAACACTGGCCTGTGCATTTCTCCAACCATTCTTGGCGCCAATGGAGTTGCCCTCTTCCCACATCTTCGTCGCGAGCCGCTGCACGTCCTTGTCGATTGTGTGCATCGTGCGGATCGCGTCGTTCGCCGCGGCGTGCTTGCGCATCACCCGGGCGTGGGCCTCGGCGTTGCGGGCAAAACCCTCGTACGGTCCGACCACGCCGGCCAGCTCCGCCGACCTCTTGTACGCCGTCCCCGTCATCAGGGACGTGATCGCCGCGGCCAGCGCGCGACCGCCGTCCGAGTCGTACGCCAGGCCGGAGGCCATGAGCAGGGCGCCAAGGTTGGCGTACCCGATGCCGAGCTGTCGGAACTTGCGCGTGGTGTCGCCGATCGCCTCGGTCGGGAAGTCCGCGAAGCAGATCGAGATGTCCATCGCCGTGATGACGAGCTCGACGGCCTTGGCGAACGTCTCGGCGTCGAAGCTGCCGTCGTCCTTGAGGAACTTCAGCAGGTTCAGGCTCGCGAGGTTGCAGCTGGAGTTGTCCAGGTGCATGTACTCGGAGCACGGGTTGGAGGCGTTGATCCGGCCCGACTCCGGCGTGGTGTGCCAGTCGTTGATCGTGTCGTCGTACTGGACGCCCGGGTCGGCGCACTCCCACGCCGCCTTGGCGATCTTCTTCCACAGGTCACGGGCGTCGATCTCCTCGATCACCTCGCCGGTGGTGCGGGCGGTCAGGCCGAACCGGCCGCCCTCCTCCACCGCCCGCATGAACGCGTCGCTGACCCGCACGGAGTTGTTGGCGTTCTGGTACTGAACGCTCGTGATGTCCTTGCCGCCGAGGTCCATGTCGAAGCCGGCGTCGCGCAGGACCCGGATCTTGTCCTCCTCGCGCGCCTTGGTCTCGACGAACTCCTCGATGTCCGGGTGGTCGACGTCCAGGACGACCATCTTCGCCGCCCGGCGGGTCGCCCCGCCGGACTTGATCGTCCCGGCGGAGGCATCAGCCCCCCGCATGAACGACACCGGACCGGACGCCGTCCCGCCGCTGGAGCGCAGCAGCTCCTTCGACGAACGGATCCGCGACAGGTTGAGGCCGGCGCCGGAGCCGCCCTTGAAGATCATCCCCTCCTCGCGGTACCAGTTGAGGATCGAGTCCATCGAGTCGTCGACGGAGAGGATGAAGCAGTTGTGGACTCGAAGGTTTCCGCTCAGGTACTCGCCGGACTCGGTCTGGATGTCATAGACGTCCATGGCACCGATCGGCTCGATGCGGGCGATCTCAAGCCTCTTCGTCGCCTGGGAAGAAAGGCCAGGCTTGTCGAAGCTTCGCTCAAGCTTCTCACTCTTGATGGGATCGACGAAACCGATCTCGTCGGTGAACGTCCTCCGGTCGCCCTCGTTCTGGATGCGCAGCGTCCAGCAGCCGACACGATCCGTGCGGGCGTCCCTCTTGAAGCCGACGCGGGAGAAAATTCCGAACCGCAACAGCAGAGACTGCATTCCGCGAATGATCCCTTCGGAGATCATGTCGACCTCAACCACGGTGGAAGACGACCGTGCTGAGACAAAACCTTCGGCCTGGAAGACGCTCCGCAGATAGGCAGCGACAACCGGCAACGGGGCGCTGTAGAGCTGGGCCGGGACGGTCATCTCGACCCCACGCGTCCGGAGGCCCCACCGCTCGACGAAGTCCGTGAGCGGCTCGCCGTACAGCCGCGTACGACGACAGTCGAGCGTGGCGTCCTTGGTCTCCACGCGCCGCTCATGGCGGTGGACGTTGGGGAAAACGACATCGAGCGCATCCGTCACCCACGCCTTCTCTGCGTCGGTGACCGTCATAGCCTCAATGGTCAACGAGCGGTTGGTTCCCTCGTAACGCCCAACGAAACCATCCGACTGCAGCCACCCAGCCAAGGCGGCCTCTGCCACATCGCGGCGGGTGATTTCGGCGTCTCCGAACGCCTCCCTGCGGTGCCACTCCAACTGATCCCCGGCCTGCAGGGTTCCGGCAGGGACGAACCCGCCAGTGCCCTGACCGGAACTCTTCCACACCAAGTGGTCCGCAGTGACGTCGAGCTGGTACCCGGCCTTGGTGTGAATGCGCAGCACGTCCTTCACACCATTGTGCTTGACCGCCAGGATCTTGGTGAGCCCGTGAGCGTCGTAGACCTTCGTCCCGACAGCGTTGCGCTCCACCAGCTCACCGATTGGCACGAAGCCGTCAGGCGTGCTGACGAGCGCGTCGTACGGCTGGCAGGCGCTCACCTGCTGCGGGCTCGACGTCCCGACGTTGAACCACACCGGCGAGTTGAACGAGAACACCTGGTGCAGCAGCATCCAGGTCAGTTCGTGCTCGAAGATCTCGGCGTCGGTGTCACCGGCGAAGTAGCCGTGCTCCTTGCCGGCCCGGACGTAGGTGAGCACGACCCGGTCGATGAGCTGCTTGAGGCTCTGCTCGCGCTCCTCGGTCCCCACCGCACCACGGAAGTACTTCGTCGTGACGATCGTCGAGGCGTTGACGCTCCAGAAGTCGGGGAACTCCACGCCTCGCTGCTCGAAGATCGTCTCCCCCGTCTTCCAGTTCGTCTGGACGACGTCCCGCCGCTCCCAGGTCACCTCGTCATAGGGGTGCACACCGGGGGTGGTGTAGACCCGGTCGATGGTCAGGCCCTTGCCGCCGGCGGGCTTCGGCGTCCGCTTGCGGCCCGCGGTGGTGTCGGGCGTGGTCTCCGTCATGGCGTGCTCCCCAATCCCCTGGTGCTCTCAGTGTCGACGTACTGGCGTTGTCGTGGTGCTCGGCGGCCCTGTGGCGGGGCCGGCTGCTGTGGCGTGGTGACCGCTGGCGGCGTCGGCTTCCCCTCCGCCGCCGCCAGCGGTGGTCTAGGTGCCGCGGCGGACGGCGGTCGCGGGCTCGGCGCTGGTCGCGGGCTCGGAGCTGGTCGCGGGCTCGGCGCCGGTCGGCTCCCGCTCCGCGCGCAGCAGAGTGATCGCGGCCTCGAAGTCCTCGAGGGACTCGAAGCCCTGGTAGACGCTGGCGAACCGCAGGTAGGCGACCTCGTCGAGGTCGCGCAGGGGGCCCAGGACGGCGACCCCCACCTCGTGCGCGTCGATCTCGGCACTGCCCGAGGCCCGGATCGACTCCTCGACCTGCTGGGCGAGCAGTGCCAGCTGGTCGTCGGTCACCGGCCGCCCCTGGCAGGCCTTGCGGACCCCGGCGATGACCTTGTCGCGGCTGAACGGCTCACTGACCCCCGAGCGCTTGATCACGGTGAGGCTCGCGGTCTCGGCGGTGGTGAACCGCCGACCGCACTCAGGGCACTGTCGCCGGCGGCGGATCGTCGTGCCGTCGTCGGAGGTGCGCGAGTCCACGACCCGCGAGTCGGTGTGCCGGCAGAACGGACAGTGCACCGTCGTCCTCCTCTCCCGCCTGTCCACCGGCTGTGGACGAGTTCGTCGTCCCTGTCCACAACCTGTGGAAGAATGCCACCAGTGTAACTACTAGATGTTGGGGTGAACGCTAGGCCGAGACCCAGTGGTTGCGCAAGGTCCGCAGGCCGAGTTCTCGCGTGTCGCGGCAAATCCACAGGTCGGTGCCCACGCCGGCGTGTCGCCTCCACCGGCTGTCTGCGGCGGACGCCGTCCTGGCGAACCCGATCGGTCCCGGTTGCGCCCGGTCCGCGCCCCAAGCATGATCACAAGTAGCAGCAGGGTGGGCACCGGTCCTGGTGCCACCACCACACGAGGAGGCAGCTGATGGCATTCACCTGGCCCGAGGACCGCAAGGGCAAGCGCATCCGGGGCGACGAGCGCGCGGCGATGGCCGCCGAGGCGCGGCGGCTCTACGAGTCCGGCAAGTCCATCCGGGACATCCACGAGATCTCCGGGCGCTCCTTCGGGTTCATCCGCAACCTCCTCGTCGAGAGCGGCGTGACCTTCCGCGGCCGCGGTGGAGCCACCCGGCGCAAGGCCTCCTAGCGCAAGGCCTCCTAACTGGCCCAGGCTCCCGACGACGGCGCGTGATCGCCGTCCGAGGAGGAGAAGTCGCGCCGCCAGCGCCACCCGCCCCCGCGCACGGCCGCGACTCCTCCCCCGGTGGCGATCACGCCCGGGTGTCGCACCAGCTGCCCGTCCCTGGCCTTTCGCCCCTGGCCGGCCTTCAGCACGCGGCGCAGGCTGACCGCGGGAGGCAGCCATGCACGCCATCACGGTCTCGGACCTGCACAAGCGCTACGGCGACGTCAGGGCCGTGGATGGCCTGTCGTTCACCGTTGGCTTCGGGGAGGTCTTCGCCGTGGTCGGCCCCAACGGGGCTGGCAAGACGACGACGGTGGAGATCCTCGAGGGGCACCGCCACCGCACCTCCGGCACCGTCGACGTCCTGGGCACCGACCCGGCCACCGGCGGGCGCTCCTACCGGGAGCGGATCGGCATCGTGCTCCAGGACGCCGGCCTGGAGGAGGACTTCACCGTCGCTGAGCTGGTCCGGCTCTACCGCGGCATGTACCCACGCCGGCTCGACGTGGACGAGGTCGTCGCACTGGTCGGGCTCGCCGACAAGCGCGACGCCCGGGTCAAGACGCTCTCGGGCGGGCAGCGGCGCCGCCTCGACCTCGCCCTGGGACTCGTCGGCGACCCGGACGTGCTGTTCCTGGACGAGCCGACCACCGGGTTCGACCCCTCGGCCCGGCGCCGCGCCTGGGACCTCGTCGGGTCACTGCGCGGCCTCGGCAAGACGGTCCTGCTCACCACGCACTACATGGACGAGGCCGAGCACCTCGCGGACCGCGTCGCCGTCGTCGTCGCCGGTCGGCTCGTCGCCTGCGGCACGCCGGAGGAGATCCGGGCTACCGGCGACGCCGTTGCCACCGTGGCGTTCCGGCTTCCGGCCGGCGTGGTGCCCGCCGACCTGCCCGAGCTGGACGGCGCCCTCCTGCCCCGAGGTGCCGGCTGGCGGCTGAGGACGACGACCCCGACCCTGGCGCTGAACAGGCTGACCGGGTGGGCGGTCGGCCGCGGCGAGGAGCTGCCGCAGATCGAGGTGACCCTGCCGTCCCTGGAGGACGTCTACCTCGAGCTCGTCGCGGCTGCGGGCACCGACGCCCGTCCCGACGCCTCGACTTCGGGACCCCGGTGAGTCCGTGAGCACAGGCCTGTCCAGCCGAACGGCACGCCCGTCCACCGAACGACGTCCGTCTCTGGGCCGGCTCGGCCTGGACCAACTGCGGTTCACCCTCACCGACCTGTGGCGGGCTCGGCTCGTCGTCATCTTCACCCTCGTGCTGCCGCTGACCTGGCTCGTCGTCCTCGGGTTCCTCGCCGGCAACGACGTGCTCGACGGCACCTCCGGGATCCGCGTCATGCAGGTGGTGACCCCGAGCGCCGCAACGATGGGCGTGCTGTTCGCGGCCTTCCCCACCGTGGCCACGGCAGTCGCCGTCGCTCGCGAGCGCGGAGTGCTCCGCCGGGTGCGCGGGACGCCGCTACCCGCCGGCGTCTACCTCGGGGCCAAGGTGGTCAGCGCAGCGCTGGTCGCGGTCGCCGCCTACACGCTGATGCTCCTCGTCGGCGTCCTGGTCTACGACGTCCAGGTGTTCTGGCGGACCGTGCCGGCCATGGCAGTCACCGTCCTGGTCGCCACCGCAGCCTTCGCAGCCCTCGGCCTCGCCGTCGCGGCACTGGCCCGCTCGGGCAACACCGCTCAGGCCGTCGCGATCGGGCTGGCGGTGACGATGTCTTTCCTGTCCGGGTTGTTCACCGTCGGGGAGATGCCGGCGTGGATGCAGCACGTCGCTGACGTCCTGCCGGTCGGGGTGCTGCTGCGGGCCCTGCAGGGGCAGCTCGACCCGTTCTCCACCGGCTCAGGGTGGGACGGCGGGGCGCTGGCCGTCCTCGTCGTCTGGGGCGCCGGGGCGGCGGCAGTCACCCTGCGCACCTTCCGCTGGGAGCCGGCGGCCGACCGGACGTCGTCCCGGGGACGGCGGGCCACCACCCACCCGGCACCCGGGCCGACGCCCGACAGCAGCGGGGCCCCTCGGCGTCCGGCGAGTCTGGCCGTGGCCGAGGCCGGTCGTCCGGGCCCGGTGTCCCTGGTCGTCGCGCAGACGGCGGCGGCGACCCGGGCAGCGATGCGGGACCCCGGCTGGCTGTTCTTCGCCGTCGCGATGCCGCTCGGCCTCTTCGTGCTCAACGCGGGGATGAGTCGCTCCGCCGGGGGCGACCCGGATCTGGTCGCCGTCCTGGCGGCCGGCATGATCGCCTTCGGGACGGCCGTCACCGCGTTCGTCAACCTGCCGGAAGCCGTGGCCACCGCCCGGGACCGCGGTGTGCTCAAGAGGCTGCGTGGGACGCCGACACCGGCCGCGGCCTACCTCGCCGGGCGGATCCTGTCGGCGCTCTGGATCGCACTGCTCACCGCCGTCCTCGTTGTCGGGGTGGGCGTGCTGTTCTTCGGCCTGACCCCCACCTGGCCCGGCCTACTGCTCGCCGGCGCGTTCGTCGTCCTGGGTGCGGTGACCCTCGGCGCGTGCGGCTTCGCCCTCGCCGGCGGCCTCCCGGACGCGAAGGCCGTCGGCGCGGTGGGGCTCGGCGTGCTGCTGCCGGCGTCGTTCTTCTCCGACGTCTTCGTCGTGAACCCGCCGCAGTGGATGTCGACGGTCGGGTCGGTGCTGCCGCTGCAGCACGTCGTCCGGCTGCTCGACCGTGCCCTGGACCCGGCTGGGACGGCCGTGGCATGGGGCTCGTTCGCCGTCGTCGTCGTCTGGCTGGTGGGCGCCTCCCTCATCGCGCTGCGAACCTTCCGGTGGGAGGCACGCGAGGACCACGGCCGCGGACGGCGCCCCCACGGCCGGTAGCGTGCCACCCGTGACCAGGGGGCTCGGCGTCCGCGACGTGGCGCACGCGTTCGGCGGACGGCAGGCGCTGGCCGGGGTGTCCTTCGACGTCGTCCCGGGAGTGATCACCGGCCTGCTCGGCCCCAACGGCGCCGGCAAGACGACGCTGCTGCGGGTGCTGCTCGGCGTCCTGACCCCCGACCGTGGCGAGGTCACCTACGACGGCCGGCCGGTCCTGCCGCAGGACCGGCAGCGCTGGGGGTACATGCCGCAGGAGCGTGGCCTGTACCCGGCGATGCCCGCCGGTGAGCAGGTCATCTACTTCGGCCGGCTGCACCGGCTGGCCAAGGACGACGCCACCACCCGGGCCCGGGCGCTGCTGGCCGAGCTCGGGCTGGGCGACCGGTGGGACTCACGCACCGACAAGCTGTCCGGCGGGATGCAGCAGCGGCTGCAACTGGCCACCGCGCTCGTCCACGACCCCGACGTCATCGTGCTCGACGAGCCGTTCAACGGGCTCGACCCCGTCGCGGTGGAGAACCTGTCCTCGACGCTGCGCCGGCGCGCCGAGGCCGGACGCACCGTGCTGTTCTCCTCCCACCAGCTCGACCTGGTCCAGGACCTCTGCGAGGACATCGTCATGGTGGACGCCGGACGCACGGTGCTGGCCGGACCGGTGGCCCGGCTGCGCGCCTCCTCCGGGGAGCGCCAGCTGCGGCTGCACGTGCGCGGGGCCGGCCGCGACTGGGTCGCCCGCTTTCCCGGCGTCCGGGTGGTCAGCGACGAGGTCGACGAGCTGCGGCTCTCCCTGTCCCCGGACGTCGACGCGCTCGCCGTCCTGGACGCCGCCCGCGCGCAGGGCGAGGTGGTCGACTTCGGGCTGGACCTGCCCACCCTGTCCCACCTGTTCCTCACCGCCGCCGGGAGGACCAGCGTCGAGGAGGTGCCAGCGTGAGCGAGTGGTGGCGCGGCACCCGGCTTGTCGCCGGACGGGCGATGACCGAGACCGTCCGGTCGCGGTCGTTCAGGGTGGTCACGTTGATCCTGCTGCTCATCGGCACCGCCGGGGTCGTGCTGCCGCAGGTGCTCGGCGGGGACGACGGCACCCGGGCCCTGGCGATGGTCGGGCCAGCCCCGGAGGGTCTCGTCGAGTCGCTCGACGCGACCACGGCCGGCAGCGGCCTCGAGGTCGAGTACGTCGAGGTCGACTCCTCGGACGCCGCGCGCCAGGCCGTCGAGGGCGGCGACGCCGACGCGGCCCTGGTCGGCGACACGCTCTACGCCGGCAGCAACCTCACGGACACGTTCCCCGGGACGGTCGCGCAGGCCGTCACCATGCTGGAGACCTCCGAGCGGCTCGCCGACGCCGGACTGTCTGCTGAGCAGGTCGCCGAGCTGCAGCAGGTGTCGCCGCCGCAGCTGGTGCGGGTCGGGGGCGCCGAGGACGCCGACCGGGCGGGCGCCGGCTTCCTGGTCGGGATCGTCCTGTACCTGGCGGTGACGTTCGCCGGCAGCGCGATCGCGACGTCCGTAGCGACGGAGAAGGCGAGCCGGATCTCCGAGGTGCTGCTGCCGGTACTGCGCTCCAGCCAGATCCTCGTCGGCACGGTGCTCGCCGTGGGGCTCGCCACCCTCGCCCAGCTGCTCGTCCTGCTCACCCCGGTCGCGGTCGGCGTCCGGGTCACCGACGAGATCGGGCTGCCCGAGGCCGCCGCGGCCGACCTCGCCCTGGGTGTCGTGTGGTTCGTCCTCGGGTTCGCGCTGTTCGCGTTCGTGTTCGCGGCGTCCGGGGCGATGGTCGACAAGGTCCAGGACGTCGGCGGGACGATCGCCCCGATCAGCATCATCCTGATCGCCGGCTACATGCTCGGCGTCGTGTTCGCCGCGCAGGACAGTGACGGACCGGTCGCCGTCGTCGCCTCGATCGTGCCGGTCACCGCGCCGCTCGTGATGCCGATCCGCTGGGCGGCCGGCACCGTCCCGGTGTGGCAGCTCGTGCTCGCGATGGTGCTCACCGCGGCGACCGCCGTCCTGCTCGCGGCGTTCGCCTCCCGGGTGTACCGCCGGGCGTTGCTCATCACCGGCCGGCGGGCGAAGTGGAGTGAGGTCCTCGGCGGCTCCACCCCCGCCTGACCCCCACCCCCTCGGTGATCATGCAATCCCGCCACCCTGCCCACTGAGCGCCCGCTGCCAAAATGCTGGATTCAGCGCCGCCCTTGCGGCGTGTCGCGCCAACAACCCAGCATTCTGCGAGCCGGACGGTGGCCGGGGGGGTGGCGGGATTGCATGATCACGAAGGGGAGCTCTCCGGGTCGGGGACGGCGTCCGGGTCGGGGACGACGTCCGGGCCAGGGACGACGTCCAGCCCCGCGAGGACGTCCGGGCGCTCCCGCAGCTCGTCGTACCGGACGGCCAGGACGCCGGCGACGATGAGCACCCCGCCCGCAAGCTGCACCGGCATCGGCAGCTCCCCGAGCACGAGCCAGGCGAAGACCACGCTGAACAGCACCTCGGTGAGCCCGACGAAGCTGGCCATCTTGGAGCCCAGCCGCCGGGTGGAGGCGATCCCGGTGGCGTAGGCGAGCGCCGCGGCGACGACGACGAGCAGACCCGCGGGCACCCACCAGGGGACGAGCGCACCCGCCAGCCGGACGTCGTCCGCCGCCCAGGTCATCGGCATCACGCCGACCGCCCCGGCCACGGCCAGGGCGACGGTCGCGACGACCATGCCGCCCGCGGCCATGACGAGCGGCGGCAGCCCGGTGGTCTCCCGCGCGGACAGGACGAAGTAGAACGCCAGGCCGACCGCCGCACCGAGTCCCCACAGCGCGCCGCCGAGGTCGACGCGCATGCCGCCGGTGAGGTCAAGCACGAGCAGCAGACCCGCCACCGACAGGACGACGCCGACGAGCGTCCAGGACCGGGGCCGCTGGCCGTGGCGCAGCCACAGCCACAGGACGACGAGGACCACGCCGAGGTACTCCAGCAGCAGGGCGACGCCGACGCTGAGGGTCGTCACCGCGTTGAAGTAGAACAGCTGGACGGCGGCCATCGCGACGAGGCCGTAGACGGTGATGAGACCGGCGTTGCGGCGCAGCACGTCCCAGCGGCCCCGCAGCGCGACGACGGCCGGCACGACGAGCAGCAGCGCCGCTCCCCCGATCCGGAAGGTGACGGCCGCACCGGGCGACCAGCCGGTCTCGAGCAGGGACTTCGCCAGCGTGCCCGAGCTGCCGAACGCCGCGGCCGAGACGAGTGCCAGCCAGATGCCGGCTGCATCGACGCCCGGACGGCGCCGCGCGGGGGTGGCGGGACGGTCCAGGACGGCAGGGCGCACGGCAGTCACGGCGGCAACCTCATCTGACAGGGGTAAACTGCGGGAACGGTGATGACACTACGAGCCCGCAACGTCAGGAGTCAACATGGTCTTCGCCCATGACACCGAGACGTCTCTGGCGTCGTCCGCGGCCTTGATCAACACCCTCGGCGACGGCACCGAGCAGGGCGACACCCTGCGCACGGTCGAGGACCTCGACGCGTTCGTCGAGGCCTGGGAGTACACCGGCAGCCGGACTCACGACGAGGCCGAGCTGTCCGCCGTCCGGGACCTGCGCCCGGTGCTGCGCCGGATCTGGACCGCCGAGGACGACGAGGTCGTCGTGGCGGAGGTGAACGCCCTGCTCAGCGGTGCCCGGGCGCTGCCGCAGCTCGTCCGGCACGACGGCTGGGACTGGCACCTGCACGCGACCAGTCCGGAGCAGCCGCTGGCCACCCGGATGGCGGTGGAGGCCGCGATGGCGCTCGTCGACGTCGTCCGCAGCGGGGAGCTGAGCCGGCTGCGAGTGTGCGAGGCCGAGGACTGCGGCGCCGTGCTGGTCGACCTGTCCCGCAACCGGTCCCGCCGGTACTGCGAGGGCGGCTGCGGCAACCGGGTGGCCGTCGCGGCCTACCGGGCGCGCCGGGCGGCCGGCCCTCAGCCCACCGGGCCTCAGCCCACCGGGCCTCAGTCCGCCGGGCCTCAGCCCACCGGCTCGAGCACGAACAGCGGGATCTCCCGCTCGGTGCGCTCGGCGTAGTCGGCGTAGTCACCGAAGGCCGCCACCGCCCGCTGCCACCACACCGCGCGCTCCTCGCCGTGCACGAGCCGGGCCCGGCAGTCGACCACCCGCGGACCGTCCTGCACCCGGACGTCGGGGTGGGCGAGCAGGTTGTGGTACCAGTGCGGGTGCCGCGGCGCCCCGCCCTCGGACGCAACCGCGCAGTAGACCCCGTCGTGCTCGACCCGCATCAGCGGCACCTTGCGCAGCCGGCCGCTCCGGGCCCCCCGCATGGTCAGGACGACGACCGGTAGCCCGCGCATCGTCGTCCCGCGGGTGCCGCCGGAGGACTCGTACTCCTCGACCTGGCGGCGGACGTGCTCGTTCGGGCTGGGTTCGTAGTGGCTCAGCTCGGACTGGCTCAGCTCGGGGTCCTGTGTCTGCACGGCCGCACCGTACGCGGCGCTCAGCGCGACCACCCGCCCAGGGCGTAGTCGTCGATGGGCGTGCCGTGCTCGTCGCGCAGGGGGCTGCCGATCCGGTTGCGGATCATCTCCAGCCACGGCCGCACGGCTCCGGTCCGCACGTGGCTGCCCATCGCCTCGACCGCGGCGGCCAGCCCCGCGTCGTCCGGGTGGTCGGCGAGCAACCGGTCGAGCTGCTCGCGGACGGCGGCCCGGGCCGGACCGACGGTGGACCGGACCAGCAGCTGCTGCCCGGTCCACGCCGACTCCCCCGCCGCCGCCAGCCACGACCCCAGCGCACTGGCGAGGTCGGGGTACCGGGCCCGCAGCTCGGCGTCCAGTGGCACCTCCGGCCACACGGTCACCGCCCTCGGCGTGCCGCCGGACCGCTGCTCGAGAACGAGCGCGGCGCCGCTCACCTCGGTCTCCCGCCCGGTACGCAGGTCGGTGACCACCCCGACCGGACGGCCGGTGTCGGCGTAGCCGTGCCAGCGCCAGGCGCCGCGGCTGTCGGCCGCCCAGCGCTGGATCTCCTCGCCGTGGGCGGCGGCGACCGCGCGGGCCGCGACGTCCTGGACGCCGGGCTCGGGGTGGAAGCGGCTGGTCCGCAGCGGCCGGGCGACCTCGTCGTCCGGCGTCAGGACGGTGAGCGTGCCCGGGGCGGTGCGGGCCAGCTCGACGAGCGCCTCCAGCTGGTCGAGCAGCTCGGTCCACGGCACGCCGTCCGGTGGCCCGTCGGGGTCGCCGAGCCACGGTCCGAGGACGGCGGCGAGCGCGGCCTCGGGGTCGGCGGCGGCAGCCGTCAGCTCGCGCAGCTCGGCGACCTCGGCGGCCCACCGCTCGGTCTCGCCGTCCTGGGTCAGCCGCCACACGCGGGAGCCCAGGGCGAGGTCCGGGTCGAGCCGGTCACGCTCGTAGCCGGGCGGGAAGGCGCCACGCAGGAGGGCACCGGTCAGCGGGACGTCGGGGACGGTCGGCATGGGTGTCATCGTCGGCTCCGGTCGGTGAGAAGGGGGGTGTCGGGGTAGGCGGTCAGGATGAACACGTCGTCGCCGTCCCGGGCCAGGACGACGCGGACCGTCGACGGCGCGAGCAGCTGGGGTCGGCCGTCGACGAGTGTCATCACCGTGCCGACGTCCGGGTCGGCCGGCACCTGGACGACGAGGGGGCGCCGGCCGCGGCCGGCGGCCCACTCGCGGACCTCGGCCTCGTGCCGCCGCAGCGCCTCGCCGACCCAGCGCTCCGCGGTGGCGGCGTCCGACCAACTCGACGCCCGCCGGGAGGCCGGCGGCGGGCCGCGGTACCCCTCGTCGTAGACGGTGCCGTAACGCAGCCGGTCCTCGAGCAGGTCGGCCTCGAGCCGGTGGCGACGCAGGGTGTGACCGAGCGCGTGGTGCTCGTGGGCGGTGAGGTCCACTCCGGCGAAGAGCTCCTCGAGGCTCTGCAGCCGAGGGCGCGGGGCGTCGGGATCGGCCAGGTACGGCGCCCAGCGGGCCCGCTCCTCGGGGGTGAGCCGGGTGCCGAACCGCCACGGCAATGCACCGGCCAGCAGGGCACCGACCCCGGCGCCCCACTCCCCCGCCCGCCAGTACGGCCCGGCGAGCATCTCGTCGAGCGTGCGGACCGGGTGGCGCACGGTGTCGAGCAGCCCGTCGCGCAGTCCGGCCACCGTGTCGCGCCACGCGTCCCGGTCGGTGACGAACCCCGCGGTGAGGGCCCAGGCGAGCCGGGCCGGGTCCACCACGGCGTCCTGCCAGAACTGCTCGACGCCGGCGCGCAGGTGCGCGGCCGGGCCGGTGGCCAGGGCGGCCGTCTCGGCCTCGACCTCGGCCAGGGCGGCGGTGGCGTCCAGGACGGCGGCGGTGTACCGGCGCTCGGCCGCCGCGTGGTCGGCCCACGCCCGCTCGATCCGGGCCGCGGCCGCCGGGGACGCCGGGTCGGCGGCCTGCAGCCGCAGGCCGGCCTCGAGGTCCTCCCCCGCCCGGCGCATCGCGGCCAGTGCGGGCGCGACCCGCGCGGCGTAGTCCGCCAGGACGGCCGCGACGGCGCCGGCCAGCCGCTCCACCTGCTCGGCCTGGCGGGCGAGGTCGGCCCGGACGGCGCGCTCGGCGTCCGCGGCCCGGCCGTACCACTGGACCGGGACGGTTCTGCCGACGTCCTGGGCCGCGCCGGCGGCCACGGCGGCGGCGCGCGCCAGCCGTTCGGCGTCCCGCCCGGCGGCGGCGGGGTCGACCGCGGGGATCTGAACCGGCGGGGTCGCCCCCGGGGCGGCCCGGACCGGGGCGGGGGTCACCGCGGCCACCAGGTGTCGCTGGCCGCGTAGGACTCGGCGGCCCGGCGCAGTGCGTCCTCGAGCGCGGATGCCGCGTCGCCGCCGAGCCGGGCCGCGGCGGCGATCCCGGCGACGGCACGGCGGGCGGTCGCGGCCAGAGCCGGGTCCTGCGCCCACGGGTGCGGTTCGCCGGCGGCGAGCGCGAGGTCGTGGGCGGCGCGCAGCCGCTGCCCGATCTCGCGGGCGGCCGCGGCGGCCCGGTGCAGCTCACCGGGGTCGACGCCGAACCGGACGGAGGTGGTGCCCACGGGGGGAACGGTAGGCAGGACCGGGGTCACCGCGGGTTCGTCGTCCACAGGCTCCCGGGTGCGGCTGCGGGGTGCTGGTGCGGTGAACCTGTGGCGGCCGCGGGCTCAACCCGTCCCCGGGTCACGCCGATGGGTGATCGTGCCCCTGTCCCGCCGCCTGCGCCGTGCCGCCGCCGCGGCCCTGGCCGCTGCCGGGCTCGGGGTCGCGCCGCTCGCCGTCCCGGCTGTGGGGGCCGCGGTCGCGGTCGCGCAGCCGTCGGCGCCGTCGCAGGAGCAGGTCGAGGCGCAGCGCGACGTGGCACACCGGCTGCGGTCCGTCGCCGACCAGCGCGCGCGAGACGTCACCGAGGCGCAGCGCCGCCTCGACGAGGCCGCCCGGGCGGCGAACGCGGCGCTCGAGGTGTACGCGGTGGCGATGCGCGAGCAGCAGGAGGCGGAGGCCGAGCACTGGGAGCGCTCCGAGGAGCTCACCGCGGCGCGGACCCGGTACAACGCGAGCCGGGACGACCTGGGTCGGTGGGCCGCCCGCACGTACCGCGAGGGTTCCGGGTTGGCCGCCTACGAGGGCGTGATGACCCTGCTCGAGGCCCGGGACCCCGAGGACCTGTCGCGGCGGGTCGCCATGCTGCAGGTGGTCGGACGGGCCCAGCAGGACACCGTCGTCGTGGCCGGGGCCGCGGTGGACGAGCAGGAGGACGCCGCGGCCGCCGCCGAGCGGACGGCGCTGCGGGTCCGGGAGACGACCCAGGCGGCCACCGACGCCAAGGAGGACGCCGACCGGCTGGTCGCCGCCCACGAAGCAGAGCTGAGCCGACTGCGGGGGCTGCTGCTGTCCAGCGAGACGGCGGTGGCGACGGCGGACGCCGAGGCCGAGCGGCTTGCCGAGGCCCGTCGTCAGGTGCTCGATGGGACGACCACGTCGGCCCCGCCGGCCAACCTCGACGGCCTGGACGTCGGGACCCTCGGCGTCGGTGGCAACGCCGTGACCGGGCGGACCGGTGCGTGCACGAGCCAGGGCGTCGAGCGGTTCCCCAACGGGCAGATCCCGCGCTCGGCGCTGTGCCCGCTGTGGGGCGCCCCGGGGCACCTGCTGCGCGCGGACGCCGCCTACGCCTTCGACCGGCTGGCGGAGGCGTACGCCTCGACGTTCGCCGAGCCGATCTGCGTCACGGACTCCTACCGCACGCTGCAGTCACAGGTCCGGCTGCGCGAGCAGAAGCCGGCCCTGGCGGCTCGGCCGGGCACCAGCAACCACGGCTGGGGCACTGCCGTCGACCTGTGCGGCGGCATCGAGCGGTTCGGCACGCCCGAGCACCGGTGGATGCAGCTCAACGCCCCGCGCTTCGGCTGGTTCAACCCCGGGTGGGCTCAGCAGGACGGCAGCAAGCCCGAGCCCTGGCACTGGGAGCTCGGCGCCTGACCCCTTCACGCCCTCGGTGATCATGCAATCCCGCCACCCCTGGACGCCGCCCTCCTCGGTGATCATGCAATCCCGCCACCCCCGGACAGCCCACGTCCACCCACAAAGTGCTGGGTTGCTGGCGCAACACGCCGCAAAAACCATGGTGAATCCAGCATTTTGTAACCGCCCGCAGCACCGTAGCAATGCATTCAATCGCCCGACGCCGCGACATCTCCCGTTTCGTGATCATGCAATCCAGCCACCTTGCAGAAGGCAGCCAGCAGCGGCTAGACCTGGTATCCCACCTCGCGACGTTGCACGTAGGCCGAACTCCGGGGAGAGCGCCAGGACGGCCCGGTTCCACCTGGAGGCTCGTCGCAGGACGGGCCCGGGATTGCCGTGCCCGCCTCTTCCAGATGGCGCAGTGCTGCCACAGGGCTCTGAATCAGTCAGAACTTCCCCGTGTCACGCCACTCCGCGCGGGCGATGCGTGAAGAGGTGGCGGGATTGCATGATCACCGAGGGGGGCGGCGTCCAGGGGTGGCGGGATTGCATGATCACCGAGGAGGGCGGCGTCCAGGGGTGGCGGGATTGCATGATCACCGAGGAGGGCGGCGTCCAGGGGTGGCGGGATTGCATGATCACCGAGGAGGGCGGCGTCCAGGGGTGGCGAGATTGCATGATCACGGATGGGTTAGGGGGTGGCTGGGACGAGGAGCTCCTGACCGACGTTCACGGCCGAGGTGCTTAGGCCGTTGAGAGTCCTGATCTCGACGATCACGTCGCGGACGTCCTCACCTGGCGCGGCGACGCCGGAGGCGATGCCCCACAGCGTGTCGCCCGGCAGGACCACGACAGTGTCCATCGGCGGCGGGGCGGCGTCCGGACCGGCGAGAGCCTGCCCTGCGGCACCCAGCCCGGCGACGGCGAGGACCGCCGACAGGACCAGCGTCAGGGTGAGTCGCCCGCGCCGGGTGATCCGCAGCGGCACGGCCGGTCCACCCGCTACGGCAGCCGGCGCCTGCCGCACCGGCAGGGGAACGACGTCGGCGGGCCGGTGCGACCTCGCACGACGGACGGGGACCAGGCGGTGGTCGATCGTGACTGCGCTCATCAGGTACCTCCAGGGCGTTCCGTGACGTAGGGTCCGAACGTGTGTTCGATCGAACGCCTGTCCGATGTCTAGCACTCGGAAGCGGCTGTGTCCACCGCTCCCAGCACAGCCATCGGCCGGCCGCTCGCATCCCACCTGGACGTCACTCCAGCACCGGGCACCGACAACGCCTCTACCAAGCGGCCTCGCCAGCACACCGCCGAGCAGCGCTGACATCGCGACGACACGCTCGAACAGGTGTTTGAAACCGTCGGTGCCCCGGTCTAGCGTGTCGATCACCAGGCACCGGCCGGCAGGGCAACAGAGCCGGCAGAACGGCAGAACCGGTCGAACAGAGCCAGCAGCACAACAGAACCAGCAGCACAACAGAACCAGCAGCACAACAGAACCAGCAGCACAACAGAACCAGCAGCACAACAGGGACGGAGCGGACGTGGCCAGAGCGAAGGACCATCCCGGCACGACGGACGGCGCGACGGTGCACGAGCTGCCGGACCAGCCCGCCGGCGGGGACGGCCTCACGGCCCGGCAGCGCACGATCCTGGAGAGCATCCGCCATGCCGTGGAGACCCGCGGCTACCCGCCGAGCATGCGGGAGATCGGTCAGGCGGTGGGGCTGACGAGCCCGAGCAGCGTCGCGCACCAGCTCGCTGCCCTGGAGCGCAAGGGGTACCTGCGGCGGGACCCGAACCGGCCGCGGGCCATCGAGGTGGTCACGCCGGGACGGGGTGCTCGTGCCACGGCCAAGTCCGAGCTGCCCCCGGACGTCGACGAGACAGGTGTCGGGGACGCGCGGCCGGCGGCGTCGTACGTCCCGGTGGTCGGCCGGATCGCCGCCGGCGGACCGATCCTCGCCGAGCAGGCGGTCGAGGACGTCTTCCCTTTGCCCCGTCAGCTCGTGGGTGACGGGCAGCTCTTCCTGCTCAAGGTGTCCGGTGACTCGATGATCGACGCCGCCATCTGCGACGGCGACTGGGTCGTCGTCCGGCAACAGCCGGTCGCCGAGAACGGTGAGATCGTCGCCGCGATGATCGACGGCGAGGCGACGGTGAAGACGTTCAAGCGACGGGACGGTCACGTCTGGCTGCTGCCGCACAACCCGGCCTACGAGCCGATCCCGGGCGACGAGGCCACCGTGCTCGGCAGGGTCGTCGCGGTGCTGCGCAGCGTCTAACCGGCACAGCGGCTAACCAGCACAGCGGCTATCCGGCACAGTCGATGCACACCCGCGCGGTGGGCCGGGCCGCCAACCGCTCCGCGGCCACCGGTCGTCCGCACCGCTCACACACCCCGTAGCGGCCGGCGTCCAGCCGTTGCACGGCCGCCTCGATCTCGGCGAGCTGCTGGCGTGCCTGCTCGCGCAGCGCCTGCAGCTGGGCTCGACCGACCGCGAGCCCGCCGGAGCCGTCCGGGTCGTGCTCGTCGTCGGTCGCCACCTCGGCAGCGGACTCCTCGAGCCGGCGGAGCTCCGCGTCCAGGGAGTTGACCCGGTCGCGCGTCGCGACGCGTTCAGCGTCCAGCCGCCGGCGCGGGTCCGCGTCCAGCCGCCGGCGCGGGTCGGCCTCCCCGCTCACGCGGGGGTGGCGAGGGCGTCGAGCACCAGCCGTACGTCGTCCTCGTCGTTCCACAGGTGGAAGGCGATCCGCACACTGCCCGCCCGGGCCGCGACGACCGCCCCGGCCCGCTCCAACCTCGCCTGCCGGTCGCCGTCCGGGTCCGGCAGGGACACGACCGCGCGCCCGGCCGGGGCGAGACCCAGCCCCTCGCGGAGTCGGTCGGCGAGCGCAGCGTCGTAAGCGCGCACCTCGGCCGGGTCCAGCGCCGCGAACAGCCGCAGCGCCGGCACCGTGCCCACCCAGGACAACCACGCCGGGGACACGTCGAAGCGCCGGGCGTCCTGGGCCAGCCGCATCCGCGGTCCGTAGATGGAGTCCCACACGTCGTCACCGGCGTACCACCCGGCCGAGGTGGGTCGCAGCCACCCTGCCGCGCGCTCGCTGATCGTCGCGAACGCCGACCCGCGTGGGCTGCACAGCCACTTGTACGCCGAGCAGATGGTGACGTCGAAGCGTGAGGCGTCCACGGGCATCCACCCCACCGCCTGGGTGAGGTCGCACAGGGTGGCCGCGCCGGCGTCGGCGGCCGCCTCGGCCACGGCGTCCCCGTCGACCACGGTTCCGCACGCCGACATCGCCAGCGAGAAGGCGACGAGGTCGGTGCTGGGACGCACCTCCTCGGCCAGTCGCTCCAGCGGGACGTGCCGGACGGTCACTCCGCGGTCGGCGTGGACGAGGAACGGGAAGACCACCGAGGTGAAGTCGCCGTCGACGCAGAGCACCTCGGCGCCGTCGGGCAGTGAGCTCGCAACCAGGCCGGCGAGCACGGACACCTGTGAGCCGACCGCGACCCTGGCGGGGTCGACGCCGACCAGCCCGGCGTACAGCCGGCGGGACTCCGCGACCGCGACGTCGTAGCGGCCGGGGGTGGCCCGGCCCCGGCGCCACTCGTCGAGCGCGTCCTGGAGCGCGGCGAGCACGCCTGTCGTCGGCAGGCCCATCGAGGCGGCGTTGAGGTAGCCGGGCACGGGCTCGAACTGCGCCCGGGCGTCCGCGACGCTCATCGGCACCGTCTGCTCAGCAGGAGTCGTCACACGGGTCAGCGTGCCGTGCCCGCGGTCGACGCCGCGAGCGGGGGTCCCTCAGCCGCCCGCAGCCAGGGCCCGGGCGACCGGTTCGGCGACCGGCCACGGCTGCCCCGCGGCGGCGTCGATGCGGCGCAGCGCGTCCAGCACGGTGGCGCGGTCGGTCGTGCGCCACAGCGGCGGCAGCGACCGGGCCAGGAACGTGCCGTAGCGGGCGGTGGCCAGCCGGGAGTCGAGCACCGCGACCACGCCGCGGTCCTCCGCGGAGCGGATCAGCCGGCCGGCTCCCTGGGCCAGCCGCAGCGCGGCGTGGGTGGCGGCGACGGCCATGAAGCCGTTCCCTCCCGCGCGTGACACGGCCTCCTGCCGGGCGGAGGACAGCGGGTCGTCCGGTCGCGGGAACGGGATCCGGTCGATGACGACGAGCTGGCTGGCCGGCCCCGGCACGTCGACGCCCTGCCACAGCGACAACGTGCCGAACAGGCAGGTCGCCGGGTCTGCGGCGAACTGGCGGACGAGGGTGGCCGTCGTGTCGTCCCCCTGGCACAGCACCGGGACGTCGAGCCGGGCACGCAGCGCCTCGGCAGCGGCCTCGGCGGCGCGCCGGGAGGAGAACAGCCCGAGGGTGCGCCCGCCGGCGGCCTCGACGAGCTGGGCGAGCTCGTCCATGGCGGCGTCCGGGGTGCCGCTCCGGGTCGGCGGCGGCAGGTGCCGGGCGACGTAGAGGATGCCCTGGCGGGGGTAGTCGAACGGGCTGCCGACGTCCAGGCCGCGCCAGTCGGGGGCGTCGTCCCCGAGCAGGCCGACCGAGCCGGCCGCGGCGTCGAAGGTGCCGCCGAGCGACAGCGTGGCCGAGGTGAGGACGACGGTGCGCTCGTCGAACAGCTGCTCCCGCAGCGTCTCGGCGACCGACAGCGGCGCCACGTGCAGCGCCCGGCGCACCAGGGAGAAGCCGTCGTCGCGCACCGACAGCCAGGCGACGTCGTCCTCGGTGAGGGCGGCGAGCCGTTCGGCGACGTCGAAGACCTCCAGGACGGCGGACCGGGCGACCTGGCGGCCGCCGTCCCCCGTCTGGTCGTCCCCGCCGGTGGGCCGGTCGCCGTCCTTGAGCTGGGAGAGCACGTCGCGTGCGGCGTCCCGCAGTGAGACGACGGTGGCGAGCAGCGCCTCCGGCAGCCCGCTGGCGAACCGTCCCTCCGGGACGCCGTCGAGCACGGCGTCCAGGTCCTCACCGGCGACCTCGAGGCGCTGGGTGTCGGCGTCGCCGTGCCGCCGGGCACGGGTGGCAGCGGCCGACACCATGCCGGCGGTCAGCTGGCCGGAGACGACGGAGGTGACCCGGTCGGCCAGCTCGTGCCCCTCGTCGACGACGACCACGTCGTGCTCGGGCAGCAGCTGGCGGCCCTCCATCGCGTCGATGGCGAGGAAGGCGTGGTTGGTGACGACGACGTCGACGTGCCGGGCGCGCTCGCGCGCCCGTTCGACGAAGCACTCGGTGGCCTGCGGGCACCGCTGCGCGCCGAGGCACTCCGCGGCGGTGACGGACACCTGACGCCAGGCGCGCTCGGTCACCCCGGGGACGAGCTCGTCACGGTCGCCGCTGTCGGTGCCCTCGGCCCACTCCCGCAGCCGGACGACGTCGCGCCCCAGCCGGGACGTCGCACCAGCACCGGTGCCAGCACCGGTGCCGGCGCCGGCGTCCGGGACCGAGAAGAGGACGGCGTCGTCGTCCACCGGGAAGCCGCCGACGAGCTTGTGCCGGCAGACGTAGTGGGAGCGGCCCTTGACGAGCTGGTAGGTGGGCCGGCGACCGAGCGGACCGGCCAGGGCGTCGGCGAGGCGGGGCAGGTCCCGGTCGACGATCTGGGCCTGCAGCGCCAGGGTGGCCGTCGAGACGACCACCGGCCGGCCGGTGGCCACCGCGTGCCGGACGAGCGGCACGAGGTAGCCGAGCGACTTGCCGGTGCCGGTCCCGGCCTGGACGAGCAGGTGCTGACCGGAGTCGATCGCCTGCGCCACCGCGTCGACCATCCGCTGCTGGCCCTCGCGGGGGACGCCACCGAGGACGGCGACCGCGGTCCGCAGCAGGTCGCCGGGCGGGGGCAGGTCGGTCACCGCGACAGCGTAGGCCGACGCGGTGACACCGCCGAGCGCCGTGCACAGCCGCCCAGCCGCTTCCTGGCGCGACCTCACACGGCGGCGGTGCGGAACTCCCCCAGGTCGGCCGCGACGTCCTGGCGGACCCTGGCGCGCAGCCAGGTGCCCTCGGCCCGGTGCTCGCTGGCGATGACCTCGCCGGTGGAGTGGACCCGGCTGACGACGTCGCCGCGCTCGTACGGGACGAGCAGCTCGACCTCGGTGTCGGGACGGGGCAGGGCCTCGGCGATCACCTCGCGCAGCACCGCCAGCCCCTCACCGGTACGGGCCGACACGACGACGCTCGTCGGCTCGCGCCGGCGGACCCGGTCGACGACGTCCGGGTCGGCGGCGTCGGCCTTGTTGAGGACGACGACCTCCCGGACGTCGGACGCGTCCACCTCGCCGAGGACCTCCCGGACCGCCGCGATCTGGCCCTCGGGATCGGGGTGGGAGACGTCGACGACGTGCAGCAGCAGGTCGGCGTCCGCCACCTCCTCAAGGGTGGAGCGGAACGCCTCGACGAGCTGGTGCGGCAGGTGCCGGACGAAGCCGACGGTGTCGGCGAGGGTGTAGAGCCGGCCGTCCGGCGTCTGCGCCCTGCGGACGGTCGGGTCGAGGGTGGCGAACAGGGCGTCCTCGACGAGCACCCCGGCGCCGGTGAGCCGGTTGAGCAGGCTCGACTTGCCGGCGTTGGTGTAGCCGGCGATCGCGACCCCGGGGACGTGGTTGCGACGCCGACCGGACCGCTTGGTCTCCCGCGCAGGCTTCATGTCCTTGATCTCGCGGCGGAGGCGGGCCATCCGGGTGCGGATGCGGCGCCGGTCCAGCTCGATCTTGGTCTCGCCGGGACCGCGGGAGCCGATGCCGGCACCGGCGGCGACCCGGCCACCGGCCTGGCGGGACATCGACTCGCCCCAACCACGCAGGCGCGGCAGCAGGTACTCCAGCTGAGCCAGCTCGACCTGGGCCTTGCCCTCCCGGGACTTGGCGTGCTGGGCGAAGATGTCGAGGATCAGCGCCGTCCGGTCGATGACCTTGACCTTGACGATGTCCTCCAGGCCCCGGCGCTGGGACGGCGACAGCTCGCCGTCGCAGATCACGGTGTCGGCGCCCGTCGCTGCGACGACGCCCCTGAGGTCCTCGGCCTTGCCGGAGCCGAGGAAGGTCGCCGGGTCCGGGGACGGCCGACGCTGGATGACCCCCTCGAGCACCTCGGAGCCGGCGGTCTCGGCGAGCGCGGCGAGCTCGGCCAGGGAGTTCTCGGCGTCCTGGACGCTCGTGCCGCTGGTCCACAGGCCGGCGAGGACGACGCGTTCGAGCCGCAGCTGGCGGTACTCGACCTCGGTGACGTCGGTGAGCTCGGTGGACAGTCCCGCGACGCGACGCAGGGCCTGGCGCTCGGCGAGGTCCAGCTGTTCGCCGTCCGCTCCCTCGATCGGGTCGATCGGGTCGACGGGGTCGGGGACGCCGGCGTGCCGGTCAAGGATGCGGTCGACGGTGGACCCGTTGGGCCGCTCGGGGTGGGTCATGTGCCTCCTGACTCGTGGTGCCGCGTTCGGCACCATCTGACCACTCCAACAGCGGACGGCGCGACCGTGTTTCCCCGCGGTCGTCCCGGTCGTCCCGGCCGTCCGTTCCCCTCCCGACCTCCCCACCTCCGGCGCGAGTGACGTGGACGCCGGATGACACACTCGACGCCGATGGACGGCGACCACTACTTCTCCGCCGCCCCCGCGACCCCGGACCAGCGGCGGACCCTGCGGGTGCGGCTCGCCGGCCGCGACGTCGAGGTGCAGACCGCGCGCGGGGTGTTCAGCGCCGACCGGGTCGACCTGGGCACCTCGGTGCTGCTGCGCGAGGTCCCGGACCCGCCCGAACGGGGCGACCTGCTCGACCTCGGCTGCGGCTGGGGACCGGTCGCGCTGACGATGGCGATGCTGTCCCCGGGTGCGACGGTGTGGGCGGTCGACGTCAACGCGCGGGCGCTGGACCTCGTGCGGCGCAACGCCGAGTCGCTGGGTCTGCGCAACGTCCGGCCGGCGACCCCCGAGGAGGTCCCGGACGACGTCCGGTTCGCCGCCCTGTGGTCGAACCCGCCGATCCGGGTCGGCAAGACCGAGCTGCACGCCCTGATGACCCGCTGGCTGCCGCGGCTGGACGACGGCGCGTCGGCCTACCTCGTCGTCCAGCGCCACCTCGGCGCGGACTCGCTGCACTCCTGGTTGCGGCACACGATGCCGGACCTGGACACCACCCGGGTGGGCAGCGCCAAGGGCTTCCGCGTGCTGCGGGTCCACCGGGCCGGCTGACCGGCCCGCTCGTCCGCAGTCAGGCCGTCCGGTCGGCGAGCCGGCGGCGTCGTAGCCGCCGGGAGAGCTCGATGCTGTGAACGAGCTGGTCGCGGCGACGCAGCCGCTCGGCGCGGTCGAGCTCGCCGTCCTGGACCGGACCCACGGCGGACCGCAACCGGACCCGCTGGGCCGCCAGAGCGGCGTCCGGCGCAGCCCCGTGCGGCTCGAAGAGCTCCCGCATGTCTCCCCCTGCTCGTGACGACCGGTCGTCCCTCTCACCCGGTGTGACGCACGAGACGCCGGAAAGGTTGCCTGCGCGCCCGGACTCTGTGCGGCCGACGCCTGCCCGCAGCGTGAGATCCGTGTCCCTGCGCGCATCAAGCCCGCGCCCTCGCCGGCCGACACACCGGACAGAACCTGACCGGGCCGAGGCACCCGGCGGGCACCGAGGAGGCACAGGATGCGGGCACGACGACTGACGACGGCTGCCGCCGCAGCACTGGTCGCGGCGGGGGCGCTGACGTCCCCGGCGGCCGCGTCCCACGGGTACGACGTCGACTGCGGGGACTTCTCCTACCAGCAGGACGCGCAGGCCCACCTCGACGCCCACCCCGGCGACCCGGACCAGCTCGACGCGGACGGCGACGGCGTCGCGTGCGAGTCGCTGCCCTCCCGGCCCGGGACGCCCACCCCCACGCCGACGCCCGCCCCGGGCGTTCCCCGCCCCGTGGCCGAACCTCGCGACATCGCCCCGGCGTGCCCACCCGGCGTCATCGGTGAGGACGGGTTCACCGACGTCCCGGCGACCAGCCCGTTCGAGACCGCCGTCGACTGCGTCCGGCACTGGCAGGTGGCGAACGGACGGACCACCACCACGTACGCCCCGGCCGACCCGGTGACCCGGGAGCAGATGGCGGCGTTCATCGCGCGGCTCATCCAGTACACAGGCGGGACGCTGCCGGTCGCGCCACCGAACGCGTTCACGGACGACGACGGCTCGAACTTTGCCGCGGACATCGACCAGCTGGCGGCAGCGGAGGTCGTCCGGGGCACGAGCACGACGACCTTCTCACCTCGCCAGCTCGTCACGCGCGCCCAGATGGCGGCGTTCCTCGTCCGCGCCTACGACTACCGGGCCGGTCAGGCCGGCCTGCCCCCACTGGCCCCGGGCGGCGACTACTTCCCGGACGACGACGGCAGCACCCACCGCGACGACATCGACACCGCTGCGGCGGCGGGGTTCGCCGCCGGCGGCACGGACGGCACCTACCGCCCCGGGGATCCGGTGCGACGCGACCACATGGCGGCCTTCCTGTCCCGCGTCCTGGCCGCGACGGTGGAAGCCGGGATGGCGACCGTTCCGAGTGCCCCGGGCACGGACGGCGGGGCACCCGCCCCCACGGGAAGCACCGACGGCACCACCGACGGTGGGGTCACGACCGCTGCCCAGCTGCTCGCCGAGCTGCCCCTGGCACCGGAGTCCGGAGCGGGCTATGACCGGGACGCCCTCTTCGGCGGGTGGACCGACGACGACGGGGACGGTTGCGACACCCGCTCAGACCCTGATTTTGCAGCCGGCGATGACTTGACGCCCGTGTCGTGACGCGAAAGTGCCCTTGCTGCAAGGGAAGATCGTGGTTGTCGAAGCCGCGATCACCGAGCAGGAAGGGCACCTTCGAGGTGAACGATACCGGGCTGTTGTTCGAGGTCGAGGATGTCGTGCTGGCGCGTCCGGCGCGGCCGGTGCCGGTGCCCGTGGTGAGCGCCTCGGAGGCGGATCTGACCCTGATTTTTCAGCCGGGTTCGCCCTGCCCGGTTTGTCTTGATCGGATTCGACGATTCCGGGCCCGTTGGGGTCAGCGGTTGAGGCGTCGGCTCGGTCGCTGACTCCGTTGGGTTGCTGTCTGCTGCTGATGAGGGCGTCCGGGGGTGATCAGGGCGCGTGTCATCGCATTGGGTGCTCGGTGATCTTGTGGTTCGGTGGTGGTCAGCCGAAGGCGGGCAGGGCCCGTATCCGTTTGAGCGCGTCGGTGAACGCTTCGACGTGGGGGTAGGCGGCGGCGAACCGCAGGTGCAGGCGCCGCCCGGAGCGCACGAGGCGGGCGGCGACGTTCAGGAACGCCAGCCGCAGTCGTTTGCCGCGGGCGCGGCGGTACGCCCGGGGCAGGGCCAAGGTCCGCAGCCACAGGGCGACGTTGTGGGCCAGCGCGGCGGCCTGCCAGTACAGCCAGTTCCCGAAGAACGACTGGACGGGTGCGTGGATCATCCCGAAGTCGTTCTTGAGCGCCCGGATGGTGTCCTCGGGGATCCCGCCGCGCAGCCGGTGGTGGGCCTCCACCTCGGCTGCGGTCATCCGCTCGCCCGGCACGTTGGTGATGATGGCGTGCAGCCGCCAGCCGTCCAGGTCGTCGATCGCCAGCTGCTCGCCGTCGGCCTTGGGTTGGCGGCGCACGATCAACCGCACGGTGCGCCCGAGCAACGTCGTGCTGGTCTCGGCGACCTGGCTGCCCTTGCCGGTCTCGTTGCCGAGTGCCGGCGCCCAGACCGTGGCGTCGTCGCTGGCCAGCGCGTGCACCGCGGCGGCGACGTTCGGGTAGTCGCGGGCGGTGACCGAGTAGTCCGCGTCGTGGCGTTCGGCGGCCGCGATCACCTGGTCCTGGTAGCCGGCGGAGTCCACCCGGATCCACAGTCGATAGGAGCCCCGGCAGCCCGTTGGGATGGCGCCGACGCACTCGTCGATGAAGCTGCCCATCGCGCGGCCGTCGTTGGCGGCGCCGCCGCGGGCCCGCAGCGCCAGCACGTCCCCGGTCTCCCCGCACACCCCGACCAGCGGGGACAGCGCCGTCTGCCCGGTCCGGGAGAACGCGCTGCCTTCCTTGCCCGGCCCGTAGACCGCCACCCTCGTGGCGTCCGGGTCGATCGTCAGCCGGTTCCCGTCGGGGGCGGCGCCGCAGGCCCACGCCCGGCGCAGCATCGCCCGGTTGACCGCCGCGGCCTTGACGACCCGGCCCAGGTCCGCCCCGGCCAGGAACCGCCACGAGGTGGCGACGCTCGGCAGCGCGTTCGCGCCGCGCAGCGCGGCGGTCGCGGGGTCGGCCAGCAGGTACCGGTCGGACAGGAAGTCCCCGCCGGCCAGCAGCATCTCCACCAGCGCCCGGTAACATTCACCCCCGGTGTAGCCGCCGGGGCCGATCGGGCGCAGCTCGCGCCGGTCGGCCTCGGCCACGAGATTCAGCCGGTCCAGCACCGGACCCCACAACGCCACCCCCGCCACCGGCGTCAGATCCGCCTCCGAGGCGCTCACCACGGGCACCGGCACCGGCCGCGCCGGACGCGCCAGCACGACATCCTCGACCTCGAACAACAGCCCGGTATCGTTCACCTCGAAGGTGCCCTTCCTGCTCGGTGATCGCGGCTTCGACAACCACGATCTTCCCTTGCAGCAAGGGCACTTTCGCGTCACGACACGGGCGTCAAGTCATCGCCGGCTGCAAAATCAGGGTCTGACGCCGGTGGCGGGGGTGGCGTTGTGGGGTCCGGTGCTGGACCGGCTGAATCTCGTGGCCGAGGCCGACCGGCGCGAGCTGCGCCCGATCGGCCCCGGCGGCTACACCGGGGGTGAATGTTACCGGGCGCTGGTGGAGATGCTGCTGGCCGGCGGGGACTTCCTGTCCGACCGGTACCTGCTGGCCGACCCCGCGACCGCCGCGCTGCGCGGCGCGAACGCGCTGCCGAGCGTCGCCACCTCGTGGCGGTTCCTGGCCGGGGCGGACCTGGGCCGGGTCGTCAAGGCCGCGGCGGTCAACCGGGCGATGCTGCGCCGGGCGTGGGCCTGCGGCGCCGCCCCCGACGGGAACCGGCTGACGATCGACCCGGACGCCACGAGGGTGGCGGTCTACGGGCCGGGCAAGGAAGGCAGCGCGTTCTCCCGGACCGGGCAGACGGCGCTGTCCCCGCTGGTCGGGGTGTGCGGGGAGACCGGGGACGTGCTGGCGCTGCGGGCCCGCGGCGGCGCCGCCAACGACGGCCGCGCGATGGGCAGCTTCATCGACGAGTGCGTCGGCGCCATCCCAACGGGCTGCCGGGGCTCCTATCGACTGTGGATCCGGGTGGACTCCGCCGGCTACCAGGACCAGGTGATCGCGGCCGCCGAACGCCACGACGCGGACTACTCGGTCACCGCCCGCGACTACCCGAACGTCGCCGCCGCGGTGCACGCGCTGGCCAGCGACGACGCCACGGTCTGGGCGCCGGCACTCGGCAACGAGACCGGCAAGGGCAGCCAGGTCGCCGAGACCAGCACGACGTTGCTCGGGCGCACCGTGCGGTTGATCGTGCGCCGCCAACCCAAGGCCGACGGCGAGCAGCTGGCGATCGACGACCTGGACGGCTGGCGGCTGCACGCCATCATCACCAACGTGCCGGGCGAGCGGATGACCGCAGCCGAGGTGGAGGCCCACCACCGGCTGCGCGGCGGGATCCCCGAGGACACCATCCGGGCGCTCAAGAACGACTTCGGGATGATCCACGCACCCGTCCAGTCGTTCTTCGGGAACTGGCTGTACTGGCAGGCCGCCGCGCTGGCCCACAACGTCGCCCTGTGGCTGCGGACCTTGGCCCTGCCCCGGGCGTACCGCCGCGCCCGCGGCAAACGACTGCGGCTGGCGTTCCTGAACGTCGCCGCCCGCCTCGTGCGCTCCGGGCGGCGCCTGCACCTGCGGTTCGCCGCCGCCTACCCCCACGTCGAAGCGTTCACCGACGCGCTCAAACGGATACGGGCCCTGCCCGCCTTCGGCTGACCACCACCGAACCACAAGATCACCGAGCACCCAATGCGATGACACGCGCCCTGATCACCCCCGGACGCCCTCATCAGCAGCAGACAGCAACCCAACGGAGTCAGCGACCGAGCCGACGCCTCAACCGCTGACCCCAACGGGCCCGGAATCGTCGAATCCGATCAAGACAAACCGGGCAGGGCGAACCCGGCTGAAAAATCAGGCTCTCCTGACTGATCCGTGGGTCATCTGCGGCCGGGGAGGGTGGGGCGGTGGCCGCCGAGGTTGAGCATGGCGAGGGCGATGAGGGCCTGTGGTGAGGCGAAGCCGAACGCGATTCTCGTGATGAGCCGGATCTTGGTGTTGACCGATTCGATGCGGCCGTTGGACAGTCCGTGGGCGATCGCGGCGAGGATCGCGGCCTTGTGTTTGACGATGCGGCGCTGGAGCGCGACGAAGGCGTCGATGCGGCAGCGTCGCGCCCAGGCGATCCAGGCCTCGAGCGCCTCGACGGCTTCCTGGTAGGGGAGCTGGAAGACCAGCCGCAGGCCCTCCTTGAGCAGGTACGCGCGGTACAGCTTCGGGTCGTTCTTGGCGATCCAGTCCAGTTTGGCTGCCTGTCGTGGGGTCAGGTTCTCGGGGTTCTTCCACAGTGCCCAGCGGGCGCGTTTGAGGGTCTTGGCGTGGCCGGTGGCGATGCGTTGGGGTCGTCCGTGGGAGCGGCCGTTGCCGGTGGTCCCGCCCGGTGCTCGGCGGGCGGTGTTCCAGGCCTGCCGGCGCACGGCGTCCAGGGCGTCGGTGGCCCAGCGCACGACGTGGAAGGAGTCCGCGCAGCGCACCGCGTTCGGGCAGCGCTGGGTGACCACGTCCTCGATCCAGTCAGCGCCATCGGCGCTGACGTGAGTGATCAACGCGCAGCGGTCCTCGCCGAGGGCATCGAAGAACGCCGCGACGGTGCGCCGGTCCCGTCCCGGCGCGGCCCACACCAGGCGGCCGGTGTCGTGGTCGACGACCACGGTGAGGTACTTGTAACCGCGCTTGTAGGAGATCTCGTCGATCCCGATGCGCCGCAACCCGGCGAACCGGTCGTTCACCGCCTCGACGTCGGCCCAGACCCGGCTCACGATCGACCCGACAGTGCGCCACGCGATCCGCATCAACTCGGTGATCGCGGTCTTGGAGCACTGGGTGGCCAGCCAGGCGACCTGCTCGTCGAAGGCGAGGGTGTGTCCGGCGTCGTGCCGCGCCCACGGCACCGCCGCCACCGTCGGACCATGCACCGCGCAGTTCACCCGCGGGGCGTCGGCCTCCAAGAACACCTGGACCGTGCCCAGGTCCAGGGCACGCCACCGCCGTCGTCCCTGCCCGCGGTCGTAGGAAGGAGCTCTGCGCTGGCACCGCCCACACCGCGCACGGGCCCGGGCACGCGGCCGCACATGGGCGACCAACCGCTGGTCGTCCTCCTCGAACTCAACGTCCTCGACGACCGTCTTCTCGACCCCCAGCAGGGCCCGCCATAAGGTGCTGTTCTGCACGCCGTTCTCCGCTCACTGGTTCCTGGCCCTTGACAGCTCAGAAACCTACGCAGAGAACGGCGTGCGCCCATCCAGGCACGCCCACCCACCCACGGAAGCAGCAGGAGAGCCAAAAATCAGGGTCAGAGGTGCTGCAGCGCGACTCGGAGGTCGCCGTCACGTTCGGCTCCGGGTGCACGGTGGCGACCGGCCGCTGGACCTCCCCCTACGACGGCGCCGTGTGGACCCTGGCCTCGGACGTCGACATCGACCACGTCGTCCCGCTCGCCGAGGCGTGGGCGTCCGGGATCCGGACCGACGGCTGGCCGGCGTCCCGGCGGGTCGCCTACGCCAACGACCTCGGGTACGACTGGTCGCTGCTGGCGGTGACCGACAACGTCAACCAGAGCAAGGGGGACCGGGACCCGGCCGAGTGGCTCCCGCCGTCCCCCGAGGCCCGGTGCACCTACGCCGTCCAGTGGGTCTCGGTGAAGCACCGGTGGGACCTCAGCGTCGACACGACCGAGCAGTCCGCGCTCACGTCGCTGCTCGACACCTGTGAGCCGGTGCCGGTCGCGGTCCCGCCCCGGCCCTGAGGCCGTCTGGGCCAGTCTGGGCCCGTCTGGGCCCGTGTGCGCCGGCGTCAGCCGGCGGCGACCCACCCCGGGTCCAGGACGCCGTCCGCGACCAGCACGGCGGGCCCGGCGAGCTCCACCCGTGACCCGCTGACCCGGACGCCGAGCGTCCCACCCGGGACGTCGACCAGCCAGCGGTCCGGGCCGGTCGCACCGGCCCAGGCCCGCGCGGCCAGGGCGGCCGCGCAGGCCCCGGTCCCGCAGGAGCGGGTCTCGCCCACCCCTCGCTCGTGCACCCGCATCCGCAGCCGCCCGACCGTCTCACCGCCGACGTCCTCGGGGTCGAGGGGGACGACGAGCTCGACGTTCGTGCCGTCCAGCGGCACGGGCTCGACGAGCGGGGGGCGGGTGAGGTCGACGGCGGCGAGCTCGGCGTGCTCGGCCAGGGCGACGACGGTGTGCGGGTTGCCGAGGTCGACCGACAGCGCGGGCCGGGCGACCTCCAGGCCCGGCACGTGCACCGTCGCGTCGTGACCGGCGGCGACGGCGTCCCGACCGCCGGGCACCCGCCACGGCCCCATGTCGACGGCGATCCAGGCCGGGTCCACGGCCCCGGCCGTGCCGCCGTCCCGGACGGTCTTGACCCCGTCGCGGGTGCCGATCGGCAGCCCGGCGGCGAGCGCCCCGGGCTCGACGAGCCGCTCGCGCAGCAGGTAGGCGGTGAGCACCCGGACGCCGTTGCCGCACATCTCGGCGACGGTGCCGTCGGCGTTGCGGTAGTCCATAAACCACTCGCTGGCGGCGGAGTCCGGCACGTCCTCGCCCAGCGCCGCGGTGCGGACCACCCGGATGAGCCCGTCGCCGCCGACACCGGCGCGCCGGTCGCAGATGCGGGCGACGAGACGGGCGTCGAGGTCGAGGTCGCCGTCGGGGTCGGGCACGAGGACGAAGTCGTTCTCGGTGCCGTGCCCCTTGGTGAACCGGATGCCCTCGCCCATGGCTCGAGCCTACGGGCCGGGCCGTTGGGCGCCGTCCGCCGCGGGGCCGGCGTCCGCCGCGTCCACGGCGTCCACGTCGTCCAGAGAGTCCACGGCGTCCACGACGGCCAGGGCCCGGTCGAGCAGGTCGGGGGCGGCCGCGTCCAGCCAGACGACGCGCTGGTCACGGGCGAACCACCGCTCCTGACGGCGGGCGAGCCGGCGGGTCGCGCGGACCGTGTCAGCGCGTGCCTGGCTGTCGGTGAGCCTGCCGTCGAGCAGGTCGAGCACCTGGGCGTAGCCGACGGCGCGGGACGCCGTCCGGCCGCGACGCAGCCCCGCGGCCTCCAGCCGGCGCACCTCGTCGACCAGGCCGCTTGCCCACATGGCGTCGACGCGGGCGGCGATCCGCTCGTCGAGCACCGGCCGCGGCAGGGTGAGCCCCAGCCGCACCGAGGGCATCGCCGGTCGTCCGGTCGGCAGGGTCGCGGTGAACGGGCGCCCGGTGATCTCGACGACCTCCAGGGCCCGGACGACGCGGCGCACGTTGCCGGGCAGGATCGCCGAGGCCGCGGCGGGGTCGACGGCGGCCAGGCGGGCGTGCAGAGCCGCCGGTCCGACGTCGGCGGCCTCGGCCTCCAGCCGGGCCCGGACGGCGGGGTCGGTGCCGGGCAGGTCGAGCTCGTCGAGGACGGCGCGGACGTACAGCCCGGAGCCACCGACGAGCAGCGGGGTGCCCCCACGGGCGGCTACCGCGGCGAGGTCGGCGCGGGCGTGCCGCTGGTAGGCCGCGACGCTGGCCTCCTCGGTGACGTCGAGGACGTCGAGCTGGTGGTGCGGGACGCCGCGGCGCTGGGCCAGCGGGACCTTGGCGGTGCCGACGTCCATCCCCCGGTACAGCTGGGAGGCGTCGGCGTTGACCACTTCCCCGGGGCGGCCACGGTCCGCGAGAGCCTCGGCGAGGTCGAGGGCGAGGTCGGACTTGCCAGTGGCCGTCGGCCCCACCACCGCCACCACGACCGCCCTCGTCCTCGTCGTCGTCACACCCACTCCTCGGTGATCATGCAATCCCGCCACCCCGACCCGAGCCGCACCCCCTCGGTGATCATGCAATCCCGCCACCCCGCGAGCCGCACCCCCTCGGTGATCATGCAATCCCGCCACCCCCCCCGAGAGATGAAAGCTTGTCGTGGTTGCCATGTCAGCCCACGTCGGGAGGCACGCCTCCACCACAGAATGCTGCGTCGGGCACAGCCTGGCCGGCGTGTCGCGCCCACAACCCAGCATTCTGCGAGCGGGAGGGTGGCGGGATTGCATGATCACGAATGAAGGGGACGCAGCGGGTCAGCGAGTCAGCGGGTCAGCGGGGCGGCGGCACAACGGGTCAGTGGCGCAGCGTGGGCAGCCCCAGCGGGACCGGACCTCCCGCCGCGGCACCCGCTGCCGCGGTCGCCGGGACGCCGCAGGTGTCGGCCTGCCGCCGGTCCCACGCGTCCCCGGCCCGGGTTCGGCGCAGCGCGATGACCCCGCCGTCGGCAACAAGGTGGTGCGGAGCGCCGTAGTCGACCCGAACGGTGACGACGTCGCCGGGCCGCGGCACCTCGGCGGCGTCACCGAGCGCGAAGTGCACGAGCCGACCGTCGCGGGCCCGGCCGGTCAGCCGCGCGGTGGCGTCGTCCTTGCGCCCCTCTCCCACCGAGACGAGCACCTCGAGCTCCCGCCCCTCCTGAGCCCGGTTCTCCTCCCAGGAGATCTGCTCCTGCAGGGCGACGAGCCGCTCGTAGCGCTCCTGGACCACCGTCTTCGGGAGCTGGTCCGGCAGGTCGGCGGCCGGCGTCCCCGGTCGGCGGGAGTACTGAAAAGTGAAGGCCTGGGCAAACCTGGCCTGCTCCACGACGTCCAGGGTGGCCTGGAAGTCCTCCTCTGTCTCGCCCGGGAACCCGACGATGATGTCGGTGGTGATCGCGGCGTCCGGGATGCGCGCCCGCACCCGGTCGAGGATGTCGAGGAACCGCGCCGACCGGTAGGAGCGGCGCATCGCGCGCAGCACCCGGTCCGAGCCGGACTGCAGCGGCATGTGCAGCTGCGGCATGACGTTGTGGGTCTCGGCCATGGCGGCGATGACGTCGTCGGTGAACGCCGCCGGGTGGGGGCTGGTGAACCGGACCCGTTCGAGGCCGTCGATGGTGCCGCAGGCGCGCAGCAGCTTGCCGAACGCCTCCCGGTCGCCGAACTCGACGCCGTAGGTGTTGACGTTCTGCCCGAGCAGGGTGACCTCGACGGCGCCGTCGTCGACGAGCGCCTGCACCTCGGCGAGGACGTCCCCGGGCCGGCGGTCCTTCTCCTTGCCGCGCAGCGACGGCACGATGCAGAACGTGCAGGTGTTGTTGCAGCCGACACTGATCGACACCCACCCGGACGACGTGCTGTCGCGCTTGGTCGGCAGGGTGGAGGGGAACACCTCGAGCGCCTCGAGGATCTCGACCTGGGCCTCCGCGTTGTGCCGGGCCCGCTCGAGCAACGCCGGCAGCGAGCCGATGTTGTGCGTGCCGAAGACGACGTCGACCCACGGGGCGCGCCGCACGATCGTGTCGCGGTCCTTCTGGGCCAGGCAGCCGCCGACGGCGATCTGCATCCCCGGCCGGCCGGCCTTGCGCGGGGCGAGGTGGCCGAGGTTGCCGTAGAGCTTGTTGTCCGCGTTCTCCCGGACGGCGCAGGTGTTGAGGACGACGACGTCCGCGGCGTCCGGGTCGGTCGCCGGCACGTACCCGGCGTCCTCGAGCAGGCCGGCGAGGCGCTCGGAGTCGTGGACGTTCATCTGGCACCCGAAGGTGCGCACGGTGTAGCTGCGGGGGGTCGTCATGGCGCCGTCCAGGGTACGTCGTCCGGGCCGGGGCCGAGGCCGCGCACGAGGGTGGCGGGATTGCATGATCACCGACGGGAGGGGGGAGGGTGGCGGGATTGCATGATCACCGAGGGGAGGGGGCAGGGTGGCGGGATTGCATGATCACCGGGGAGGTTGCGGGATGGTCACAGTCGGGGCCTGATCTCGGCGCGATGGTGTGCTCAGGCTGTCCGGAACGCTAGGTTCCGCACCATGTCCGAGCCCCTCGTCGTGCTGGAGAAGGTCAACAAGCACTTCGGCGACCTGCACGTCCTCAAGGACATCGACCTCACCGTGCACCGTGGTGAGGTGGTCGTCGTCATCGGCCCGTCGGGGTCCGGCAAGTCCACGCTGTGCCGAGCCATCAACCGGCTCGAACCCATCGAGTCCGGCCGGATCACCCTGGACGGCGTGCCGCTGCCGGAGGAGGGCAAGGACCTCGCCCGGCTGCGCGCGGACGTCGGCATGGTGTTCCAGTCCTTCAACCTGTTCGCCCACAAGACCGTGCTGGAGAACGTGACGCTCGGTCCGCTGAAGGTGCGACGGCAGAAGAAGGACGCCGTCGAGCAGCGGGCCCGCCAGCTCCTCGAGCGCGTCGGCGTGGCCGACCAGGCGGACAAGTACCCGGCCCAGCTCTCCGGCGGCCAGCAGCAGCGCGTCGCGATCGCCCGGGCCCTGGCCATGGACCCCAAGGTGATGCTCTTCGACGAGCCCACGTCGGCACTCGACCCCGAGATGATCAACGAGGTGCTCGACGTCATGACGAACCTCGCCCAGGAGGGCATGACCATGATCGTCGTCACCCACGAGATGGGGTTCGCCCGCCGCGCGGCGAACCGCGTCGTGTTCATGGCCGGCGGCGAGATCGTCGAGACCAGCACCCCCGACGAGTTCTTCACCAATCCTCAGTCCCCGCGGGCGCAGGACTTCCTGTCGAAGATCCTGACCCACTGAGATGCTCACCCACGGCGGGCGCAGCCGCACTGGCGCCGTCCGAACCACCCGCACACCGACACTGGAGGACCACCTCATGCGGTTCCGTCGCAGCACTTTCGCCGCCGGCCTGGCCGTCGCGGCCCTGACCCTGTCCGCCTGCGGAGGCGGGGAGGACGAGCCCGTCACCGAGGTGGAGGAGAGCCCCGAGTTCGAGGCCGGCACCACCATGGCCGAGCTCGCCGAGGCCGACTCCATCACCATCGGCACGAAGTTCGACCAGCCGCTGTTCGGCCTGCGCGGCCCCAGCGGTGACCCGGAGGGCTTCGACGTCGAGATCGGCAAGCTCATCGCCGCCGAGCTGGGCATCGAGCCGGAGAACATCGAGTGGGTCGAGACCGTCTCGGCCAACCGTGAGTCGTTCATCGAGGAGGGCCGCGTCGACATCGTCGTCGCCACCTACACGATCAACGACGCCCGCAAGGAGCGGGTCGACTTCGCCGGCCCGTACTTCGTCGCCGGCCAGACCCTCCTCGTGCTCGAGGAGAACACCGACATCAACGGCCCGGAGGACCTGGCCGGCAAGACCGTCTGCACCGTGGAGGGCTCGACCCCGGCGGAGAACATCCGGGAGAACTTCCCCGAGGCGGAGCTGTCGCTCACCGACGCCTACGGCAACTGCCTCGAGCCGCTGCGCAACGGCCAGGTGGACGCCGTGACGACGGACAACGTCATCCTGTCCGGCTTCGTGGACCAGAACCCCGGTGAGTTCAAGATCGTCGGGGAGCCCTTCACCGAGGAGCCGTACGGCATCGGCCTGCAGAAGGGCGACGACGCCTTCCGCGACTTCATCAACGACGTCCTCGAGGAGTCCTACGAGAACGGCGCCTGGGCGGAGGCCTGGGAGAAGACCGCGGGCACCGTCCTGGAGACCCCGGAGCCGCCGGCGGTCGACCGGTACTGACGACCTGGACGACGTCCCGGGCCCGTCCGTCGGGCCCGGGACGTCGCCGGACCGCGCCGAGGAGGTGACGTGGACGCCATCATCGACAACGCCGACCTGTACTGGGAAGGCTTCACGACGACGCTGAGCCTGGCGGTCGTGTCCGGTGCCCTGGCCCTGGTGCTGGGCACCGTGCTCGGGGCGTTCCGCGTCTCGCCCATCCCGCCGTTGCGGCTCGCCGGCGCCTGGTACGTCGAGACGGTCCGCAACACCCCGCTGACGGTGGTGTTCTTCTTCACCGTCTTCGTCATGCCGCAGGTCGGCATCCAGGTGCCGTTCTACTCCTCGGCGGTCGTCGCCCTGACCGTCTACACCGCGGCGTTCGTCTGCGAGGCGGTCCGCTCCGGGGTGAACTCGGTCGGGGTGGGGCAGGCGGAGGCGGCCCGCTCCATCGGCCTGACGTTCGGCCAGTCGCTGCGTCACATCATCCTGCCGCAGGCGTTCCGCACGGTCATCCCGCCGCTCATCAACATCTTCATCGCGCTGACCAAGAACACGTCGGTGGCTGGCGGGTTCTTCGTCGCGGAGCTGTTCAACGTCGGGCGCCGGCTGTCGAACTCGCTGTCCGACCAGGTCCCCTGGGTGCTGCTCGGGGTCGCCCTGTTCTACCTGCTCATCACGATCCCGGCCGGCGTCCTCGCCGGCTGGGCGGAGCGGAAGGCGGCGTTCGCCCGATGAGCTCGGTCCTGTACGACGAGCCCGGCCCCCGCACCCGCCGGCTGATCCAGGTCGGCACCGTCGCCGGTGCCCTGGTGCTGGCCGGTGTCGCCGCCTTCGTCCTCGTCCAGTTCAGCTCTCGCGGGCTCTTCGACGCCGACCGCTGGGACATCTTCGTCGAGCGGACCGACGTGTGGGAGTTCCTCGGCCGGGGGCTGCTCGCCACGCTGCAGGCGGCCGCCACCGGCGCGGTGCTCGCCGGCGTCCTCGCCGTCGTGCTGGCCGTGCTGCGGATGTCGCGCAACGGGTTCGTCCGGCGTACCACCGCGGTGGTCATCGAGCTGTTTCGCGGGCTGCCGGTCGTGCTGCTCATGCTCGCCGGCGCGCTGCTGCTGCCGGTGTCGCTGTTCTGGGCCGTCGTCATCGGGCTGACGATCTACAACGCCGCCGTGATGGGCGAGATCCTGCGGGCCGGCATCCTGTCGCTGCCGAAGGGCCAGACGGAGGCGGCGTACGCGATCGGGCTCACCCACTTCCAGACGCTGCGGATGATCCTGCTGCCGCAGGCGGTCCGGCAGATGCTGCCGTCCCTGGTCAGCCAGCTCGTCGTGCTGCTCAAGGACACCTCACTCGGCTACATCGTCGGCTACCTGGAGCTGCTGCGGTCGGTGCAGAACCTGCGCGACTTCTTCGGCAACCGGTACCTGTTCTCGGTCTTCTTCGTCGCCGCCGCCATCTACATCACGGTGAACTTCCTCGTCTCCCGGCTGGCGGTGCTCACCGAGCGGGTGCTGTCCCGCTCGCGCAGCGGTGGCGGCGGGGACGTCGCCCCGGTGAACCTCGACGAGGGCACCCGGGACGGCGGGGTGGACACCAGGGGCGGGTCCGCCCCCACCGCTACGTCGCAGTCGCGGTCGCCCGGGACTCGCGAACGACAGTGATCCGGATCTGCCCCGGGTAGGTGAGCTCCTCGGTGACCTGGCGGGCGATGTCGCGGGCCAGCAGGTCCGCGGCGAGGTCGTCGACCTCCTCGGGGCGGACCATCACCCGGACCTCACGGCCGGCGGACATCGCGTAGACCTTCTCCACCCCCGGCCGGGACCCGGCGATCTCCTCGAGCCGGTGCAGCCGCTCGACGTAGGTCTCCAGGGCCTCGCGGCGGGCGCCCGGCCGCCCGCCGGAGCAGGCGTCCGCGGCCTGGGTCAGCACCGCCTCGACCGTCTGCGGCGGCACCTCGTCGTGGTGGGCGGCGATGGCGTGCACGACGTCGTCCGACTCCCCGTAGCGACGCGCCAGCTCGGCGCCGACGGCGGCGTGCGTGCCCTCGGCCTCGTGGGTGAGCGCCTTGCCGATGTCGTGCAGCAGCGCGCAGCGCTTGACCAGGGCGACGTCGACCCCGAGCTCGGCGGCCATCACGCCGGCGAGGTGGGCGCTCTCGACGAGGTGCGCGAGCACGTTCTGCCCGTAGGAGGTGCGCAGGTGCAGGGCGCCGAGGGTGCGGACGAGCTCCGGGTGCAGCCCGGTGACCCCGGCCTGCTCGACGGCGCGGGCACCGGCCCGCTCGATGGCCCGGGCGAGGTCGGCGTCCGCGGCCTCGACGGCCGCCTCGATCCGGCCGGGGTGGATCCGGCCGTCGGCGACGAGGGCCTCCAGCGCCAACCGGGCCCGCTCGCGGCGCACCGGGTCGAAGCAGGAGAGCAGGACCGCACCGGGCGCGTCGTCGACGACGAGGTTGACACCGGTGACGGCCTCGAAGTGCCGGATGTTGCGGCCCTCCCGGCCGATGATCCGTCCCTTCATCTCGTCGTTCGGCAGGTGGACGACGCTGACGACGGACTCGGCGGTCTGGTCCGAGGCGACCCGCTGGACGGCGTCCGCCACGATCCGACGGGCGATCGCCTCCCCGTCGCGCCGGGCCTCCTCCTCGATCCGGCGGACCGTGCCGAGCGCCTCGAGGCGAGCGGAGTCCCGCACCTCGGAGACGACCTCGGCCCGGGCCTGCTCGGCGGTCAGTCCGGCGACGCGCTCGAGCTCGGTGCGCCGCGCCTCGTCGGCGACCTTCCAGGCGGCGCGCCGCTCGGCCTCCTCGGCGTCCAGGGCCGCGCGCTGCTCCTCGGCGTCCCGGCGGGCCGCGGCCTGGTCGGCCTCGAGCCGGCGACGGGCCTGCTCCAGCTCGAGGCGGTCGGCGTCGAGCCGGTTGACCGCCTCGACGAGCCGGGCCTCCCGCTGGGCGAGCCGACGCTCCCGGGCGGCGAGCTCGCGGTCGGCACGCTCACGCTCGGTGCGGGTCTCGGTGAGCAGCTCCTGCGCCCGGGCGTGGGCCTCGGCGACCTCGCGCTCGGCGCGAGCGTGCAGGGCCCGTGCCTCCCGCCGGGCCAGCACGGTGAGGGCAGCGGCGACGAGCAGTCCCAGGACGAGGACGACGATCCCGGCGAGATCCGCCACGGCGCACCTCCTGCCAGCTGCCTACCGTTCTGGGAGGCTACCTCGGCGTCACCCGTCGTCGGCGGCCAGACCCGGCGGATGGTCCGGACCGAAGGCCTCGCCGGCCTCACCGGCGTTGCCCGCGTCGTGGGCCAGGCCGGCACCGGGGTCCTCGCCGGCCGACGTCTGCGCCTCCGCGGCGAGAGCGTCCCGGACGACCGCGATCGCCGTCCCCGGCGGGTAGCCCTTGCGGGCGAGCATCGAGGCGAGGCGCCGGATACGCCGCTCCCGGTCGAGCCCCCGGGTGGCCGGCAGCCGGCGCTCGACGAGGGCCCGGGCAGTGCGCAGCTCGTCGTCCGGCTCGAGCTCGTCGAGCGCCTCCCGGACCGTGTCGTCGTCGACCCCGCGGTGGCGGAGCTCCTGGGCCAGGGCCCGGCGGGCCAGGCCCTTGCCCGCCGAACGGGACCGCACCCACGTCCGGGCGTACTCGGCGTCGTCGACGAGGCGCACCTCCTCGAACCGGTCGAGCACCCTGTCGGCGACGTCCTCCGGGACGTCGCGGCGGGCCATGGCCTCGGCCAGCTGGTGCCGCGTACGGGGTGCTGCGGTGAGCTGGCGCAGGGCGATGGCGCGGGCGACCGACTCCGGGTCCGGTTCGGGGTCGGCGGCCGCTGGTCCCGACTGCGGTGGTTCCTCGGCCGGCCGGCGGCCCCGGGAACCGCGCGGTCCCGTGCTCACCTGCGCGCTCTTCTGCTCATCTGCGGTGTCAACCGTGGCGCCGGACGGCTCAGAAGTCGACCGGCGGGTCGACCGGCGCGTCAGCCGGCGCGTCGAGACGCGGCCCGACGCCGAGCTTCTCCTTGATCTTCTTCTCCAGCTCGTCGGCGAGGTCGGGGTTGTCCCGCAGGAAGGCGCGGGCGTTCTCCTTGCCCTGCCCGAGCTGGTCGCCCTCGTAGGTGTACCAGGCGCCGGACTTGCGCACGAAGCCCTGCTCGACACCCATGTCGATCAGACCACCCTCCCGGGAGATGCCGACGCCGTAGAGGATGTCGAACTCCGCCTGCTTGAACGGCGGCGACATCTTGTTCTTCACGACCTTGATGCGGGTCCGGTTGCCGACCGGCTCGCTGCCGTCCTTGAGCGTCTCGATCCGGCGGACGTCCAGCCGGATCGATGCGTAGAACTTCAGCGCCTTGCCCCCGGTCGTGGTCTCGGGGGAACCGAACATCACACCGATCTTCTCGCGCAGCTGGTTGATGAAGATGGCGGTGGTCTTGGAGTGGCTCAGCGCGCCGGTGATCTTCCGCAGCGCCTGGGACATGAGCCGGGCCTGCAGCCCGACGTGGCTGTCCCCCATCTCGCCCTCGATCTCCGCGCGGGGCACGAGCGCGGCCACCGAGTCGATGACGATGACGTCGAGCGCCCCGGAGCGGATCAGCATGTCCGCGATCTCCAGGGCCTGCTCGCCGGTGTCCGGCTGAGAGACCAGGAGGGCGTCGGTGTCGACACCGAGCTTCTTCGCGTACTCCGGGTCCAGGGCGTGCTCGGCGTCGATGAAGGCCGCGATACCGCCGGCCTTCTGCGCGTTGGCGACCGCGTGGAGGGCGACGGTCGTCTTGCCGCTGGACTCCGGGCCGTAGATCTCCACGACCCGGCCGCGGGGCAGGCCGCCGATGCCGAGAGCGACGTCGAGGGCGATCGACCCGGTGGGGATGACCTCGACCGGAGGACGCACGTCGTCGCCGAGGCGCATGACGGAGCCCTTACCGAACTGTCGGTCGATCTGCGCGAGAGCGGTGTCGAGCGCCTTCTCACGGTCTGCGGGAGCGGGCATGGCCTCACCTCTGGTCGGCGGCGCGGAGCGCCGGGGCTGCATGGTCCGTGCTGCGGTGGCTACTGGGGTCTTCGCTGTCGTGGCTGCTGGGGTCTTCATCGTCGGGGACGCTAACCGCCGCCACCGACACCGCCCGGCACGAGGACCGCCGCTGTGGACGACGACAGCACCCGGCCCGGGTTGTGCACAACCCTAGGACGTACAGGTGTTCGAGCGTCGGGCGACACGCCGCGACGCGGCCGACGGTGCCTACAGTGGCCGGGTGACCATCCCCGTCCCGCTCGAGGACCTCGCCGAAGCGCTCGCCGACCGCCCGTGGGCCTATCTCATGACGGTCTCCGACGACGCCCGGGTGCACGTGGTCGCCGTCGTCCCCGAGCTCACCGCAGCCGGGTTGCGGGTGGCCGAGCCCGGACGCCGGACCCGCGCCAACGCCGGCGCCCGCCCCGACGTCACCCTCGCCTACCCCCCTGCCGAGCCCGAGGGCTTCACCCTCGTCGTCGACGGCACCGCCACTGCCGACGAGGACGGGCCCCTCGTCGTCCGGCCCTCCTCGGCCGTCCTGCACCGACCGGCGCCGGTCCCCTCTCAGGACAGCAGCAGCCGCTCCAGCCGCCGGCCGGTGACGTAGAACCCGACCAGCCCCATGACGACGAGGTACGCGACGTGGCCGAGCAGGCCGACGTGCAGCTGGCCGATCATGACGTCGCGCACGAGCGCCACCCCGTGGTACAGCGGCGTGGCCTGCACGACGAGCTGGAGCGAGTCCGGGTACGTCGACAGCGGGAAGAACGTCGCGGAGAACAGGAACATCGGCAGGATGGCGAGCTGGACGTAGTCGAAGTCGACCCAGCTGCGCATGAACGTCGTCGCGGCCATGCCGACGCCGGCGAACGCGAACCCGATGAGGGTGGCGGCGGGCAGCGCGAGCAACGCCCACCAGGACTCGACCAGACCCGCCACCGCCACGACGACGAGGAACGCCACCGCGTACACCTGGCCGCGCAGCAGCGCCCAGCTGATCTCCCCGACCGCGACGTCACGCGGACCGAGCGGGGTGGCCAGCACCGAGTCGTAGAGCTTGGCGTACTTCAGCTTGAAGAAGACGTTGAAAGTGGAGTCGTAGACCGCGCCGTTCATCGCCGAGGCGGCAAGCAGCGCCGGGGCGACGAACGCGGCGTAGGGCACCTCGGCGCCGGAGTCGGTCGTCACGGCGCCGACGAGGGAGCCGAGCCCCACCCCGAGGGAGAACAGGTAGAAGACCGGCTCGAAGAACCCGGACACCAAGGTGATCCAGCCGTGCCGGAAGGCGCGCAGGTTGCGCTCGACGAGGGTGCGGGCCATCCCGGCCCCGGCGGGCAGTGGGACGGCGCGGGCCAGCCGGGTGGCGACCGGGACGCTCACCTCACACCTCCAGCCGCGAGCGGAAGGCGCGCCGGGCGAGGAGGAAGCCGCCCGCCGTCCACACCGCCAGGACGAGCACGTGACCGAGCACCGGCAGCACCTCCGCGGTCCCCAGGGACAGCGCCCGGCTCGCCGACACCCCGTGCCACAGCGGGGTGAACCAGGCGACCGGCTGCAGAACGCCGGGCAGCTGGCTGATCGGGAAGAACGTGCCGGAGAACAGGAACAGGGGCATGACGACGAACCGGAACAGCACGTTGAACCCGGCGTCGGACTCGGTGGTGGCGGCGAACGCGAACACCGGGGTCGCGAAGGCCATCCCGGTGAGGACGGCGACCGGCAGGGCGAGCACCACCCACCATGACAGGAGCACCCCGAGGGCCCCGGCGACGAGGAGGAACACCGCGCTGGTCACCAGCACCCGCAGCGCGACGTAGACGAGGTGGCCGACGAGCACGTCGGTGACACCCATCGGGCCGGCGAGCATGGCGTGGTACTGCCGCTGCCACTTGATCGCGCCCATGACGCTGAACGTGGACTCCCCCACGGCGGTCTGCATCGCGGTGGCGGCGAGGACCCCGGGGGCGATGAAGGAGACGTACGGGACCCCCAGCGCGTCGTTCGGGCCGCGGTCGACGAGGGTGGCCAGCCCGAAGCCCATCGCGGCGAGGAACAGCAGCGGGGTGAGGAAGCTCGACACCACCGACCCGCGCCAGGTCCGCCGGTAGTTCAGCAGCCAGTAGGACAGCGCCCGCGGCCACATCCTCCCGGGGCGGTGGACGACGGCCGCGGCGGTTCCGCGCGCGGGCAGGGTCGGGGCGCTCATCAGTCGACCAGGGTCCGACCGGTGAGCCGCAGGAAGACGTCCTCCAGCGTGCTGCGGCGCACCAGGCTCGACAGCGGCTCGATGCCGCGCTGGTGCAGGGCAGCGGTGGCGGCGTCGCCGTCGTCGGTGTAGAGCAGGAGCCGGTCGGGCAGCACCTCGACCCGCTCGGCCAGACCGTCGACGGCGGCGGCGAGCGGGGCGTGGTCGTCGACGGCGAACCGCAGCTCGAGCACCTCCCGGGTCGAGTACTGCTCGATGAGCGAGCGCGGAGAGCCCTCGGCGACGATCCGGCCGCGGTCCATGACGACGAGCCGGTCGCACAGCTGCTCCGCCTCGTCCATGTAGTGCGTGGTGAGCACCAGGGTGACGCCGGAGCGCTTGAGTCGGAACAGCCGGTCCCACAGGGCGTGCCGGGCCTGCGGGTCGAGCCCGGTGGTCGGCTCGTCGAGCAGGAGGATCTCCGGGGCGTTGACGAGTGACCGCGCGATCGTCAGCCGCCGCTTCATCCCGCCGGACAGCGGCTCCACCTTGGCGCCGGCACGCTCGGTGAGCTGGGCGAACTCGAGCAGCTCACGGGCGCGCTCACGCACCAGGGCGCGGGGCAGCCCGAAGTAGCGGCCGTAGACGAGGATGTTCTCCTCGACCGTCAGCTCCTCGTCGAGGGTGTCCCGCTGCGGGACGACGCCGAGCCTGGCGCGGATGGCGGGCCCGTCGGTGCGCGGGTCCATCCCGAGGATCCGCAGGTCACCACCGGACGGCGGGGACACGCAGCCGATCATCCGCATCGTCGAGGACTTCCCGGCGCCGTTCGGCCCGAGGAAGCCGAACGCCTCGCCGCGATGAACCCGGACGTCGATCCCGTCGACGGCGGTGAAGTCGCCGAACCGCTTGGTCAGGTTCCGGGCCTCGATGAGCACGTCGGCGTCCCCGGACGGAGGTGGTGAACCGGCCCCGGCAGGTCTGGCCTCGCTGCTCGCCTCGACGGGTGGTCGCACGGTTCCGCACCCTAACCCCGGGGCCCGACATCCCGCGAAGGCGTTTCCCGGTCCGCCCCTGGACGCGGCTTCGACCCACCAGACCGTGTCCGTCGGTCACTATTCGGTAACGATCATCCTCTGCGACGGCCCCCCACGTTCACGTACCAAACCCGCAGGTCACGCGGCGGACGGCCACCCCTGGAGACGTCCCGTCGCCGGTCTTCGCCGACTTGGGAGGGCGCGGGGGCACCGCCTACGGTCAACCCGCCCATGACCATTCGGGGCGACATCCGTCCGGTGCGCGCGACCGTCGCGCGTGACGGGAGGCCGTGCCTCGTTCAAACCGAAGGGACCATGATGAGCGCACGAACACGCCGCCGCGGCGTGATGGCAGTGACCGGTGGAGCGCTGGCTCTGGTGCTCGCCGCCTGCGGAGACAGCGGCGACGGCAACGGCACCGCCGAGGGCGGCGAGGGCCGCCTCGCCGAGCTGCAGGAGGCCGGCACCATCACCGTGGGCTTCGCCGGTGAGGCTCCGTACAGCTTCACGAACGACGAGGGCGAGCTGGTGGGTGCCTCGGTCGCCCTCCAGGAGCGCATCTGGGGCGAGCTGGGCATCGACAACGTCGAGGGTGTGCAGGCCGAGTTCGGCCAGCTCATCCAGGGCCTGAACGCCGGCCGCTTCGACATCGTCGCCGCCGGCATGTCGATCCTGCCGGAGCGGTGCGAGCAGGCGCTGTTCTCCGACCCCGAGTTCCAGTACACGACCGCCCTGCTCGTCGAGGCCGGCAACCCGCACGACCTCACGGACATGCAGTCGATCGGCGAGTCCGACGTCACGATGGCCGCCATGCGCGGGGCGATCGAGGCCGACTACGCGAACGACCTCGGCATCGAGCCGGTTCTGGTCGGCAACCCGCAGGACGGCATGGACGCCGTGACGAGCGGCCGCGCGGACGTCTTCGCCCTGACCGGGATCTCACTGAACTGGATGGTGGAGAACTCCGGCACGGACGCCGTCGAGGTCACCGAGTCGTTCGTCGCCGAGATCGACGGCGTCGAGCAGTACGGCGCCGGCGGCACCGTCTTCCGCCAGGAGGACGAGGAGCTGCGCGACGCCTACAACGAGCACCTCGCGGAGATCGTGGGCGACGAGGAGACCTACCTCGACGTCGTCGGTGACTGGGGCTTCACCGCCGAGGAGCGGCCGACCGGGGAGTTCACCACCGAGGAGCTCTGCGCCGGCGAGATCGGGTAGGCACCCGACACCATGAGCGACAACCTCACCGCACTGGAGACGATGCTGCCGAGGTTGGCTGACGGGTTGCTCGTCACCCTGCAGCTGACCGTCGGCGGTGCCACGCTGGCATTCGTCATCGCAGTGGTCCTGGGCCTGGCCGCGCGCCACCACAGCCCGGTGGTGCGCGGCCCGGCCCGGGTGCTCATCGAGTTCTTCCGCGGCACCTCACTGCTCGTGCAGCTGTTCTGGCTGTTCTACGTGATGCCCCAGCTCGGCCTGACGCTGACCTCGCTGTTCACCGGCGTCCTCGCCCTGGGCCTGAACTACGGCGCCTACGGCGCCGAGGTGGTGCGCGGGGCGATCAACTCGGTTCCCAAGGGCCAGTGGGAGGCGGCGGTGGCCCTCAGCCTGTCGCCGGTGCGGCGGATGAGGAAAGTCATCTGGCCGCAGGCGTGGGCCATCATGATCCCGTCCCTGAGCAACCTCGCGGTGATGCTGCTCAAGGGCACCGCGGTCGCCTACGTCATCCTCATGCACGACATCACGTTCGTCACCGAGCAGCTGCGCCAGCGGACCAACGACACGTTCTTCTCCTACGGCGTCGGGATGGTGATGTACTTCGCGATCGCCTACCTGATCGTGCTGCTGGCCAACGCGCTGGAGATCCGGGCGAAGAACCGGCTCGGCACCGGTCCGCCGCTACGTGACGTCTTCCGGCCACGGGACCCGGCTGCGCACGCGGGCGAGGTGACGTGATGGGTGACATCTGGAGCTGGGAGCGCGCCGCCGAGGTGCTCCCGATGCTGCTCGAGTCCTTCGTCGAGGTGACACTGCTGGCAACCGTGGTCGGGTCCGCGATCGCCGCTGTACTCGGACTGGTGGTCGCCGTCATGCGCCGGTCGGCCCCGGCGGTGGTCGCCAAGCCGGTGCACGCCGTGATGGAGTTCATCCGGATGACGCCGATCGTCATCCAGCTGCTCTTCGTCTACTACACGTTCCCGACCTGGCCGCCGCTGTGGATCGGGATCGGCGTCCTCGGGGTGCACTACGCCACGTACATGGCCGAGGTGTACCGCTCCGGGATCGACGCCGTCCCGAAGGGCCAGTGGGAGGCCGCGACCGCGCTGTCGCTGCCGCGGCGGCGCACCTGGGTGCGGATCGTCATCCCGCAGGCGCTGCGCACCACGCTGCCCGCGCTCGGGACGTGGGTGATCTCGATGTTCAAGGACACGCCGTTCCTCATCGTGATCTCGGTGCTCGAGATGGTTGCTCGGGCCGAGCTGTACGGATCCCGCACCTTCGTGTACATCGAGGCCTTCACGCTGGCAGGCCTCATCTTCCTGGCCGCCAGCTACCCCACGTCCGTGGGCCTGCGGAAACTGGAGGCACGTCTTGCCCGCTACTGATTCCGGCACTCCCGTCATCACGTTCGACGACGTCGTCAAGAGGTTCGGTCGCACCACTGTGCTCGACGGACTGAACTTCCAGGTCGACAAGGGCGAGCGAGTGACCCTGATCGGGCCCAGCGGGTCCGGCAAGACGACGATCCTGCGGCTCGTGATGACGTTGGAGGACCTGACCGACGGCTACATCTACATCGACGGCGAGCCGTTCACCTACGAGCAGCGCAACGGACGGCGCGTCCGTCGCAAGCCGAAGGACGTGGCGAGGATCGCCCAGCGAATCGGGATGGTGTTCCAGCAGTTCAACCTGTTCCCGAACATGACGGTGATCGAGAACATCGTCGAGGCGCCCATCCACGTCCTGGGCCAGTCCAAGGAGGAGGCCGTGACCCGCGGCAAGGAGCTGCTGGACCTGGTCGGGCTGGGGGACAAGGTCGACGAGCACCCCACCCGGCTGTCCGGCGGTCAGCAGCAGCGGGTCGCGATCGCCCGCGCACTGGCGATGGACCCGGAGATCCTGCTGCTCGACGAGGTGACCTCCGCTCTTGACCCCGAGCTCGTCGGCGACGTGCTCAACGTGCTGCGCAACATCGCACAGACGACCGACATCACGATGCTCATCGTCACCCACGAGATGCAGTTCGCCCAGGAGGTCTCCCACCGGGTGCTGATGTTCGACCATGGTCGGATCATCGAGGACGCCCCGCCGGACGTGATGTTCTCGGCCCCGCAGGAGCAGCGGACCAAGGACTTCCTCAAAGCAGTGCTGTAGGTCGGTCTCCGACCCGGCGCAGAGCCAGCACGGCCACCGGGACGAGCAGCACCCCGGCAGCCAGTGTCAGCACCGGGTAGCCGCCGGCGGCGAGCACGGGCCCGGCCAGGGCCCCCGCGGCGGCCCCCGCCAGCCCCATGACGAGGTCGGAGGCGCCCTGCACACCGGTGCGGGCGGCGACGGGGACCGACTCGGACAGCAGCGTCGACCCGCCGACGAGCGTGCCGGACCAGCCGAGGCCGAGCAGGAACAGCGAGACTCCCAGCGCCAGGTGGTCACCCGGGGCGGCGAGCGCGCCGAGCAGCACGGAGACGGCGAGGACCGCCAGACCGATGACGATCGTCTGCACCCGCCCGAGCCGGTCGGACAGCCAGCCCATCACCGGGCTCAGCGCGTACATCCCGGCCACGTGCACGCTGATGACGACCCCGACGACGGTCAGCGAGGCCCCGTGGTGGTTCAGGTGCACCGGCGTCATCACCATCACCCCGACCATCACCGCGTGGCCGACCGCGACGGCGGCCATCCCGAGCCGGGCACGCGGAGCGGCCTGCACGGTGCGCAGCGTCTCCCGCAGGCTCGGACGTGGCCGGTGCGGCACGACACCGCTGGCCTGGTGGGCCGCACGCGCCGCGTGCAACGGGTCGGGGCGCAGCAGCAGACCGATCGCCAGTGCGGCGGTGAGGAACGAGACGACCGAGAACAGGTACGGGCCGACGAGGGACGGCAGGCCCAGCGACACGCCGAGCCGGCCGCCGACGCCGGACAGGTTCGGGCCGGCGACGGCGCCGATCGTGGTGGCCCAGACGACGACGGACAGGGCGCGCCCGCGGGTGGCCGCGGAGGACGCGTCGGTGGCGGCGTACCGGGCCTGCAGGTTGGACGCCGTCCCGCCGCCGAACAGGGCGGCGGCCACGAGCAGCAGCGGGAAGGAGGAGACCACGCCGGCGACGACGGCGAGCGCGGCACCGAGCAGGCCGAGGCCGTAGCCCAGGGCGAGGGCCCCGCGGCGTCCCAGCCGGTCCGCTGCCCGGGCCAGCGGCAGCGCGAGCAGGGCGGCCCCGAGCACGGTGAAGGTCTGGGCGAACCCGGCCAGGGACGTCGACCCGGACACCTGCTCGGCGAGCAGGCCGCCGACGGCGATACCGCTGGCCACCCCGACGCCGCCGAGGACCTGGCTGGTGACGAGCACCCGCACCGTGCGGGTCTGCACGAGGGCGAGCCGGGCCTGCGCGGCCTCGGCCGAACGCTCCTGGGTGCTCACCTGCGCGCGGCGCGCGGGTCGCGCCCGAACCGCCGGTCGGCGGGCACGTGCATGTGCTCGCAGACCGCCGCCCACACGTCCCGGGGCCGGACGCCGTCCTCGAGGGCCTGGCGGGCGGTGCGCTCGCCGAGGCCGGCGATCACCTGGTCCCCGGCCAGGGTCCGGGCGTACTCGGGGCCGAACTCGTCGTCCATGAGCCGCCAGAAGTCGGAGTGCCGCACCACGGCAGGATCGCACGGCGGCGCGGCCCACCCGGGCAGCGGGGCGCACTGTCGGTGCCGGAGGCGACAATCGGCGGGTGCCCGACGTCCTGGACCGGTTCTCCCCGGCGACCCGCGAGTGGTTCCGCGGGGCGTTCGCGGCGCCCACCCCGGCTCAGGAGGGGGCGTGGGCGGCGATCGCCGGCGGCGACCACGCGCTGGTCGTCGCCCCGACCGGGTCGGGCAAGACGCTGTCGGCGTTCCTGTGGGCCCTGGACCGGGTCGTCACCGCCGACGCGCCCACCGACCGGGAGCACCGTTGCCGGGTGCTGTACGTCTCCCCGCTCAAGGCGCTGGCCACCGACGTCGAGCGCAACCTGCGAGCGCCGCTGACGGGGATCCAACACGCGGCGGCCCGGCTGGGCCAGCAGGTGCCGCAGGTCCGGGTCGCCCTGCGCTCCGGGGACACCCCCGCTGACGAGCGACGCGCCCTCACCCGGACCCCTCCGGACGTGCTGATCACCACCCCGGAGTCGCTGTTCCTGCTGCTCACCTCCCGGGCGCGTGAGGTGCTCGCCGGGGTGGAGACGGTCATCGTCGACGAGGTGCACGCGCTCGCCGGGTCGAAGCGGGGCGCGCACCTGGCGCTGTCCCTCGAGCGGTTGGACGCGCGCCTGGAACGCCCGGCGCAGCGGATCGGGCTGTCCGCGACGGTACGTCCGGTCGAGGAGGTGGCCCGGTTCCTCGGGGGCGCCCGCCCGCCCGGTGACGGGACGGCGGGCGGACGGCGGGTGGTGGTCGTCCAGCCCCCGGCGGACAAGCGGATCGAGGTGGACGTCGTCGTCCCGGTGCCGGACATGGGCGAGCTCGGCCAGGTCACCGACGACCTCACCGGCCCGGCCGCCGGGCCCGAGCGGCGGACGTCGATCTGGCCCCACGTCGAGGAGCGGGTGGTCGACCTCGTCGCGGCGCACTCCTCGACACTGGTGTTCGCCAACTCCCGCCGCCTGGCCGAGCGGCTCACTGCCCGGCTCAACGAGGTGTGGGCCGAGCGGCAGGGGCAGCGGCTGCCGGCCCCGGGTGAGACGGCGCCCGCGCAGGTGATGGCGCAGGCCGGGGCGTCGACCGGTGCCCCGGCGGTGCTGGCCCGCGCCCACCACGGGTCGGTGTCCAGGGAGCAGCGCACCCTCATCGAGGAGGAGCTGAAGTCCGGCCGGCTGCCGGCGGTGGTCGCCACCTCGAGCCTCGAGCTCGGCATCGACATGGGAGCCGTGGACCTCGTCGTCCAGGTGGAGTCCCCGCCGAGCGTGGCCAGCGGCCTGCAGCGGGTCGGGCGCGCAGGTCACCAGGTCGGCGCCGTCAGCCGGGGGGTGGTCTTCCCGAAGTACCGCGCCGACCTCGTGCAGACCGCGGTCGTCGCCGAGCGGATGCGCTCCGGCCAGATCGAGGCGCTGCGGGTGCCGGCGACCCCGCTCGACGTGCTCGCCCAGCACGTGGTGGCGATGACGGCGATGGACGACTGGACGGTGGATGACCTGCTGGAGACGACGCGCCGGGCGGCGCCGTTCGCCAGCCTCACCCGCGGCGTCCTGGAGTCCGTGCTCGACATGCTGTCCGGGCGCTACCCCAGCGACGAGTTCGCCGAGCTGCGCCCGCGAATCGTGTGGGACCGGGTCACCGGGGTGCTCTCCGGGCGCCCCGGCGCCCAGCGGCTCGCGGTGACCAGCGGCGGGACCATCCCGGACCGGGGGCTGTACGGCGTCTTCCTCGCCACCGGCGAGGGGCCGGGCCGGCGGGTCGGTGAGCTCGACGAGGAGATGGTCTACGAGTCGCGGGTCGGGGACGTGTTCACCCTCGGCGCGAGCACGTGGCGGATCGAGGACATCACCCACGACCGGGTGCTCGTCACCCCGGCACCCGGGCAGCCGGGCAAGCTGCCGTTCTGGCACGGGGACGCCCTCGGCCGGCCGGCCGAGCTGGGCCGCGCCCTCGGCGGCTTCGTCCGGGAGGTGCTGTCCCTGGACGACGAGGCCGCGCGGGCGCGGGTCGGTGCGGCCGGGTTGGACGAGTGGGCGACCGACAACCTCCTGGCCTACCTCGCCGAGCAGGCCGAGGCGACCGGGCACGTGCCGGACGACCGGACCGTCGTGGTGGAGCGCTTCCGCGACGAGCTGGGCGACTGGCGGGTCGTGGTCCACTCCCCTCTCGGCGCGCAGGTGCACGGACCGTGGGCGCTGGCGGTGGCGGCTCGGATGCGTGAGCGGCACGGCGTCGACGTGCAGGCGATGCCCGCCGACGACGGGATCGTGCTGCGCCTGCCCGACCTCGACCTGGAGGACGGCTCGGTGCCCGACGTCGTGGACTCCCTGCTGCTGGCGCCCGAGGAGGTCGAGCAGCTCGTCACCGAGCAGCTCGGCGGGTCGGCTCTGTTCGCTGCCAGGTTCCGTGAGTGCGCCGCCCGGGCCCTGCTGCTGCCACGCCGGCGACCCGACCGCCGTCAGCCGCTGTGGCAGCAGCGGCAGCGGGCCGCGCAGCTGCTCGAGGTCGCCAGCCGCTACCCGTCGTTCCCGATCGTGCTGGAGGCGGTGCGCGAGGTGCTCCAGGACGTCTTCGACGTCCCCGGTCTGGTCGCGCTCATGCGCGACCTCGCCGCGCGCCGGGTCCGGGTGGTCGAGGTGACGACCGACCAGCCCTCACCGTTCGCCCGGTCCCTGCTGTTCGGCTACGTCGCACAGTTCCTCTACGAGGGCGACTCCCCGCTGGCCGAGCGGCGGGCCGCGGCGCTGGCGCTCGACCCGTCCCTGCTCGCCGAGCTGCTCGGCCGCGGCGAGGGAGCGGCGCTGGCGGACCTGCTGGACCCGGCGGCGGTCGAACGCACCCACGCCGAGCTCCAGCGGCTGGCCCCCGAACGTCGGTCCCGGGACGCCGAGGACGTCGCCGACCTGCTGCGGGTGCTCGGCCCGCTCAGCACGCAGGAGGTGGCCAGCCGGTCGGTCGCCGGCGCGGACGTCGTGCGGTGGCTCACCGGGCTGGCGACCACCCGCCGGGTGATCCAGGTCCGGGTCGCGGGCCAGGACCGGTGGGCGGCGGTCGAGGACGCCGGGCGGCTGCGGGACGCGCTCGGCGTCCCCCTGCCGGTGGGGGTGCCGGAGGCGTTCACCGCGCCGGTCGCCGACCCGGTCGCCGACCTGGTGGCCCGCTACGCGCGCACCCACGTGCCGTTTACCGCGGCCGCGGTCGCGGCGCGGCTCGGTGTCGGCGTCGCCGTCGTGACCGACGCGCTGGCCCGGTTGGAGCGGGCCGGCCGGGTCGTCTCCGGCGAGCTGCTGCCGCCGGAGTCCCGGCGCACCCTGGAGGAGCACCCTGGCGCGGTCGACTGGTGCGACGCCGAGGTGCTGCGGGTGCTGCGCCGCCGGTCGCTGGCGGCGTTGCGGGCCGAGGTCGAGCCGGTGCCGCCGCGGGCACTGGCCCGGTTCCTGCCCGCCTGGCAGGGCGTCGGGTCGACCAGCCGCGGCCGGCTGCGCGGGGTGGACAGCGTGCTGCGAGTCGCCGAGCAGCTCGCGGGGGCGGTGCTGCCGGCCAGCGCCCTGGAGACGCTGGTCCTGCCGTCGCGGGTGCAGGGGTACTCCCCCGCGATGCTCGACGAGCTGACCGCCGCCGGGGAGGTGCTGTGGTGCGGGCACGGCGCGCTGCCCGGGCACGACGGGTGGGTGTCGCTGCACCTGGCCGAGACGGCGGCGCTCACCCTGCCCGGGCCCGACGACGCCTTCGACCCGGGTCCGGCGCACCGGGCGGTGCTCGACGCTCTCGCCGGGGGCGGTGCCTACTTCTTCCGGGGGCTGTCCGACGCGGTGGGGTCCACGGACGACGCCGCGCTCACCGAGGTGCTGTGGGACCTGCTGTGGGCCGGGTACCTGACCAACGACACCCTCGCGCCGCTGCGGGCCCGGCTGTCCGGGGGCCGCACGGCGCACCGAGGCCGGCGGCCCGCGCCCCGGGCCCGGTACGCGCGGCGTCCGGCCCTGCCGAGCCGGCAGGGCCCACCGTCGGCCGCGGGCCGCTGGTCGGCGCTGCCCGCCGTGTCCGGTGACGCGACGTCGCGGGCACACGCGACCGCCGAGGTGCTGCTCGACCGGCACGGGGTGCTGACCCGCGGCGCCGTGGCCGCGGAGCGGATCTCCGGAGGGTTCGCCGGGGTGTACCGGGTGCTGGCCGCGATGGAGGAGGCGGGCCGGGTCCGGCGCGGCTACTTCGTCGAGGGTCTCGGCGCGGCCCAGTTCGCCACCGCCGGGGCGGTGGACCGGTTGCGGGCCGGGGCAGACACCGACGCGGTGGCAAGTGCCGACCCGGCAGCGGGTGCCGTCGTCCTGTCGGCGGGTGCCGTCGTCCTGGCGGCGGCGGACCCGGCCAACCCCTACGGCGCGGCGCTGGGGTGGCCCGAGCGCGAGCAGTCGCTGAGCACCGGGCACAAGCCGGGCCGCAAGGCCGGCGCGCTCGTCGTCCTCGTCGACGGCCGGCTGGTCCTGTACGTCGAGCGCGGCGGCCGCTCCCTGCTCACCTGGAGCGAGGACCCGGGCGAGCTGCGGGCCGCCGCGGACGCCCTCGCCCGCGCCGTCCGGGACGGCGCGCTGGGCCGGCTCACCGTCCAGCGCACCGACGGTGAGGGCGTGCTCACCGGGGGCCATCCGCTGGCGGGCGCGCTGGAGGCCGCCGGGTTCCACGCCACTCCGCGCGGACTGCGGCTGCGGGCCTGACCCCGGCTCGACCCTGCGCCCGGGACTCGCGGCACGCGGCTCCTGGGTGGAGCGCTCGCCGTCAGGCGGCCTCGTCCGCCGGGTCGTACCGGCCCGAGCGCGCGAGCCCGTTGAGCCGGGCTCGCCGCAGCAGCGCCTGCTGGGCGGCCGCGACGTTCTCCGGCCGACCGGCCCAGGTGCGCAGTGCGGTCTGCTGCAGCGCGCGGCCGTAGCTGAAGCTCAGCTCCCAGGGCGCACCGCCGATCCGGTTCATCAGCGACAGGTGGTGGGTGGCCTCGGGCTCGGTCTGCCCGCCGGACAGGAACGCGATGCCGGGGACAGCCGCCGGCACGTGCCGCAGCATGACCCGCAGCGTCGCCTCGGCGACCTCCTGGGGTCCGGCCCGGTGCTCGGCCTGCAACCCGGAGATGACCATGTTGGGCTTGAGCACCATGCCCTCGAGGACCACCCGGTGGGCGTGCAGCTGGCTGAACACGGCAGCCAGCACCTCCTCGGTGACCTCCGCGCACCGCTCGATCGAGTGGTCGCCGTCCATCAGCACCTCCGGCTCGACGACCGGTACCAGCCCCGCCTCCTGGGCCAGCGCCGCGTAGCGGGCCAGCGCGTGGGCGTTGGCGTGGACGCCGAACGGCGTGGGGACGTCGGGCGAGACGTCGATCACCGCCCGCCACTTGGCGAACCGGGCGCCCATCTCGACGTACTCGGCGAACCGGTCCCGCAGGCCGTCCAGGCCCTCGGTGACCCGCTCACCGGGGAACCCGGCGAGCGCCTTGGCCCCCTTGTCCACCTTGATCCCGGGGACGATCCCGGCGCGCTCGATGACGGTGGCCATCGGGACGCCGTCCGAGGTCTGCTGCCGCAGGGTCTCGTCGAAGAGGATGACCCCGCCGATGTGCTCGCCCAGGCCGGGGGTGGTGAAGAGCAGCTCCCGGTAGGCGCGGCGGTTCTCCTCGGTCGACGCGACCGAGACCGCCGCGAACCGCTTGGCGATCGTCGGGCTCGACTCGTCCGCCGCGAGAATGCCCTTGCCCGGAGCGACCATGGCCCGGGCGACGTGCTCCAGCTGCGAGATGTCCATGCCCCCACCCTGCGCCGCGGCGGCGGCGGGGGTCCAGGGACGATGGTCACCGGGTTTCGGCGGGGCCAGCCCGCAGGAGCGGCCGCCCGGCACGGGGCCGCCCAGCACACCGGAGGGGTGAGGCGAGATGCCCGAGGCAGACGTCGTCTGGCGCACCGCGCGGCGCCTCGACCAGGCGCTGGCCGGGCGCGAGCTGGTGCGCGTCGACCTGCGCTGGCCCTCGCTGGCCACGGTGAACCTGACCGGGCGCCGGGTCGACGCGGTGGCCAGCACCGGCAAGCACGTCCTGGTGCGGATCGCGGCAGCCCCGGGCGCACCTGCGGTGACGCTGCACAGCCACCTGCGGATGGACGGCTCGTGGCACGTCCACCGCACCGGGCAGGGACGGGCAGCGGGCGGGCCGGCGTCCGGCGTCCGGGCCGTGCTGGCGAACCGGGAGTGGACGGCGGTCGGCCACGACCTCGGCATGCTGGACCTGGTGGCGACCGCCGAGGAGGAGACGCTCGTCGGCCACCTCGGCCCCGACGTCCTCGGTCCGACCTGGGACGCGGCGACCGCGGCGGCGAACCTGGCCGCCGACCCGGGGCGCCCGGTCGGGGAGGCGCTGCTGGACCAGCGGGTGCTGGCCGGCGTGGGGACGTTCTTCATGGCCGAGGTGCTGTTCGTGCTCGGCGTCACCCCGTGGACGCCGGTCGGCTCGCTGGCCGACCCGCGGGTGGTGGTCGACCGGGTTCGCGACATGATCGCGCTCAGCGCCCGGTCGGCGCTCCAGACCACGACCGGGGACAGCCGGCCGGGCAGGCGGCAGTACGTGCACGCGCGGGCAGGGCGGCCGTGCCGCCGGTGCGGGACGACGGTGCGGGTGGCGCCGCTCGGTGCGGCGCCGCAGGAGCGGGTCGCGTTCTACTGCCCGCGCTGCCAGGAGGGACCGCTGCCGGGCGGTCCCGCCGAGTAGCCGGGCTCACGGACGGCCGGGGCTCAGGGACTGCCGGGGCTCAGGGACTGCCGGGCTCAGGGGACGCCGGCACCGACAAGACCACCAGAGGCCATCCCGTCCGCCAGGTCGACCGGGACCGTGTCCGGTACGGACAGCGGCTGCAGGTCAGTGCCCTCGCTGAGGGCCACCCGCTCGGTCACCTCACGCAGCACGATCGACATGGGGACGTCGAGTGCGCCGCAGATCGAGGACAGCAGCTCCGAGGAGGCCTCCTTCTGCCCGCGCTCGACCTCCGAGAGGTAGCCGAGGGAGACACGCGCGGCGGACGACACCTCGCGCAGGGTGCGACCCTGGCGCTGGCGAGCGTCGCGGAGGACGTCGCCGATCTCGCGACGGAGCAGGACCACGACACGCCTCCCCTCCCCGGGCTTCTTGCCTGCCGGATCGGCACCACGGTACCCCGACGGGGGGACGGTGAGCGCGCGGTCCGCTGGGTGAGCACGGTTCGGTACCACGTACGGCTCAACTCCCGGAGCACCAACGGTGTTCCGGGAGCTGAGCCGCACAGGAACTGCCGACTGCGCAGGTGGCTACGGCCGGGCCGTCTCCAGGGTGTAGGAGCCCGAGCCGGAGTAGGAGTACACCTCCCAGTAGTACGAGCCGGCGGTGCCCGAGTAGCTGATCGTCTCCGTCGACGTGACCGACTCGCTACGGGCGACGACCACCCAGCGCGACCCGTTCCACTTGTACAGGTACAGGTCGAAGTCGGCGCTGGACGGGCCGGTGAGGCAGCCGACGTGGGTGCCGGAAGTCCCCGAGGAGTAGTAGGTGCCGTTCGGCTGGATGTCGTAGTCACCCCTGCCGGACAGCGTGCCGGTGTAGGTGGCCGTGGTGGCGTCGCACCCGGACGGTGCGGGCGTGCCGCCGCCGCCCCCGGACCCGGTCAGCGGCGAGTACACCAGCCGGTTCGGCGAGCCGGAACCGATCCCGGTGAGCACCCCCGTCGTGGCGGTGCTGGTGATCGCGTCGGTCACGGTGGCGGGGCTCGCGCCGGTGCTGCCCTGCAGGTAGAGGGCGGCCACGCCGGCGACGTGCGGGCTGGCCATCGACGTCCCGCTGATGGTGTTCGTCGCGGTGTTCGAGGTGTGCCACGCGGAGGTGATCGAGCTGCCGGCGGCGAACACGTCGAGACAGCTGCCGTAGTTCGAGAAGCTCGCGCGGGCGTCGCTGCTCGTGGTGGCGCCCACGGTCACCGCGTTCGGCACCCGGGCCGGGGAGCTGTTGCAGGCGTTCTGGTTGTCGTTGCCGGCGGCGACCACGTACGTGACGCCGGCCGAGATCGACCGGTTGACGGCGTCGTCCAGTGCGGTCGACGCACCGCCGCCGAGGCTCATGTTCGCCACCGACGGGCCGGACCGGTTCGCCGTGACCCAGTCGACGCCGGCGATGACACCGGAGTTCGTGCCGCTGCCCTGGCAGTCCAGCACCCGGACGGGGACGATCGTGACGCCCTTGGCCACGCCGTAGGTCGAGCCCCCGACGGTGCCGGCCACGTGCGTGCCGTGCCCGTTGCAGTCGTCGGTGCCCCGGCCGTCGTTGACGGCGCTGTAGCCGGAGGTCACCCGGCCGCCGAAGTCCGTGTGCCCGGCGCGCACACCGGTGTCGATGACGTACGCCTTCACGCCGGCGCCGGTCGGCGTGTACGTGTACGTGCCGTTGAGCGGCAGGTTGCGCTGGTCGATCCGGTCCAGGCCCCAGGTGGCGTCGTTCTGCGTCGTGCTGGCCTGCACGACCTGGTCCACCTCGACGTAGGCCACCTGCGGGTCGTCCTGCACCCTGGCGAGCTGGGCGGGGGTCATCCGCGCCGCGTACCCCTTGATCGCGGACCGGTACTCGCGCTGCACCGTCGCGCCGTGCCCGCGGGCCCGGTCGGCGGCGGCCCGGACGCCGGAGGGGCTCACGTCGTCGTCCAGGACGACGATGTACTGGCCGGGGACCGCCCGGGCCGAGGGCGCGGCCTTGACCGGTGCCTGGCGCTGGGACTGGGAGACGCCCGGTGGCTCGTCCGGCGCCGCCGACTGTGCCGCGGTGGCGGCAGCGACCGGCGCGCCGAGCAGCGCCGCGAGCCCGACGGCGGCGATGACCGCCCGGACCCGCACTGTGCTTCTCACATGGACCTCCTGGTGGGTGCCGGCCCCCCGGCGGTCCGTCCGCCACCGGCCAGGCGGACGTTAGGAGCAATCCGGACAACTCCACCAGACTGGAGTTTCACTCTGTGTAGTGCTATATGCACCCACCGCAACCCCTCGCCGTCCGATCTCTGGAGACTTTCCGTGCTCTCGACCGGCGTCGACACCCCGGAAAGTCTCCAGAGATCGCGCCGTTACGGGCGGGTGGCGGTGGTGAGGAGGAGCGTGAGGGCGAGGTCGACGGTGGCTGCACGGACGGCGGCACGGTCGCCGGGCAGGTGCTCGCCGAGCACCTGGGAGGTGCGGTCGGTGGCGACGGCGACGTAGACCGTGCCCGGCGGCCGGCCGTCGGCGGGGTCGGGTCCGGCGACGCCGGTGGTGGCGACGCCGATGTCGGCGCCGAGCCGCTCCCGCACCCCGCGGGCCATCTGCGTGGCCACCTGCGGGTCGACGGCGCCGGCGCGGCGCAGCAGCCCGGCGTCCACGCCGAGCAGGGAGGCCTTGAGGTCGCTGGCGTAGGCGACCACCCCGCCGCGCAGCACGTCCGAGGCGCCAGGGACGTCGGCCAGCCGGGCGGCCACCAGGCCGGCGGTGAGCGACTCGGCCACCGCGACGGTGAGACCGGCGGCCCGGCAGGCGGCGACGACGTCCGCCGGCTCGGTCACCGCGGTCACGTCCCGCTCTGGCGGCGGGCCTTCTTCCTCGCCGTCCGGGCGCTGTGCCGCCTCAGCTGCAGCGCCGCGTAGACGTACGCCACCCCGGTGGCCACCGTGACCGCGACGGCCGCGAGCATCACCCACCACGCCACCGTGGTGGCCCAGGTACCGAACCACTCCTGCAGGGGCAGCAGGTAGAGCCCGATCGCCGTGGCCTGCAGCACGGTCTTGATCTTCCCGCCGCTGGAGGCCGGCATCACGCCGTGCCGGATGACCACGAAGCGCAGGGCGGTGATCCCCAGCTCCCGGGCCAGGATCACGACCGTGACCCACCAGGGCAGCTCACCGAGCACGGACAGCGTGACGAGCGCCGCGCCGATGAGCGCCTTGTCGGCGATGGGGTCGGCCACCTTGCCGAAGTCGGTGACGAGGTTGCGCCGCCGCGCCAGCTCGCCGTCCACCCGGTCGGTGAGGATCGCGACGGAGAACGCGGCCCAGGCGCCGAGTCGCCACCCCGTCTGGTCGCCCCCGTCGTACGCGAGCAGCCAGACGAACAGGGGCACCAGCGCGATCCGGACGACGGTCAGGGCGTTCGGCAGGTTCCACGCGCTGGGCGCCGTGGCGGCGTCCGCGAGGTGGTCGTGGTCGGCGGTCACGCGCCGGCTCCCGGCTCGGCGAGCAGGTCCACGCCCTCGCTGCCGACGACGCGCGCGGTGACGAGGTCGCCCACCGGCACCGGCCCGGTCAGCCGGGTCACGCCGTCCACGTCGGGTCCCTGGTGCGCCGCCCGGCCGACCGGCTCGCCGTCCTCGACCTCCTCGACGAGCACCTCGACCAGCGAGCCCACCCGCTCCTCCGCCCGCTGTGCGGTGAGCTCCTCGACCAGCCGGGAGACGTGGTCCACCCGGGCGGCGATCTCGGCCTCGTCGAGCTTGCCGTCGAGACCGGCGGCCTCCGTGCCCTCCTCGTCGGAGTAGCCGAACACGCCCACGACGTCGAGACGGGCTGCCACCAGGAATCGCTCGAGCTCGGCGAGGTCCTCCTCGGTCTCCCCCGGGAAGCCGACGATCACGTTCGAGCGCACCCCCGCCTCCGGTGCCCGGCGACGCACGTCGTCCAGCAGACCGAGGAACTCCTGCGTGCCGCCGAACCTGCGCATCCGCCGCAGCACCGTCGGCGAGGAGTGCTGGAAGGACAGGTCGAAGTACGGGACGACGCCGGGCACGGAGGTCATCGCGTCCAGCAGCCCGGGACGCACCTCGGCGGGCTGCAGGTAGGAGACCCGCACCCGCTCCAGCCCCTCGACGGCGGCGAGCTCGGGCAGCAGCGCCTCCAGCAGCCGGACGTCGCCGAGGTCCTTGCCGTAGGAGGTCGAGTTCTCGCTGACCAGGTAGACCTCGCGAACCCCCTGACCGGCCAGCCAGCGCGCCTCGTCGAGGACCTCGGCCGGACGCCGGGACACGAACGCCCCCCGGAACGCCGGGATCGCGCAGAACGAGCACCTCCGGTCGCAGCCGGTGGCGAGCTTCAGCGGCGCCCACGGCCGCCCGTCCAGCCGGCGCCGGACGACGCGCGGCCCGGACGCGGGTGCGACCCCGTCGGGGAGGTCACCGGTCACCGCCCGCCCGGCCTGCCGCTCGGCCGGGGCGACCGGCAGCAGCCGCCGCCGGTCCGCAGGGGTGTGGGACGCCGGACGCTCACCGCGCAGGACGGCGGCCAGGTGGTCGGAGAGCCCGGCGTAGGAGTCGAAGCCGAGGACGGCGTCCGCCTCGGGGAGCGCGTCGGCCAGCTGGGTGCCGTACCGCTCGGCCAGGCACCCGACAGCGACGACGGCGCGAGTCCGACTCGCGCCGTCGTCCTTGAGCCCGGCGGCCTCGAGCAGCGCGTCGACAGAGTCCTTCTTCGCCTGCTCGACGAAACCGCAGGTGTTGACCACCACGACGTCCGCGGCGGCGGGGTCCGCCGCGAGGCGCCACCCGGCCTGTGCCAGCCGACCGGCCAGCTCCTCGGAGTCCACCTCGTTGCGGACGCACCCGAGGGTCACCAGGGCCGCGGAACGAGACGTCTCGGTCGCGGCAGCCACACCCCACAGACTACGGCGTCAACTCACCTGCCCGTGCGTCTGTCAGTTCGTGTGCCAGTTCGTCTGTCAGTGCGCCGTCACCTGCCTCACGTGCTCGCTGCGGCTCTCCGGCAGCGCCCACAGCCCCATCACGACGGCGACGGCGCCGGTGACCCACGCTGTCCACGACAGCCCGGTCAGGTTGGCGAAGCCCATCACCCAGGGGGAGAGAACGAGCAGCGCACCGAGCGCCACGTGGGTCCACTCGGACACCACTGCGTCCGGTCGGACGACGGACCAGGCCGCTGCGAGTGCCAGCAAGGCGCCCAGGCCGACCATCGTCCAGGTAGCAGAGGCCTCGGTCGTCGTCCAGATCGGCGACAACACGGCGTACAGACCGGCCACCAGGGCTACCCAGTCCTGCCACCGACTCTTGAGGTTCATCTCCTGCACCTCCGCGCACGACGTCGCGGTCGACGCCTTGTCGACCGGCGTCAACTGGTAGAACACCGAGCGGGGCCTGGGAATGCCCGGTGCTGGCAGGATGACCACCGTGGATCTGGTGGAGACGCTGCTGCCAGGGGTCGGCATCCGGTACGAGCTCACGACGCGGTCGGGGCTGGTGCTCGGCATCGTCGTCCAGCGGGAGGGCCCGGTCGAGATCGTCGTCTACGACGCGAAGGATCCCGACCGGGCCAAGGGCGTCTTCCAGCTCGACCGGGACGAGGCGGAGGCCGTCGCCGACATCCTCGGCGCACCCCGGCTGACCGAGCGGTTCGCCGACCTGTCCCGCGAGGTCCCGGGACTGCGGTCGGGCCGCTTCGCGATCCGGCCCGGCAGCCCGTTCGTGGACCGCCCGCTGGGCGACACCCAGGCCCGCACCCGGACGGGTTGCTCGATCGTGGCGATCGTGCGTGGCGCGGACGTCGTCACCTCCCCGGGGCCCGGTGACGTGCTGCGCACCGGCGACGTCCTCGTCGTGATCGGATCGGAGCAGGGACTCGAGCAGCTGGGGGCGCTGCTCGCCGGCGACGCCTGAGGTGCCGCCGGTGGGGGACGTCGCGGCGTTGCTGCTCGAGCTCGGCGGCCTGTTCCTCGGGCTGTCGGTGCTCGGTCTGCTCGCCCGACGGCTGGGGCTGTCCCCGATCCCGTTCGTGCTGCTGGCCGGCCTCGCCTTCGGCGAGGGCGGGATCGTCCCGCTGGAGTCGGCGGAACCGTTCGTCGAGGTGGCCTCGGAGATCGGGGTGGTGCTGCTCCTGCTCACCCTGGGACTGGAGTTCACCGCCACCGAGCTCGTCGCGAGCCTGCGGCGGCACACGCCGTCCGGGCTGGTGGACCTCGCTCTCAACGCCCCGCCGGGGCTGGTCGCCGGCCTGCTCCTCGGCCTGCCGTGGCAGGGGGCGCTGGCGCTGGCCGGCGTGACGTGGATCTCCTCGTCGGGCATCGTCGCGCGGCTGCTGGGCGACCTGGGACGCCTGGCGAACCGGGAGACGCCCGCGGTGCTGTCCGTGCTCGTGCTCGAGGACGTCGCGATGGCGCTGTTCCTCCCGCTGCTCGCGGTGGCGCTGGCCGGTGGCGGGCCGGTGCAGGCCGTCGGCGGCGCCGTCCTGGCGGTCGGCGCCGTGCTCGTCGTGCTCGTTGCGGCGCACCGTCACGGTCACCGGCTCGGGCGGTTCCTCACCCACACGGACGACGAGCAGGTGCTGCTGCGGCTGTTCGGGCTGACCTTGCTCGTGGCCGGGGTGGCGCAGACGCTGGGGGCCTCGGCCGCGGTCGGCGCCTTCCTCGTCGGGATCGCGATCCCCGCGTCGATGGCGGACCGGGCCCGGACGCTGCTCTCCCCTCTGCGCGACCTGTTCGCAGCCACGTTCTTCGTGGCGTTCGGCCTGGCCACCGACCCACGGGCGGTGCTGCCGGTGCTGCCCGTGGTGCTGGCCCTGGCGGCGGTGTCGCTGGTGACCAAGCTGGCCACCGGCTGGTACGCGGCCCGCCGGGACGGCGTGGGCGCGGCGGGCCGGCTGCGCGCCGGC